>NZ_JBHXSK010000042.1:0-51799 GCF_042716195.1 Streptomyces sp. NPDC058683
CCCCGCCGCTGACCTTCACGGCGGTGCAACTGCGCTGGGCGCTCGGGTTGCTGGAGAAGTTGCTGGCGGTCTGTGCGTGGGGTCGGCCGCACCCGCCGGGCGCGGCCGACCCGTCCCTGGTCAGCCCTTGCCGAGGAGCTGGTTCATCTCCTTGATCTCGGCGTTCTGGGCGGTGACGATGTCGCCGGCCAGGCGGGTGGCCGGAGCGTAGGCGCCCTTGGACCGCTCGGTGGTGGCCATCTCGACGGCGCCCTGGTGGTGTTCGACCATCATGGTCAGGAACATCCTGTCGAAGTCCGTCCCCGTGGCCTTCTTCAGGGCGGCCATGTCCGTGTCGTCCATCATCCCGGCCATGCCGGCGTGGCCGCCGTGGTCCATGCCCGCCATGGGCACGTCCTCGCCCCAGGACTTCAGCCAGCCGGTCATGGTCGTGATCTCCGGGTCCTGGGCCTTCTCGATCCGGGCGGCGAGATCCTCGACCCGGGCCGAGGAGGCCCGGCCGGCGGCGAGGGCCGCCATCTGGAGGGCCTGCCGGTGGTGGGGGATCATGCGCTGCGCGAAGGCCACGTCCTGCGCGTTGTGCGCGCCGGCGGTGGTGGCCGACGCGGACGCGCCGGCCGGTGTGCCGCCGTGGGCGGTGTCGTCGCCGCTGCCGCACGCGGTGAGGGCGAGGGCGGCGGTCGCGGTCAGCGCGACGAGGACGGCACGGGCGGCACGGGTACGTGTGGTGGTCATGCTGGATCTCCTGCGGTGGGTGGGAGGGGGCACACGGGAGCACGACCGGGGCGCGGTGCGCGCACGGCCGGCTCTGGTGCCGCTAGATCCGCAGGAGTTGGAGTTCGGCCAGATCGGGGGGCGCGCGGGCGCCGTCCGGTGCCGTGGCCGGGCGGGAGCCGGCCGGGTGGGCGGCCGCGGGGACCGGTACCGGGTCCGGAACGAGCGCGGGCAGCGCCGGTCCGCCGCTCACCGCGCCCGAGGCGCAGGTCGCGTCGGCGTGGTGCGCGTGGTCGCCGCCGCAGTGGCCGTCGTCGCCGGAGCAGCCGTCGTACGCGGTGACCATCACCGTCATGTGCGAGACCCGCTCATGACCGCTCTGCCCGCCGGGCCCCATGGCACCGCCGGGTGCCAGCGCGTGCATGCCGAGCAGTCCGGCCAGCAGCCCCAGCACGAGCAGGGCTCGCCACCGCCGGTGCGGCGGGGGCGGGGTGGGCTGCTCGGCGGGGCGCATCGGGGTCATCCTATGCACGGCCTGAGAACGAACCGGCACGGGCACGCCCCCGACCCTGCTCATGCCCCCTCCAGGAACGCCCTCCGCCGACGCGGTGTCACTGCCGTTCCTTCTCAGCGAAGACGGGCCGACTTTCACGGACGAGCCTCGTAGGGCATACCTGCCCGAGACGTCGCTGCTCCGAGTGCCCGGCGCAACGGACCTCACTCGGCACAACGGACACTTCTACGATCATCCAGGCGCCGGAGCCTCACACCGGATTCGGCCATAGGCGATGTGACTCTTTGACGAGTCCCGGGGCCGCGATGCTCAGAGCGGGCCCTGCGGCAGGCGTGCGGACCGCCGAACGGGGCGCCGCCCGTGCCGTAGTGGGCGCCCTGCTCGTCGCGGTACCCCAGGTCGCCGAGATGCTGCTCGCGGTCGAACTCCGAGGTGTCCTTGATGTGCCCCCGTGAGGTCGGCGTCCGCGAGACGACTTGCGGTCGACTTGGACGACAAGACCGACACCTACCGCTTCCCGAACGGCGTTCCGGTCAACAGGCTTTCCCTGGACGGCACTTGGGCGGTCGGCTACCAGTACTTCACCACAGGCGGCAGCGCCCCGCCTCGCCTCCACCTGGACTTGCCGGACCAACTCGATGTGCCGCTCGGTCGCCCCCAGCAGTCGTCCGTGATCGTGATCAGCCGTACGGTCACACCCTCGTACCGCAGGTCGATGTCCGGGGAGCTGCCTGTGCGGGTCGTCTAGCGCCATGGACCCATCGCCTCCTGCAGGGATCGGCGTGCCCGGAACAGTCTGCCGCGCACCGTCGGCTCGCTGGTCCGCGTCACGTGGGCTATCTCCTTGTAGGGCAGGCCCTGCACCTCCTTCAGGATCCAGCAGATCCGCTGCCCGGCGTCCAGCTCGGCTAGTGCGCGGGTCAGGGCGGCGGTGGCCGCGTCCCGCTCGGCGTACCGGTCGGGCTGGCTCCACGCGTCGCCTGCCACGGGCTCGACAACGGCGTTCAGGGAGAGGGGCGACAGCCGGCGCCGGCGCATGGTCAGGCAACGGTTGACGGTGATCCGGTACATCCAGGTATGGAAATCCGCGCTGTGGCGGTATTCCGGCAGTCGCCGCCAGGCGCTGACGAAGGCGTCCTGCACAGCGTCCTCGGCGTCCTGGGGGTTGCCGAGCATGCAATGGGCCAGGGCCAGGAGGGACCGGCTGTGCCGTCGGACGAGAACGGCGAAGGAGTCCTCGTCCCCCTCGGCCGCCCGTACGGCCAGCACTCCGTCCGGCAGGTCGCATTCCAACCGTGACGAAGCAACGCGTTCGATCATGACAACTCCCGCACAGGGCTCGGAATGAGCAGGTACCCGCACGCGGCAATGTGATACACGTCACATGCGATGCGTGTGAGGAGTACGCCGCCGCGTGTGTCCAACCTTTCGACGGCACCACGCAGGTGTCTCCCACTGACCGATCGAGGCGACCGCCATGACGGACAACATCACCAGCGTCAGCGGGGGCGGCCGGGCCGATGCGGGCGTGAGCGCGCTGAAGGGCCGTACCGGGGCCGGGACTCCGGCCGAGACACGGGGGAAGACCACCATCGCGGACGGCGTGGTGGCCAAGATCGCGGGCATGGCCGCCCGCGAGGTACCGGGCATCCACAGCCTGGGAGCGGGGATGGCCCGGGCCTTCGGCGCCATGCGGGAACGCGTCCCCGGCGGCGGCGGAGGTGTCACGCGAGGAGTGAAGGTCGAGGTCGGCGAGCGGCAGGCCGCGGTGGACCTGGATGTCGTCGTCGAGTACGGCGTCTCCATCGTCGACGTCGCCGGCGTCGTACGCACCAACGTGATCAGCGCCGTGGAACGGATGACGGGGCTTGAGGTCGTCGAGGTGAACGTCGTGGTCGACGATGTCGACCTCCCCGACGACGCGGAGGAGCAGACCGAACAGGACGAGGGCCGGGTGCGGTGACCGCTGCCGTGACCACCGCCGTGCCCTCGGGCATGAGCGGGTGATCACGGCGACAGGGACGCTCGCGAGACGGGTGAGTGCATGATGAACGCAGCGACGACGGGCCTCGCGGCCGGCATGGCCCTGGGCTTCGCCGGTTACTTCGGCGGCTTCTGGGCATTCCTGCTCATTCTCGTCCTGGGGACGGCGGGGCTGATCGTCGGCCTCGCCGTGCAGGGCGATCTCGACCTCCATGCGCGGAGGCAGCGGTGAACACCCGGCCCGGTGCCCCGCCCCCCGGCGAAGGGTCCGGCCCACCGGCGCGGGCCGTCGGCCTGCCGCCTCCGGCCGAGCGGGGCGCCACCGTCATACCGGACAGGGTGGTCGCCCGTATCGCCGTCCAAGCCGCCCGTGCGGCCCAGTCCCGGCGCGCCGCCGTACCGCCGGACCGGGACCGACCGGCGGCGCCCACCGCCTCCGCGGTCACCCGTACCGGATCGGTGCGCCTGCACCTGGCCATGGACCTGCCCTACCCCGCCGACATCCCCCAGGTCTGCGAGCGGATACAGCAGGACGTCGCCGAACGGGTGGCTCAGCTGACCGGTCTGAAGGTAGGAGAGGTCACGCTCACCGTCCAACGGCTGGTGACCGCCGCCGGCGCGAACCGGGGACGGGTCCGGTGAGCCGCCCCGTGACCGGCGCCGCCGGTCACGCCACGCAGGAAGGAGGACCGGAATGACACCCGAACCGGACCCTCCCACCAGCAACTCCGCGCCCTCCGCGCACCCCGCCACGGTGCCGCTGACGAAGGAACCGGAGAAGCCGAGGGAGCCGACACCGCCCGGTGCGCCCGAACACGGCGCGTCCCCAGCGAGCCTGACGGCCGGTGAGCCCGGCAGAGGGCACCCAACCCACCGGCCGTGGTCCGCGCGCCGTCTTCCGGCCGCGCTGGTCGCCTCGCTGGTTCTCGTGGCGGCGGGCGCTGCACTGGTCGACGTCGTCGCCGTACGGGCGGGACGCCCTGCGGCAGCCTGGCGTCGGCACCTTGCGGCCGAACTGGCCACCCGCCCGGTGGACGACGTGTGGATGCTCACGGGCGCCGCTGTGGCGGCCGCCGTCGGCGTCTGGTTGATCGTGCTGGCCCTCACTCCCGGCCTACGCCACTGGCTGCCCCTGCGCTCCCCCGCACCCGGGCTGCGGGCCGCCCTGGACCGGGACGGAGCCGCCGATCTGATACGCGACGCCGCCATGCGGGTACCCGGGGTCCGTAAGGCTCGCGTCCGGGTGCGCCGCCACCGCGTCAAAGCCCGCGCGGACGTCCGTTTCCGCGAACCCCGACAAGTGAAGGACGACCTCACCGCCGTCCTCGGCGACGAGTGCGACCAACTCGCCCTCGCCCGCCCTCCCCGCATCGTCGTACGGGTACGGCGACGCACCGACTGACCGAAAAACCAGCAGCACCGGAGTCCGCACCATGACGCCGCAACCCGTAGTCAACCGCAGTCTGCTGGCCCTCGCCGGGCTGGTACTGCTCGGCGGCGGCCTGCTGATCCTCTTCGCCGGGCTCGACATCTACCGGCCGCACCATCTGGTACCGCCCGCCGGCTGGCCCCTGACCACCCCGGACGACGTCCTGCTCGGCTCCGCCGACCGGGCCCGCTGGAGCAGCCAGGGCTGGTGGTGGTGGCCCGCGGTGATCGCCGCCCTCGCTCTCGTCGTCCTGCTCGCCCTGTGGTGGCTGCTCGCCCAACTGCGCCGACGCCAACCCGGAATGCTGCACGTCGGCGGCACACCCCCGCAGGAAGGCATCGAACTGCGAGATCGCGCGCTCAGCGACGCCATCGCCGCCGAAGCCGGTGCCCTGCCGGGCGTTGAGCACACGGCCGTACGCATCACCGGCCGTCCTGCCCGTCCCCGCACCCGCGTCGGACTCACTCTCAGCTCTCAGGCGGCACCCGGCACCGTCCTCGGTGCCCTGTGCGAAGGCCCGCTCCGCACCGCCCGTCGGTCCACCGGCTCCTCGCACCTGCCCACCGAGGTCCGCCTACAGGTCGCCGGCCACAAACCGCACCGCGCGGAGTAAGGAGAAGACCACCCACCCCCGTGTCACACCTTCTTGCGGTCTCTCGCCGTTCGCTGAGGCGCTGGCACCACTCCCCCATGGAGAGATCATGATCATCCTCGGCATCATTCTGCTCGTCGTCGGCTTCGTCACCGGGATATCCATCCTGTGGACCATCGGGATCATCCTGGCGGTCATCGGAGCCGTCCTGTGGATCGTCGGCGGGATGGGACACGCCGTCGCCGGTCGACGCCACTACTGGTGATCGCCCCACGGGGTACCCCTCCGACCTGGTGTGCAGCGCCCGACCCGGCTTCGTCCGGCTCAGGCGCTGTCTCGTTTTCGGCCCCCGCCGGCCACCGGGGGTTCAGTCGGAGGGCGGGAGCAGCGTGCCGAGCGGTCCGAGGTCGAGGTTGAGGTCCTCCATGGTCAGGCCGTACTGGGCGCACAGGTCGCTCATGCGGTCGTGGAGGAGCAGGAGGGTCGTGCCCAGGCGTTCTTCCTGGTCGTCGGTGAGGTCTCCTTGGTCGACGCGGTGCAGGGCCTGTCGTTCCATGAGCTGTCGCAGCAGTTCCACGAGGGTGAGGACGAGCCTGAGCAGGTCCCGTTCGACGGTGTCGCGGTCGGAGCTGATCCGCCGGGCCGGGGAACGTGCGCCTTTTCCGGCCGGCAGGTCCAGGTCGCGTGGGGCGGCGGGCAACAGCCGGAAGGCGCGGGCTGCGGCCTCCGCGACTTCGTCGGCCCGGCACGGCGGCCGCCTCTCACCCTCAGCCGTCATGGTCGCCGCCCTGCGGCGGGCTGGTGTGCGCCCATGGCGAGGGGTTCTGCTCGCTGATGGAAACGATCAGGGCACGCAGTGAGATGCGGACCAGATCGATGTCGGCGATGGACAGCACAACGTCACCGGTGAGGACGACGCCGCCGGTCAGCAGCCGGTCCAGCAGGTCGATGAGAGCGACCTGCCGCTGGGGCAGACGCTCCGTCTCGGGTGGCGGGCCGGGTGTGATCACGGGGGTGCTCCCTCCGCCGCACGCTCGGACTCACCGGGTGGCATGGCGAAGGAGTACGGAGCCCAGGGGCCGGTGGTCTCGACCCGTACCCCGTCCAGCCCGTCGGCGGCGCGCGTCACGTCGGCCAGGAAGGCGTCGCAACGCTTCAGGTGCACAAGGTAGGCGTCATTGACGACGTTCTCGCCTGCGGTGCCGGCGCCGCCTGCACTTCCGGCGCTTCCGGCGCTTCCGGCCGCTTCGGCGAGAGGGCCCTGTTGTACGCGGTGCCGGACCCGGTCGGAGGCGTGCCTGCGGCCCGCGGTCTCCACCCGCTCGGCGGCTTTCTGCGCCGCCTGGTACACGGTGTCGCGTACATTCTGCTGCTGCCGGCGGTTGCGCAGATAGGCGCGCCCGGGGGTCAGGTCCCCCGCGGGAACGGCCGGGGCCGCGGGGACCGCGGACGGTTCGGCATAGATCTTGACCCCCCATTCGACATGTCCGGAGAGCCGGGCCAGGCGCTCGGCGAACACGGTCCGCCCTGCTTCCAGTACCTGCCGGGCCCGCTGGTCGTCGAGGTAGACGGTCGCCAGGCGGAAGGGGAGGACGGTGGTGCGCTCGGCCAGGGCCTCGATGACGCCGTGGTGTGCGCGGGCCACCGCCTCCAGCCATTCCAGGTCCTCGAGATGCTGCTTCAGTGCGTGTTCCTGGAAGTCCTGTGCGGGCACGCGGCTCACCACCAGCGCCGGCTGATCGTCGCCGGTGCCGGCGACGAGGCCGACCGGAGCGTCGGCGACGCCCCGCAGCGGCGCGGCCGCCTCCTGCAGTCCCTCGGTGTCCCGTACCACCGCATACGCGTACGTCAGCAGGTCACTCATCGCGAGCACTTCCCCGGCGACGGCCGCCCGTGACCCGGGGCGTCTCCTCCTCCGCGGGGAGGGCGTCGCCCTGGCGGAGAGCCTCGATCTCGGTCCGCAGCCGGCGGTTCTCCTCGGCCAGTGACGGTTCACCCCTGGCCCGGGAGGAGAGCGCGGGGTCGTGCTCCCACCAGTCGATGCCCATCTCCTTCGCCTTGTCGACGGAGGCGACCAGGAGGCGCAGTTTTATGGTCAACAGCTCGATGTCGAGAAGGTTGATCTGTATGTCGCCCGCGATGACGATGCCCTTGTCGAGGACCCGTTCAAGGATGTCGGCGAGATTGGCGGAGGAGCCCTGCCCATAGGGCGGCGCCGCTCGGGACGGGTAGGAACCGAGCCTGTTGGCCAGGGGTTCAGTCACGGTTGCGGCCTCGAATTCCGTCGTGCCGGATCAGGAGTGTCAGCCCTGCCGATAGGCACGGATCTCCTCCAGCCGGTCGAGCAGTTCGTCCTCGCGCCGGTCGAACGTCTCCTCGTCGATGTCTCCCGCGACGAGGAGACGTTCGAGCTCGGCGAGTTCGCGGTGCACCGGTGCGGGGTCGTAGTACTGGTTCTCGGCTTCCTCCCGGACCCGCTCGACGACCCATACGACACCGCGCACGGGGGCCAGGGGGAGGGTGACGAGCTGGGTGAACAGGCCCATGAGAACTCCTTCAGACGAAGCTGTAAGGGGGCAGGGGGCCGTTGAGACGGAAGTCGAAGTCGTCACCCATCTGATGGGCGACACTCAACTCCGTGGTGAGGAATCCCTCTTCCCGGTCCTCGGTCACCAGGAACGACACGTTGAGAAAGTCCGGACCCGTCGGCTGGGACGACTCGATCGTCCTGGCGAAGGGGCGCAGTGCTTCGACCACACCCGCCGCCAGCGCCTCCTGCCGTGCCTGTACCTCCTGGGTGACCAGCTCACCCAGTCGCAGCGGCGCGTCGGGAGCGGCCTTGCCGCCGCGGATCTCCTCATTGAGCTCTCGTGCCACGTCCGACTCCTGCAGGATCTGCCGCAGCAGCGCGTCCTCGTCCTGCGACGCCTTGAGGTGGTACTCGCTGCACCCCTCCAGAGCCTGAAGCCGGTCCGTGTAGTCCGCGGCATTCTGCTCCAGGGCCGCCAGCACGGCCTCGTCGTTCTCGGCGATGAGGCCGAACCGCATGGGGAGCACCGTGCCGTCCGCCATGAGGCGCTCCTGTACTTCCTGGTGCGCGATGATGTCGCGGCGCTTGGGGCGCAGATCCTCCGGCGCGTCGCTGACGACCGCACACAGCGGTCCGGCCGTCACTGTCCGCAAGCCCGCCGGGGGTTCACCGACGCCGTTGAGACCGTCGAGGCGGAGCGGATGCTGCTTGCCGGTGATGGAGTAGATGTATACGGCCATGGCTCTTTCCTTCTCGCGCGGCGAGCCTCATGCGCGCTCACGTCGGGAGGTGCGCCGAACCGGCCGCCGCCGCCTCTCCACGGGTTCCCTTTCCTTGCCCTCGTCTTCTTCCTCGGGCTCTTCTTCTGCGGCTTCTTCTGCGTCGTCACGGCCGGTGATCCCCTTGAGGGAATCGGTGACCGCTTCCGCCGCGCCGGAGAGGGCTCCCTTGGATTTGCCTTTGGCTCCGCTCTCGACCGTGTCTCCGACGATGTCGGTCAACTGGGCGGGTGCCTTCCTCCCGGATTCGAGGTCGAGACGGTTGCACGCCTCGGCGAAACGCAGATAGGTGTCGACGCTGGCCACGACGATGCGAGCGTCGATCTTGAGGATTTCGATCCCCACCAGCGAAACGCGGACGAACACGTCGATGACAAGCCCGCGATCGAGAATGAGTTCCAGGACGTCGTAGAGACTGCCGGTCCCGCCACCGCGAGCGACACCGCCTCCACTTTGCGGCACCACCGTCATGGTGCCTCCCTTCACCGGCTGTGCTGTCTCAGCCCCGCCGGTCGATCTGGCCGCGCGTATAGCGGCGCTTCCGTTCGTATCCCACCAGATCGCCTTCCTCGTCGAGCGTCACTCGATAGGTGGCCATCACGCTGGTGGTTTCGGGGACGCGCTCCAATTCGAGTACCTCGACATCGGCTTCCCAACCGGTTTCGGTCGGTTTCAGTGCCGAGACGGACTCGGGAGCCCGGCCGAGCAACTCCTGAAGCTGTCCGACGGCGGAGCGTATGGCCCAAGCGGCGTTGCCCTGGCCGGAGCGGCGACGGGAACCGCTCGCGCCGTCCCCGTCGGAGCCGCGGCTCCGACCGCTGGATCGCCTCCGGGGTTCTGGTGCGGCCATGATCTCTCCGATGGTCGGAGCGGGCGCCATATTCCATCCACGAACCCTATAATTTCATCACATAGGGACACATATCGTCCTGGTGTGGATGACTTCGCGGGGACCTTCCCGATGGTCGCATGGTGTGTCTGCGACACAGCGGGCAGTGAGGCACGGTGCGCGTGCGATCCGCTTTCTGTCTCCATCGCGGTTTCGGGACCGGGACGTTGGTCCCGACGCGGGCGTCTTCACCTGCCCTTTGTGTGAAGGGAACCGGCTTATGAACGACACGACCAAGGTCGGCCTCGCCGCCGCCGTCGCAGCGGGCTATGTGCTCGGACGTACGAAGAAAGCGCGCCTCGCCTTCGCCATGGCAACTTACCTCGCCGGCCGCCGCTTTGGGCTCGACCCCCAGCAGCTGATGACGACCGGACTCCGCAAGATCGGTGATGTACCAGGGGTCGCCGAGTTGAACGAGCAGGTACGCGGCGAACTGCTGGATGCCGGCCGCAAAGCCCTGGCAGCCGCGGCCGATCGGCGCCTCACCGACCTCGCCGACTCGTTGCACGAGCGGACGCAGCGCATTGGCCAGGAGAAGGACGAAGACGAAGACGAGTACGAAGAGGACGAAGACGAATACGAGGAGGAGCCGGAGGAGGGCGAGGGGCGTTACGAGGAGGAAGAGGAAGCGGAAGAGGGCGAGGACGAAGAACCGGAGGAAGAACTGGAGGAAGAGCCCGAGGAGGAACCCGAGGAGGAGGAAGCCGAGGAAGAGGCCGAAGAGGAACGGCCGCTGCGCCGCCGCCGGCGCGCGGGAACCGCGGCGAGGAAGCGCCCGGACGAACCCGCTCCCCGTAAGGCTGCCAAGAGGTCCGCCAAGAGGGCTGCTTCTGCAAGGAAGGCGGCCCCGGCGAGGAAGACCGCGGCGCACAGGCCGCCCGCCAAGAAGGCGGCGTCGGCGAAGAAGACTGCGAAGAAGGCTCCGCCGCCCGCCAAGAAGGCCCCTGCGAAGAGGCCCACTGCCAAGAAGACGACGGCGAAGAGGACCGCCGCGAAGAAGGCCCCGGCAAGGAAGTCGGCTCCGGCGAGGAAGGCCGCCGCCAAGAAGACCACCGCGCGGCGGAGGTAGGTCATGGCCGGCAAAGTACGTGACACCAAAAGCGAAGAGAGCTCGGGGCTGGACCTGCTGCGCGAAGAACTCGTCGACTACCTCGGTGCTCAGGTGGGACACCTCGCCGACAAGGCAGGGGACAAGTTGGGGGATGTCACCGACCACCTTCTCGACGCGGCCGAGAACGGGGGAACGCTCGCCGGTGTCGGCGGTCGGATGCTCCAGGGCGACTCCCCGCTGAAGGCATTCGTGGGCCAGAAGGCCAAGGGGCTCAAAGACAACGTGATGGGCAAGGTCAAGGGCCTTTTCGGCGGAGGGGGCGGTGGCAAGGCCGGCAGCACCAAGGTCATGAACATCATCGAAGTGCTCGACGTGGGAGTCCCGATCCGCACGGCGTACAACTACTGGACCCAGTACGAGGAGTTCAGCGGCTTCACCAAAGGCGTACGGAGCGTGTCCAAGAACGACGAGGTCGCCAGCACCTGGAAGGTGAAGGTCGGTCCGTCGACCCGCGGCTGGAAGGCATCAGTTGAGGAGCAGGTGCCGGACGAGCGCATCGTGTGGAGTTCCGAGGGCGCGAAAGGCACCACCCACGGCTGTGTCAGCTTCCACGAACTCACGCCTGACCTGACGCGCGTCGTGCTCGTCGTCGAGTACTACCCCTCGGGCTTCTTCGAGAAGACCGGCAACCTGTGGCGCGCCCAAGGCCGCCGCCTGCGGCTGGACTTCAAGAACTTCCAGCGCTATGTCACGTTCGCCGACGAGGAAGTCGAGGGCTGGCGCGGGGAGATCCGAGACGGCGAGGTGGTCCGCAGCCACGAGGAGGCGCTGGAAGAGGAGGAAGCGGCAGGGGAGGCCGAGGACCAGGAGGAGTACGCCGAAGAGGACGAGGACGGGGAGACACCCGACGAAGACGAGGAAGAAGAGGAAGAGGAAGAGGAGGAGGAGGAGTACGACGAAGAGGAGCCGGAGGGCGAGTACGACGAGGAGGCCGCCGAGAACAAGCGCTGACGCGGCTCACATCTCGGCGGTTCGGATCCGCTGGGCACGGTGGAGGAGGGTCTGCAGCCCGTAGGGCCGTAGCGCGGCTCGGGCCGCGTTCGCTCCGGGAGCTCCGTGGACTCCTCCGCCGGGGTGGGCGGCCGCGGAGGCGAGGTAGAGGCCCTTCACGGGGGTCTCGGGTCGGCCCGTGCCGGGGACGGGACGGAAGACGGCCTGTTGGTGCAGGGCGGTGGTGCCGTTGTTGATGGCGCCGTTGTGGAGGTTCTCGTCCATGGCCTGGAGGGTGGTGGGGGCCAGGATCCGGCGGGCGAGGATCCGGGCGCGAAAGCCGGGCGCGAACCGCTCCACCTGGGCCTCGACACGGTCCGCCATGGCTTCCTGTTCGCGGGCGTCCCAGCGGCCGGTGATGCGGTCGGGGCCGGCGTCGGAGGTGATGTGCTGTGGGAGATGGGTGTAGGCCCACGCCGACTCCGTGCCGACGGGCGAGCGGCTGGGATCGGCCGTGGTCATCTGTCCGAACAGGGCGAACGGCTCGTCGGGGACCTGTCCCATGGCGATCTGCGAAGCGAACCGGGTCAGGCTGTCCATGCCGTCGGCCACGTGGACCGTGCCGGCGCCGGAAGCCTGCGGGGCCGTCCACGGCACCGGGCCGGTCAGCGCCCAGTCGACCTTGAAGGTCGCGAAATCCCACTGGAAGCGTTCCAGGTCCCGCAGGAGACGGGAGGGAAGGTGTTCCTCGCCCACGAGCTCCCGGTACAGGGCCGGCGCCGACGTGTCCGCGAGCACTGCGCGGCGCGCGCCGACGGTCTCGCCGCCGGCCGTCCTGACGCCCACCGCCCTGCCGCCCCGTACGACGACGGACACGGCGCGCTCCCCGCACCGCAGGACGCCGTCGCGGTGCCGCAGCCGGCTCACGAGCGCCGCGGTCAGGGCGCCCGCCCCGCCGACGGGTACCGGGAAGCCGTGACTCTGTCCGAGCATCGACATCAGCCAGCCGAATCCGCCGCTGCCCACCGCCTCGGGGGCCAGGTCGGCGTGCAGGGCGTTCCCGGCCAGCAGAAGCCGTGCCCCCTCGCCCCGGAACTCCTCCTCGCCCAGGCGGCGCACCGGCAGGGCCAGGTTCCGGGCCAGCCGCAGTCCGCCCGCGGCCCGGAACCTCGCCGCCAGGCGGAGCCCGGAGCGGACCGGCGGGAAAGGCGTGAACATGGCCTGCACCAGGTCCTGCCCGACACGCCTCCATGCCGCGTACATGTCCCGCCAGGCATCGCCGTCACCCGACGCGAACCCGTCCAGCCCCGCCGCGGTCTCCTGCACCCGGCGCTCCAGCACGGCGCACCTCCCGTCCCTCAGCGGGTGGGCCAGCACGCGCGGGGCGTAGCTCCAGCGCAGTCCCTCCGCGGCGAGATCCAGGCGGGCGAGGACCGGGGACGCGGCGGCCAGCGGGTAGAAGGCGCTGAAAAGATCGGAGACGTAGTCGGGGTGGACACCGCGATCGCTGCGCACGGCGCCTCCAGGCTCCTGCTGCGCCTCCAGGACTTCCACGCTCCACCCGGCATCGGCCAGCAGATTGGCCGCCACCAGCCCGTTGGGACCGGCGCCGATCACCACCGCGTCAGGCATGGCGGGTCCCGGCGTGACCCTGCTCGGCGTGACCCTGCTCGACGGAACCCTGTTCCACGAACCTGGCCAGGCGGGCCAGCATGCCCCGGTGCCGCATCAGGAACAGCGCTTCACTCGCAGCGTTGTGCAGGGTGCCTCCCAGGCCGCGCAGGGGGTGCTCGTCACAGATGACGAGGGTTTCCTCCTCGCCCCACGGCCTGAGCTGGAGGAAGATCCTGGCAGTGCCCAGCGGATGGAACGAAGCCTCCAGCTCCAGCTCCCTTCCGGATTCCTGGTGGCGGACCGTCGTCACCCCGTCGGCCGACCAGGGACCCAGCCGCACGGTGTAGCGGAGCCTGGATCCGACAGCGGGCCAGGTCTGGTCGAGTGGCACGGACCTGGTGGGACCCACCACCCACTCTCCGTAACAAGACGGATCGGCCAGCACCGCCCATACCGCGTGCGGGGGGCGCCGGATCAGCTGATGAAGGACGGCCACGGAGAAGCCCCTTCTGCGGGTACGGACGATGTCTCACACAGCCGCGTCACGCGGCACCCGGAGCGCCTGCCTGCGTTCGCAGCCACAGGGCCGGAACACCCGGGGCAGGGCTGACGTCTACATCCGCCATGCGGTGTCACCGCCATGGTGCGCGTACTCGAATGCCCTCGCATCTCACCCGGGCCGGACCAGAGTGCGGCGCGGTGCCCGCCGGGGGCCGGGCAGGACAGCCGGTCATCTGTGCCGGCTGCGAAGAGGCGGCGATGTCGAGCCGCGAAGCACCGAAGTGTCACACAAATTCAACGCCACCCCGTTTTACCGCCCCATATGGGGTACTCGAGAGAGGTGCACGATTTCCCACGGGCCTAGGAGAGTGATCGGCAATGGCCGGAGGGCAGAAGGCGAAGGGCAAGATGGAAGAGACCACGGGAAAGGCCAAGGAGACGGTCGGCCGTACCGTGGGCAACGAGCAGATGGCGGTCGAAGGACAGGCCAAGAAATCGAAGGGTGCGGCCCGTCAGGCCAAGGAGAAGACGAAGGACGTTTTCAAGCACTGACAAGACGGATGCCGAGCGGGATCCCATATCGGGGATCCCGCTCCTCTGTGCCGTGACGTCCACCTGCGACCGGCCGACCGCCGGGCACCCGTCGCCGACTACAGCCCCGGGGCGATCGCCGTCTTCGACCGCCTGCGCTCACGGCGCCGCGCCTCCCGCTCCGGAGCAGCCGCACCCTGCCCGGAGTCCTCACGATCTGCCGGACCTGGCGGGCCCAACGCCCACATTGCACCATCCCACCCTGCACAGACCCGAAACAGTGGCCGTCACAGCGGTGGAAATCCCCGGGACATTCCTGGGACATTCCTGGGACATTCAGCCGCACCAACGAGCACGAGCGTAAAGCTGCCGAAAGGCCATACGCACAGGCCAAAGAGACGGCGCCGCGCAGGCCGCCGCCTCAAGTCCCGTTCCCGTCACCGACGTTGACGCTCGACGGAGCGGCCGCACATGCCCGAAGCGCCCTCAAAGTCCGCTTGCACCCAGGTGATGGTGAAGGATCCGCCTGCGGCACCCGGCTTGCGGGAGGGAGAACAACTGCGGGCAGACGACGAGGCACTGGGCCGAAGGGCCAAGAAATACTCGGCTGCGCATCTCCCAGGTACATTGAGGCTCCCCCCGACCAGGCCCGGACCCCAGGTCCGGCACACGCGACGACGGCCGCCGCCGGAGTCCCGCCCATTACCCGGCCAATGACGTGAGGACGCGAGAGCCACGTGCACCACAGGAAGCAATCGCTGCCGCTCGGGCACCGCGCTCACATGCACCGACAAGGGGCGCGGACAGATGCTCGGGGAATACGGCAAGACCATTGCGATCCGGCCCGCTTGATGCCTCACTCCTAGGAGCACCGAAGCCCGCGAAGCGGCAATCTGTCGACCAGCGCCACACCGGGATATAACTGACGAACCGTCAAACAAGTCGGCAAAGGGCCGGCACGAGGCCGACCGAACACGGCGACAGATGACCACGGGCACACCTGGGCCAACCGCCGTGCAAGCAATACCGACCTGGGACAACACCAGCTCGCAGGGGAGCTGGCAAAGTGAGGGGCGAGCCGTGTTCTACTACCTGCTCAAGTACGTACTTCTGGGGCCGCTGCTACGGCTGGTGTTCCGGCCCCGGATCGACGGTCTGGAACATGTGCCCGCGTCGGGCCCGGCCATCGTCGCCGGCAACCATCTCTCCTTCGCCGACCACTTCCTGATGCCGGCCGTCCTCAAGCGGCGGATCACCTTCCTCGCCAAGGCCGAGTACTTCACGGGTCCGGGGGTGCGGGGCCGGCTGACCGCGTTCTTCTTCCGCAGCGCCGGGCAGATCCCGGTGGACCGCTCCGGCAAGGAGGCCGGCCAGGCCGCGATCCGGGAGGGGCTCGGGGTGCTGAACAGGGGCGAACTGCTCGGCATCTATCCGGAGGGCACACGCTCGCACGACGGCCGGCTCTACAAGGGCAAGGTCGGCGTGGCCGTGATGGCGCTGCGGGCCGGTGTCCCGGTGATCCCCTGCGCGATGATCGGCACCTTCGAGGCGCAGCCGCCCGGCAAGGTCATCCCGAACGTCCACCCCGTCGTGATCCGCTTCGGCAAGCCCCTCGAATTCTCCCGCTACGCCGGCATGGAGAACGAGAAGGCGGTCCTGCGCGCGATCACCGACGAGATCATGTACGCCATCCTGACCCTCTCCGAGCAGGAGTACGTCGACGAGTACGCGGCCGTCGTGAAGGCCGGGCAGGCGGCGGTGAAGAGCGCGAAGGAGCGCAGGTTCCCGCGGGCGCCGTTGAGCTGACGTCGTACGGCTGAGGGGCGGCGGGAGTGTTCCCGCCGCCCCTCGTCGCCGTTCCGGAGGGATTACGGCTGCGGTGTCGCGTGCGGCGTGCAGGTGACGTCCGCGCCGTCCAGCTTCCCGGTGAGCAGGTAGGTGTCGACACGGCTGTTGATGCACGGGTTGACCAGGCCGGTCACACCGTGCGAGCCGGCGCCCTGCTCGGTGATGAGACGCGAGCCCTTGAAGCGCTTGTGCAGGTCGACGGCGCCCGGGTACGGGGTGGCGGCGTCACGGGTGGACTGCACGATCAGCACCGGCGGCAGACCCTTGTGGGTCGTGACCTCCACCGGGGTCTGCTGCTTGACCGGCCAGGTGGCGCACGGCAGGTTCAGCCATGCGTTGGCCCAGGTCATGAAGGGGTACTGCTTGTTGAGCTCGGTGTTGTCGCGGTCCCACTTCTTCCAGCTGGTGGGCCACTTGGCGTCGGTGCACTCGACGGCGGTGTAGACGGCGGTGCCGTTCTCCGACGTGATGTTGCCCGCGGTGTCGGTCAGGTCCGGGGCGGCCGCGTCGACCAGGGCCTGGGTGTCACCGGCGACGTACTTGCTGAACACCGTGGCGACCGGGACCCACGAGGAGTCGTAGTACGGCGCGCTCTGGAAGAAGCCGATCAGCTCGGCCGGTCCGACGACCCCGCCGATCGGGTTCGCCTTGGCGGTGGCGCGCAGCTGGAGCCACTTGGCCTGGACGGCGTCGCGCGTGGTCCCCAGGTGGAAGGCGGAGTCGTGTGCGGCGACCCAGTCCTCCCAGTCCTTCCAGCGGCCCTCGAAGGCGACGTCCTGGTCCAGGTTGGCCTGGTACCAGATCTTCTCCCGCGACGGGTCGACGACACTGTCGACGAGCATCCGGCGGACGTGGCCCGGGAACAGCGTCCCGTACACGGCGCCGAGGTAGGTGCCGTAGGAGACGCCCAGGTAGTTGAGCTTCTTCTCGCCGAGCGCGGCCCGGATGACGTCCAGGTCGCGAGCGGTGTTGGCGGTGGTCATCTGCTGGAGCATCGCCCGGCCGGTGCGCTCGGCACAGCCCTTCGCGTACTCCTTGGCGAGCTTGCGCTGCGCGGTCTTGTCCGCCTCGGTGTCCGGCACCGGGTCGGCCTTGGGTGCCTTCACGAACTCCTGCGGGTCCTGGCAGGAGATGGGCGCCGAGTGGCCGACACCGCGCGGGTCGAAGCCCACGAAGTCGTACGCCTTCGAGGTGTTGACCCACAGGGGGTTCTTGGTGGTGACCCGGAGCGGGAAGCGCATTCCCGAGCCGCCCGGGCCGCCGGGGTTGTAGACGAGCGCGCCCTGGCGCTCCGCCTTCGTCCCGGTGCTGCCTATTCGGTCGACGGCGAGCTTGATCTGCTTGCCGTAGGGCTTCGCGTAGTCGAGCGGCACGCTGACCCAGCCGCACTGGACGGGCTTCGTCAGGGCCCAGTCGGCGGGGCAGTCCGCCCAGTCGATCCCCGCCTTGGCGGCATGCGCGGCGGCGACGGCCGCG
Organism: Streptomyces sp. NPDC058683; assembly: GCF_042716195.1. Taxonomy (NCBI): domain Bacteria; kingdom Bacillati; phylum Actinomycetota; class Actinomycetes; order Kitasatosporales; family Streptomycetaceae; genus Streptomyces; species Streptomyces sp. NPDC058683. The sequence continues at coordinate 17,442 of NZ_JBHXSK010000042.1, forward strand.
CCCTGCTGCTCGCGGTCCTGCCCGTGCCGGGCCTCGGCGCCGGACGCGGGCGCCGCGAGCGCACCGGTGATCAGGCTCGCGGTGACGAGCGCCCCGGCCGTACCGAACGCCAGTACCCGGCTCCTCGATCTGAAGTTGTCCCTCAAGTGGGCCCCTCCCCGTACTTGGTTACGAAATAGTCAGGGGAGATCCTTCCGGCTGTGAGGCTCCTGAGAACAGGGTGTGGCAGCCGTCTTTACCAATCCGATAACCGGACGATCACGTCCCGCTGAGCGGATCAGCCGCCGAGGTGGCCCAACGCCTCGTCCAGCAGCCGCCGAAGCCGCAGAGCATCACCGGCCACCGCGGTCACGAGCACGGCGGGCCCGGCGAGCGGAGTGAGTGCCGCACCCTCCCCCAGCATCCGCGCCGCCACCGGTTCCGCCGCGAACTCCGGCCGTACGACGACGAGTTGGCCCACCGCGCGATGCCCCGCCAGCACGGCGGGCCCGTCCCAGCCACCGGGCGCCCCGGGTCCGCAGGCCAGCTCCTGGTCGAGGAGCGCCTTTCCGGCCACGCGCACCGTGAGCCGGCTGGTGAGCCGCCCGGGCTCCTCCCCCACCCGTCCGAGCACCTGCTCCTCCCGCAACACCAGCCGGCCGCCGGCCTCGACGTCGACGCGGGTGGAGACGTACAGGTCGCTCCCCTTGGCCGAGATCAACTGCTCGGGCAGCCAGCGCAGTTCAGCACCGTCGGCGACATCGAGCCGCACGTCGTACCGGGCCTCGCCCTTCAGCTGCCCCGGCAGTGCGATGGTCGCCGCGGCCGATCCGACGGACAGCCGGGCCGCGCCCTCCGCCCGGGCCTCGATCCCGAACCGGTCCCCGCCGAGCGGCCCGCTCATCGCCCCGACGATCATCACCCGGGCCTCGGCCCCGCTCCCCCGGGTACGCCGCAGCGCGAGCGGCCCCTCCCCCTCCAGCACGGGAAGCGAGGTACCGCCCCGCCCGTCGCTCCGGGCGACGATCCGTGCGTGCGCGCGCACCCCGGTGGCGGTCATGCCGTCCACGCGACGAGCCGCTCCCGGACCCACCGGGCGACGTCCCCGACCCCGGGCTCGCTGCGCAACGACTGGAAGACGACGGGCAGTTCGGCCCGCTGCGCCTTCGCGTCGGCGGCCATCCGCGCGAGGTCCGACCCCACGTAGGGTGCCAGGTCGGTCTTGTTCACGATGAGCAGGTCGGCCGTGGTGACACCGGGACCGCCCTTCCGCGGAATGTCGTCGCCTCCGGCCACGTCGATCACGAAGATCTGGGCGTCCACGAGCCCCTTCGAGAAGGTGGCCGTGAGGTTGTCGCCGCCCGACTCGACGAGGATCAGATCCAGCGGCCCGACCTCGTCCTCCAGATCCTCCACGGCTTCGAGGTTGGCCGAGATGTCGTCCCGGATCGCGGTGTGCGGACAGGCCCCCGTCTCGACGGCGGTGATCCGCTCGGGCGGCAGCACGGCCTCCCGCAACAGGAACTCGGCATCCTCACGCGTGTAGATGTCGTTGGTGACGACGGCGAGGGACAGCTCCTCACGCAGGGCCCGGCAGAGGGCGGCGACCGTAGCGGTCTTGCCGGACCCGACGGGCCCACCGAGTCCGACGCGCAGGGCACGCCGGGATCCGTCGGGACGACGGGCGTCGGCGCTGACGGCGGCCGGGCCGTGGTGGTGGTCGTGGTCGAGATGCATGTGCGGCTCCCTGTGAATACGTGGCCTTCTGAACGGCCTGTTCTGCAACTTCAGCCCTACGAGGCGAACAACCGCACCGCCCACCCCGCATGCCACTCCGCCCCGATCTCCAGCAACGGCGCCGACCCGGCGGGCAGCTCGTCCACCCCGCCCCCCGCGGCCGCCCGCCGCGCCGCCTCCACCGCCCGGTCCACCACCCGGTCCACCTCGGGCGCCAGCCGGGCCAGCGCCCCCGTCGCCTCGAACGGGTCCAGACTCAGCAACCGCACCACCGCCGTGGCCGGCCCGCTCACGCACTCGTACGCCGCGCAGTAGGCCGCGTCCTCGGCCGAGAGCCCCGCGGCCCTGGCCACCACCCCCAACACCACCGGCTGATGGGCCCCCTTGGGGAACTCCCTTGCCAGGGCGTCGAGTTCGGCACCGGGCCAGGTCGCCCGCGCGGCCCGCAGCAGCTGCCGCCCGAGTCTGCGCGCCACCCCCCGGAGCGCGGGCGACGGCGTCCGTGCGTCGGCCGCCGCGTCCAACTCCCGTACCTCCACACCGAGTACCGCGGCCGCGGCGAGCGCACCCGCCACCAGCCCCGCCGTGTGCAACCGCCCCCGGCAGAACTCCTCCAGACTCGCCGCTCCGGTGATCCGCCCGGCCTTGACGGCGGCCTCCGCCCCGCCGGAGTGCGCATGCCCTCCGGCGGGAAAGCGGCCGTCGGCCAGTACCAGCAACGCTGCCCGAGACATCAGGACCACTCCGGCTCTCAGAACAGGAAGTAGCGCTGGGCCATGGGCAGTTCGGCGGCCGGTGTCGCCTCGACCAGCTCTCCGTCGATGTACACGGCGAAGCTGTCGGGGTCGACCCGTACCCTCGGACGCGCGTCGTTCTCCCGCATGTCCGCCTTGGTCACCCCACGGGTCGACTCGATGGCGACGAACCGCTTCCCGAGCTGCAACCGCTCCGGCAGCCCGTCCTCGACGGCGAGCGGGGCGACAAAGTTGAAGGAGTTGGCGGCCGGCGCCCGTCCGATCGCCCCGTACATGGGGCGCGGCAGAATCGGCTGGGGCGTCGGGATCGACGCGTTGGCGTCGCCCATCTGCGCATAGGCGATCTGGCCGCCCTTGAGGACGAGGTGCGGCTTGACCCCGAAGAACGCGGGCTCCCACAGCACGAGGTCGGCGAGCTTGCCGCTCTCGACGGACCCGATCTCACGGGCGAGCCCCTGGGCGAGCGCCGGGTTGATCGTGTACTTGGCGACATAGCGCCGTACCCGGTGGTTGTCGGCCCGCCCGTCGCCCGGCAGCGCGCCGCGCCGTCGCTTCATCACGTGCGCGGTCTGCCAGGTCCGCAGTATCACCTCGCCGACCCGCCCCATGGCCTGTGCGTCGGACGAGATGATGGAGATCGCACCGAGATCGTGAAGGACGTCCTCGGCGCCGATGGTCGACGGCCGGATCCGTGACTCGGCGAAGGCGAGATCCTCCGGCACCGCCGGATTGAGGTGGTGGCACACCATGAGCATGTCGAGGTGTTCCTCGGCGGTGTTCACGGTGTACGGCCGCGTCGGATTCGTCGAACTCGGCAGGACGTGCGGCTCGGAGACGACGGTCATGATGTCCGGGGCGTGCCCGCCGCCCGCGCCCTCGGTGTGGTACGCGTGGATCCCGCGCCCGCCGATCGCCGCGAGGGTGTCACCGACGAACCCGGCCTCGTTCAACGTGTCCGTGTGGATGGCCACTTGGATACCGGTGCGGTCGGCGACGGTGAGGGCCGCGTCGATGACCGCCGGGGTGGACCCCCAGTCCTCGTGCAGCTTCAGCCCCAGGGCCCCGCCCCGGATCTGCGAGAGCATCGCGTCGTGCGAGACGGTGTTGCCCTTGCCGAGGAAGCCGATGTTGAGCGGGTACTGCTCCATCGCCTCCAGCATCCGGGCGAGGTGCCACGGCCCCGGTGTCACGGTGGTGGCCTTGGAGCCCTCGGCCGGGCCGGTACCGCCGCCCACCAGGGTGGTGACCCCCGCGGACAGCGCCTCGTCGGCGATCTGCGGGCAGATGAAGTGCACGTGGGCGTCGACGCCGCCGGCGGTCAGGATGCGCCCGTTGCCCGCGATGACCTCGGTCTCGGGGCCGATCACCAGGTCCGGGTGGACTCCGTCCATGGTGTCGGGGTTGCCCGCCTTGCCGATGCCGGTGATCCGGCCGTCGCGGATGCCGACGTCGGCCTTGACGATGCCCCAGTGGTCGATGATCACCGCGCCGGTGACGACCGTGTCGGGGGTGCCGTCTGCGCGCGTAGCGCGCGACTGGCCCATGGACTCGCGGATGACCTTGCCGCCGCCGAAGACGGCCTCGTCACCGGCGAGCCCGGGCCCGCCGGAACGGTCCTCCTCGATCTCCACGATCAGGTCGGTGTCGGCGAGCCGGATCCGGTCACCGGTCGTTGGTCCGAACAGGTCCGCGTAGGCGGCACGGGAGATCTCAGGCATCGAGGGCACCTCCGGTCTCCCCGCGCAGCCCGGGTACGACACGGGCCCCGGCGAGGGGGACGAGTTCGACGTCGACGGGGATGCCGGGCTCGAAGCGGACCGCGGTGCCGGCGGCGACGTTCAGCCGCTTTCCGCGCGCGGCGCCCCGGTCGAACTCCAGTCCGGGATTGGCCTCGGCGAAGTGGTAGTGGGAGCCGACCTGGACGGGCCGGTCGGCTGCGTTGAGGACGGTCATCCGGGTGATGTCACGGCCCTCGTTGTACACGATGGGCCCGTCGGCGAAGAGGATCTCTCCGGGAATCATCGGCGGCCCCCTCAGACGATCGGGTCGTGGACGGTGACGAGCTTGGTGCCGTCCGGGAAGGTCGCCTCGACCTGGACGTCGTGGATCATCTCGGGGATGCCCTCCATGACGTCGTCCCTGGTGAGGAGCTTGCGTCCGGAGGCCATGAGTTCGGCGACGGTACGGCCGTCACGGGCGCCTTCGAGGATGTGCGACGTGATGAGGGCGACCGCTTCGGGGTGGTTCAGCTTCAGCCCGCGGGCCCGGCGCTTCTCGGCCACGTCGGCCGCCACATGGATCAGCAGCCTCTCTTGCTCGTGCGGGGTCAGTTGCACGTCCCACCTCACAGTCCTCGCTCCGGACCGTGCGGGGTCCGGTTGCCGCAGCCACCGCGACAGAGCAGGCTCAGGAACCCGATCCGGATACGAAAACCCCTGGTGGCGTGGATCGGCAGGCTAGTTTGCCGGAGTTTCGACGACGTTAACCGGACCTTGATCATCTGATGACCGGTGCATGAGGGCGTGTCCCGGCGCACGGCGCGCACCGCCGGCACCGGCGGTTGCGGCCCCGCCGCCGCCCGCCGTCTCGCTCAAGGGCGCGTGATCGAGCAGGCCTCGCCCATCGACCCGACCGGCACGCGCGGCCCGACCGGCTCGATCACGCCGGTCGCCACCTCCACGACACGGTCGCCGCCTCCACGGCACAGTCGCCGCCGGCCGGGACGGTGACCGTCGCATCGGCCGCCGGCACCGCCGAACGGATCGTGTCGCCTCTCGCCGGCGCGTCCACGCCCGTACGGGTGAACACCCTGCCGACGGGCGCCGTCGGCACACTCGTCGGCCCTCCCCCGGACGCTTCCGGAGAAGGGCCGATGTCATGGCGGGGCTAGGAGCCCGCGGCGCCCCGGTGTTCGGCCGCGATGCCGAAGCGGCCGCGCTCCGGGCGTACGGCCGCGCTCTCACGGACCGTGGAGACCGCGCTGACCACCTGGTCCTCGGCGGCTTCCGAGAGCTCTTCGAGGCGTTCGAGGTCGGCGGCGGAGACGAGGGCGACCAGAGGCTTGCCGTGCCGCGTCACGACGACACGCTCACCGCCGTACACCACCCGGTTGATCAGTTCGGCGAGCTCAGCCCTGGCTTGCGTCACCGGAATCTCGTAGGCCATGCCCCCAGCTTACGGGGCACCTCGGACATCACATCTTGTTCGGCCTCAGCGGAATCCCCTCGCGACACCCACCCAAGGTTCTGTACGTCCTGTACATTTCTTACGGAGAGTCCGGCCGCTGAGACAGCTCAGCCGCGAGGAGGGGCACGCCATGACCCGACCGTCCGCCCGCTATGTCCTGCCCGAGTTCACCGAACGCACCAGCACCGGGCAACGCACCCTGGATCCGTACTCGAAGCTGCTGGAGGAGCGGATCGTCTTCCTCGGCGCACCCGTCGACGAGATCTCGGCCAACGACGTGATGGCGCAGTTCATGTACCTGGAGCACGCGGCTCCGGAGCGGGACATCTCGCTGTACATCAACTCGCCGGGCGGCTCGTTCAGCGCGATGGCCGCGATCTACGACACCCTCCAGTACGTCACCTGCGACGTGGAGACGATCTGCCTGGGGCAGGCCGGGGCGTCGGCCGCGGTGCTGCTCGCGGCGGGCACACCGGGCAAGCGGTCCGTGCTGCCGGGTGCGCGCATCGTGCTCCGGCAGCCGTCGCTGCCGCAGCCGGTGCAGGGCCAGCCGAGTGATCTGGTCATCCAGGCGGCGGAGTTGGACCGGACCCGCGCGCTGCTCGAAGAGATGCTCGCCCGGCACACCGGGCGGGCACCGGCCCAGGTCCACCAGGACCTCGAGCGGGATCTGGTGCTGGACGCGCAGGCGGCGCTGGCGTACGGGCTGGTGGACCGGATCGTGCCCAGCCGCAGGGCCTCGCTCGGCCTGCCGGACGCGGGGTGAGCGCCCGATGCTGCCACCGGAGCTGCCGCCGCTGCCCGCACTGACCCGCGCCGAGGGCGAGTTGATCGACCGTTACCTGGACGTGGTCGACCTGCTGGGCCGTATCAACCCGGCGCAGAACGAGGACACCTATCGTGGGCTGCGCGCCGCGCAGGCGCTGGTGCGCGCGGCGTCCGAGCTGCGCGACGCGCTCGCCCTGATGCATCGACGGGGCGAGACGGAGCTTCACGGGGACACGCTGGCACGGGCGTTGCGGGTGCTCGACGGTGAGCGCCGGACCGCGCGCGTCGCACTCCCGCCCGACTGCGTACGGTGACGCCCGGCGAAGTCCGGAGCGACGCGTCCACCGGTTGACCGGGCCGGAGTTGAAACGACCCAAAGGGGTTACCGCCGTTCGGCGGAGGATGGCGTGGTTTTACCTGACCGCCGGAGCCGCTCAAGGTGCGGGCTCAAAGGTGCCCGCGGAGGGCTTCGGTGCAGGTCCGGGGCTACGTCGGGCAGTTGACGGTTAATCGAACAGAGCGCTGTCCACCCGAACGGGTGGGTGGTGAGTAACCCCACAAATCCTCGGTTCCGTTGGGATTTTCGGACAGGGGTGAGTGAAGATCCCTGTCTGACGACAAGCCCCCGCCACAACGGCGGGGCGATCCGTGCGGACGCCGAGTCCTGCCGCCGCCCGGATGCCCGGTCGACGGAAGTGGATCGGCAGGAGTGGAGGACCCGAGCACGACGGGTCGCCGGAACGGTCGCACCATGACCGGACCGCGCAGCCCTTGGGGTGAAGCCGTGACAACGCGGCCGGGCAACTTCGCCAGCCCGAATCCGACAGGTCATCCTTCACAGGCGGCTGACGAAGGGTTGCGCATGACTGCGCTCAATCGTGTCCCGTCGCTGATGGCGCGGGCCGGCACGGCCTCGGCGCTCACCATCGCCGCCGTGGGCGGCTCCATCGTGATCCCCGGTGTCGCCTCCGACGCCTCGGCCGCCACGATGGGGACGAAAGCACTCCAGGTCGCGGCCTCGAAGAAGGGCTCGCCCTACCGGTGGGGCGCCACCGGACCGAACCGGTTCGACTGCTCCGGGCTCACGCTGTACTCGTTCAAGAAGGCGGGCAAGAAGCTCCCGCGTACGGCGGCCCAGCAGTACAACAAGACCCGTCACATCTCGGCCGGCAAACGCAAGGCCGGGGACCTGGTCTTCTTCCACTCGGGTTCCAGCGTGTACCACGTCGGCATCTACGCCGGGAAGGGAAAGATCTGGCACGCCCCGAAGACCGGGGACGTGGTGAAGCTCCAGAAGATCTGGACGCGGAGCGTCTGGTACGGCCGGGTCAGCTGACCCACCAGCAGTCGGCCGGCGGGAACTCGGGGCTACGGTTCCTGCTGGCCGGCGGCGGTGACCGTGCCGGCCGGGACTGCCCAGGGCAGTTCGATGAAGACGGTCTTGCCGCCCTCCCGGGTGGGGCGCACCCGGAGCTTGCCGCCGCACTCCGCGGTGAGCCAGCGGATGATGACCATGCCGCGCCCGTTGTCCTGCTGGACCGCGGCTGGGAGTCTCTTGGGGAAGCGCGGATGGCTGTCCGTGACGCCGATGCGCAGCTGTTCGTCACGGTCGAGGACGAGGCCCACCGTGAAGGTGGGTGACTGTCCGAAGGTGTGCTGCACCGCGTTGGTGGCGAGTTCGGAGACGATGAGGCGGATGGTGTCCGCGGTCTCCGTCTCCGGTGGCAGCCCCCATTCCGCGAGAGTGCCCAGCACATAGGAGCGGGCCGCGGAGACCGAGGCGGGATCGCTCGGCAGAGTGATGGATGCTTCCAGGTGGTCTGCCATGGCGACGTCGTCCCTTTCCCACGGGACCGGAGCCCGACACGGTGCGGATGGTTCGAGTACGGTCCCGGACTGGTGCTTCTTCGTCAGACTGCCATTACCAGGACGGTCAGGGGAGCGATCCACCAAGATATGCATATATCTGTCGCTCGATGCGGTGAACTCTGCTACCCCAGAGCGTATTTGGGCGGCTCGGAAGGAGTAAGGAGTAGCCCATGCAGAACGGTCCCGCGGTACGCCGCCGGAAACTGGGCGCCGAACTGCGCACACTGCGCACCGGCGCCGGCCTCACGAGCGGTGAGGCCGCCCGTCTGGTGGGCTGGCATCAGTCGAAAGTGAGCCGGATCGAGACCGGCGCCAGCGGTGTGAAACCGGCCGATGTGCGGTTACTCCTCGACGCCTACGGCGTGATCGAGGGGCAACTGCGCGAGTTGCTGCTGGTGTTGGCGGGGTCGGAGGACACCGCCGGACGGCACCACTGGTGGCACGCCTATCGTGGGGTACTGCCGCCCACCTACCGGGATTTCATCAGTCTGGAGTCGCAGGCCAGCGCCATGCGCACGCTGGAGACCTCGGTCGTACCGGGGCTGCTGCAGACCCCCGAGTACGCGCGTGCCGTGACCCGGGCGGCCGTCGACGGGCTCGACGACGAGGCCCTGGACGCCCTCGTGAAGGTGCGTCTGGCCAGGCAGGACGTACTGCGCAACCATCCACCGCTGGAGCTGAGCGCGGTGCTGGACGAGGCGGTGCTGCGCCGGGAGGTCGGCGGGCCCGGCGTGATGGCCAGACAGCTGGAGCGGCTGGTGGAGGCGGCCCGGCTGCCCCAGGTACGGCTCCAGGTGTTGCCGTTCTCGGCCGGAGCCCATATCGGCATCACCGGGCCTTTCGTAATCTTCTCATTCCCGAGCACTTCTGATCTGGATGTGGTTGTTCTCGACCAGTTGACGAGTAGCCTCTACCTCGAACGGAAAGAAGACCTCCAGGCCTACGCGGAGGCCTTCAACACCCTTCAGATCCACGCCCTTTCGCCCGAGGACTCGTTGGATTACATCGCCGGGATAGGTGACGGCGCGTAAGGAGGCACCATGACTGCACTGCCTCGGAACGTACCTTCAAGTGCTGATCTGCACGGACTGCGGTGGCTGCGCAGCAGCTACAGCACCGGAGCGAACAACTGCGTGGAGACGGCACGGCCGCGCTCCGGTCGGCTGACCGGACTGCTCGCCGTGCGCGACTCCAAGGATCCGGCCGGACCCGCGCTGCTCTTCTCCCCCGGGAGCTGGGCGGGGTTCCTGTCGGCGCTCACCGGCTGATCAGCCCGTAACCGACTCCGTATCCGCATTCGGACAAGGCCCGGCCGTGTCACGCCGACTCATGGTCGTGTCTCACCGATCACCTGTACAGCGCGTTCGATCTCGGCCCCGGAGAGGTCCGCCCGGGCGGTCAGCCTCAGCCGTGAGATGCCGTCCGGCACGGACGGCGGACGGAAACAGCCCACGGCCAGGCCTGCCGTACGGCAGTCGGCCGCCCACCGCACGGCCCCCTCCGGGGACGGGGCCCGCACGGAGACCACCGCGGCGTCCGGACGCACCGCTTCCAGACCCGCGGCGGTCAGCCGTGCGTGCAGCTCCGCGGCCACCTCACGGGCCCGCACCGCACGTTCGGGCTCACGGCGCAGCAGCCGCAGCGCCGCCAGGGCCGCTCCCGCCGCGGCGGGGGCCAGGCCGGTGTCGAAGATGAAGGTCCGGGCCGCGTTCACCAGATGGTCGATCACCCGGGCCGGGCCGAGCACGGCGCCGCCCTGGCTGCCCAGCGACTTGGACAGGGTCGCCGTGACCACCACGTCCTCGGCGCCGGACAGCCCGGCCGCCTGCGGCGCGCCCCGCCCGCCGTCCCCGAGGACCCCGAGCCCGTGGGCGTCGTCCACGAGCAGCCCGGCGCCGCGCTCCCGGCAGGCCGCGGCCAGGGCGGCCAGCGGAGCCGCGTCGCCGTCCACCGAGAACACCGTGTCGGAGACGACGACCGCGGGCCCCTCATGGGTGCCGAGCGCCTTGCGTACGGCGTCCGGGTCGGCGTGTCCGACGACCTGGGTGGCGCCCCGCGCCAGCCGGCAGCCGTCGATCAGGGAGGCGTGGTTGAGGGCGTCGGAGACGATCAGGGAGCCGTGCGGGCCGAGGGTGGTGACGGCGGCGAGGTTGGCGGCGTAGCCGGAGGAGAAGACCAGGGCCGCCTCGAACCCGCAGAATTCGGCCAGCTCGCGCTCCAGCTCGGTGTGGAGTTCGGTGGTGCCGGTCACCAGCCGGGAGCCGGTGGAGCCGCCGCCCCAGGTCCGGGCCGCCCCGGCCGCGCCCTCGGCGACCTCCGGATGGTGGGCGAGGCCCAGGTAGTCGTTGCTCGCCAGATCCAGCAGCGGCGAGTCGGCGGGCCGGGGGCGCAGGGTCCGTACCAGTCCGGCGCGGCGGCGCAGTTCCGCCTGTTCGTCGATCCAGCCGAACGCCATGGCTCCTCCGGAGAATTTGTAGGCAGTGGACAGACCCTAGCGGGAGCACCAGCCACCCACTGTGTGGCAATACCCACACGTCGAACTGACAGGGTTGTGCAAACTCTCCTTGGCCCGGAGCAGCCTCGTAGTACAGGATCGGCTCTCATGGACCTGCTGAACACGCTGGTGGACAAGGGGCTTCGGCGCGAGCTGCCGACCCGCGAGGAAGCGCTCGCCGTGCTGGCGACCTCCGACGACGACGTGCTCGATGTGGTGGCCGCGGCCGGCAAGGTGCGCCGGCACTGGTTCGGCCGGCGCGTGAAACTCAACTACCTGGTCAACCTCAAGTCGGGCCTGTGTCCTGAGGACTGCTCCTACTGCTCGCAGCGCCTCGGTTCCTCGACGGGGATCCTCAAGTACAGCTGGCTGAAACCGGACGAGGCCTCCAAGGCGGCCGCCGCCGGTCTGGCCGGGGGCGCCAAGCGTGTCTGCCTGGTGGCGAGCGGACGCGGCCCGACCGACCGGGACGTCGACCGGGTCGCCGGCACCATCAAGGCGATCAAGGAGCAGAACGAGGGTGTCGAGGTGTGCGCCTGCCTCGGTCTGCTCTCCGACGGCCAGGCCGAGCGGCTGCGCGAGGCGGGCGCGGACGCCTACAACCACAACCTCAACACGTCCGAGGGGACGTACGGGGACATCACGACCACGCACACGTACGCCGATCGGGTGGACACCGTCAACAAGGCGCACGCGGCGGGTCTGTCGGCCTGCTCCGGTCTGATCGCCGGCATGGGCGAGCGGGACGAGGACCTGGTCGACGTGGTCTTCTCGCTGCGCGAGCTGGACCCCGACTCGGTGCCGGTCAACTTCCTGATCCCGGTCGAGGGCACCCCGCTGGCCAAGGAGTGGAACCTCACCCCGCAGCGCTGTCTGCGGATCCTGGCGATGGTGCGGTTCGTCTGCCCGGACGTCGAGGTCCGTATCGCGGGCGGCCGCGAGGTCCATCTGCGCACCATGCAGCCGCTCGCGCTGCACCTGGCCAACTCGATCTTCCTCGGCGACTACCTGACCACCGAGGGCCAGGCCGGCCAGGCCGACCTGGAGATGATCGCGGACGCCGGGTTCGTGGTCGAGGGCGCCGACGAGGTGACGCTGCCGCAGCACCGCTCGGAGGTCGCGGCCGGGGGCTGCGGGTCGCACGCGGAGGCCGGGTGCGGGTCGCATGCCGAGGCCGGGTGCGGGTCGGGCGTCTGCGGTTCCCACGAGGACGCCGCCGCTCATGTCAACGAGCCGCGCACCGACCTGGTCGCCGTCCGCCGCCGGGGCGCCGGAACGGATCTCGCGCCCAATGCCTGACCTGAGCGTCCCCGAGCTGCTGGAGCTGGACCGGCGGCACGTCTGGCATCCGTACGGACCGATGCCGGGCCGGGCCGAACCGCTCGTCGTGGAGTCGGCGAGCGGGGTCCGGCTGCGGCTCGCGGACGGCTCGGGCGAACTGGTCGACGGGATGTCGTCCTGGTGGTCGGCGATCCACGGCTACAACCACCCGGTGCTCAACGAGGCCGCGCGCGACCAGCTCGGCCGGATGAGCCACGTGATGTTCGGCGGGCTCACCCACGAGCCGGCGGTACGCCTGGCGAAGCTCCTTGTCGACATGTCGCCGGACGGGCTCGAGCACGTCTTCCTCGCCGACTCCGGCTCGGTGTCGGTCGAGGTCGCGGTCAAGATGTGCCTGCAGTACTGGCGTTCCCTCGGCCGCCCCGCGAAACAGCGCCTGCTGACCTGGCGGGGCGGCTATCACGGCGACACCTGGCAGCCCATGTCGGTGTGCGACCCCGAGGGCGGGATGCACGAGCTGTGGTCCGGGGTGCTGCCCCGCCAGGTCTTCGCGGACGCGCCGCCGGCCGAGTACGACGAGTCGTACGCCGACCGGCTGCGGTCGCTGATCGAGCGCCACGCGCACGAACTGGCCGCGGTGATCGTGGAGCCGGTGGTGCAGGGCGCGGGCGGGATGCGGTTCCACTCCCCCGCTTATCTGCGGGTGCTGCGCGAGGCCTGCGACGCGCACGACGTGCTGCTGGTGTTCGACGAGATCGCGACCGGTTTCGGCCGTACGGGGGCGCTGTTCGCGGCGGACCACGCGGCCGTCACCCCGGACGTGATGTGCGTGGGCAAGGCGCTGACCGGCGGCTATCTGACGATGGCGGCGACCCTGTGCACGCCCCGGGTGGCCGAGGGCATCTCGCGGGGCGAGGTGCCGGTGCTGGCCCACGGCCCGACGTTCATGGGCAATCCGCTGGCCGCCTCCGTGGCCTGCGCCTCGCTCGGGCTGCTGCTGGGCCAGGACTGGCAGACGGAGGTCAAGCGGATCGAGACGGGCCTGCGGGACGGCCTGGCGCCGGCCCGGGAGATCCCCGGCGTACGGGACGTCCGCGTCCTCGGGGCCATCGGGGTCGTCCAGCTCGACCACGACGTGGACATGAAGGCCGCCACGGCCGCCGCCGTACGCGAGGGTGTGTGGCTGCGGCCGTTCCGCGATCTGGTCTACACGATGCCCCCGTACGTCACCGGCGACGCGGACGTGGCACGGATCGCGCGCGCGGTGTGCGCCGCGGCGCGGGAAGGATGAACATGCCGATCCTGATGATCACGGGGACGGGTACCGAGGTCGGCAAGACGGTCACCACGGCCGCCGTCGCCGCCGCGGCGCTCGCGGCGGGCCGCTCGGTGGCGGTCCTGAAGGCCGCGCAGACCGGGGTAGGACCGGACGAGCGCGGGGACGCGGACGAGGTCGCGCGGCTCGCGGGCCCGGTGACGGCGGCCGAACTCGCCCGCTTCCCGGAGCCGTTGGCGCCCGGCACGGCGGCCCGGCGGGCCGGGCTGGCCCCCGTGCGTCCGCACGAGGTGGCGGAGGCCGCCGCCAAGCTGGCCACCGAGCACGAACTGGTGCTGGTCGAGGGCGCGGGCGGGCTGCTCGTGCGGTTCGACGCGGCGGGCGGCACCCTGGCGGACGCGGCCCGGCTGCTGAACGCGCCGGTGCTGGTGGTGGCGCCGGCCGGGCTCGGCACCCTCAACACCACCGAGCTGACGGCCCGTGAACTGCGGGCCCGTGAGCTGGAGTTGCTGGGTGTGGTGATCGGCAGCTGGCCCGAGTCCCCGGATCTGGCGTCGCGTTGCAATGTCGCCGATCTTCCGGAGGTGGCCGGGGCTCCGCTGCTCGGTGCGCTGCCCGCCGGGGCCGGAGCGCTGGCGCCCGCCGACTTCCGTGCGGCGGCGCCGGGTTGGCTGTCGGCGCGGCTGGACGGGAGCTGGGCCGCGGAGGCGTTCCGGGAGCGGGAAGCGCTTTAGTGCCGGGGCAGGCCACGTCGGTCGGGTGCGGCTGCGTGGGGGCTGATCGCGCAGTTCCCCGCGCCCCTTCGGGGGCGCCGGTGGAACGCCCCTTCAGGGGCGCGGAGAACTGCGCCACCAGCCACGATGGCGCCGCACCCGACCGACGGACCTAGGGCGACTCGCCGAGCAGCCGTACCAGTTCGATCCGGGATCGGATCCCCAACCGGCTGAAGACCCCCCGCAGGTGGTGGTCGATGGTGCGCGGGCTGAGGTTGAGGCGGTCGGCTATCTCGCGGTTGGTGGCGCCCTCGGCGGCCATCCGGGCGACCATGAGCTGCTGGGCGGTGAGGACGCCGGCCGGGTCCGGCGCGCCGGTGGTGGCAGGTGTCAACGCCGTGCCCAGAGCCCGGAGTTCGGCGCGGGCCTGGGCGGCGCAGTGCGGGGCGCCGAAGGATTCGAAGGCCGCCAGCGCGCTGTGCAGCCGGTCGCGCGCCTCGGGGCGCTGCCGCAGTCGGCGCAGCGCTCCGGCGAACAGCAGCTCGGTGCGGGCGCGTTCGAAGTCCCGGGTGCCCCGGGCGTGCAGGTCGAGGGCGGCACGGTAGTGCTGGACGGCCTCGACGCCGGGGGCGAGCAGGGCCCGGCAGCGGGCGCTGAGCGCGAGGTCGTCGGTGCTGCGGACGGCGGTGGCCCAGCGGTGGTAGTCGGCGTGCGCGGCGCGGGCGACCCGGGTGTCTCCGGTGCGGACGGCGGCTTCGACGTAGTGCGGGGTGGCCAGGTGCCGGATGGCCCGGTGGCCGTGTCCGGGGCCGAACCCGGCGAGGGCGCGCAACCGGGCGGCGGCAGCGGGGAAGCGTCCGTTGGTGAGGTCGAGGAAGGCGAGCGCCCACTGGGCGAGGGCGGCGGGCAGGCCGAGCCCGTGCGCCAGGGCGTGGGAGCGGACGGCGGCGGTGCGCTCCCGACAGGCCTCCTCGTCGCCCCGGACGGCGGCGAACATGGCGAGCGCGGCCTGGAGGTGGCAGGCCCCGTTGTCCTGCCCGGTGGCGTGGGCCTGGCCCAGGGCGTCCTGGACGGCGGCCTCGGCGGCCCGGGTGCGGCCGGTCCAGAAGTCGGCGTAGGCGCGGAACTCCATGGCCTGTGCGGCCGTCGCCGGGATGCCGTGGGCGCGGGCCGAGGCGGCGGCCCGGAGGGTGGCGGTGGCGGCGCGGGTGTGGTCGCCGAGCATCAGCGCGGCCATCCCGGAGTGGATCAGCAGATCGGGGTCGCCGCCGGGGCCGCAGCGGCCGGCGGTGCCCTTGAGGAGGATCCGGGCGTCGTCGTAGCGGCCCTCGACGGCGGCGGTGAGTCCGGCGAGGATGCCGGGCGGGGAGAGGCCCAGCCACCGGGCGAGGTCATGGGCCTCGCGGCAGCGTCTCAGGTCGCCGGTGTAGACGGCGGCCTCGGTGGCGAGGGCGAGGAGTTCGGCGGAGTCGACGGAACGTTTTTGCCGGACGGCGGCGGTGAGCAGGGCGTCGAAGGCCTCGGAGGCGTTGCCGGCTCTGAGGGCGAGGACGCCGTCGAGAGCGGAGTCGTCCGTACGGGCGGCGAGCCGTCTCGCCCGGTCGGGCTCTCCGGAGCGCCAGGCGTCGGCGGCGGCCAGGGCGAACAGCCGGGCCTCCGCCACCGGGTCCGGGCAGAGTTCGGCGGCGCGTTCGGCGAGGGCGCGGGCGAGCGCGGGTCTGCCCTCGGTACGGGCCCGGTCGGCGGCGGTCCGGAGTTCCGCCGCGAGCCGGGCGCTGGGGCCGAGTGCGGCGGCGCCCCGGTGCCAGGAGCGGCGGGTCGCCTCGCCCTTGCCGCCCAGCACCCGGGCGAGCAGTTGGTGGGCCTCGCGCCGGTCGGCCGGTGAGGCGGTCCCGTACGCGGCGATCCGGGTCCAGGCGTCCCGGAAGAACACCCCGCCGGCACCGGCGTGGGCGACCCCGGCGGTCTCGGCGGCCTCCAGGGGGCGGGTGTCGAGCCGGCCGGCCGTGACCGCGCGCAGGAAGGCGTGGGTGGCGACCGGGTACTGGTCGGCCGCGGCGAGGAGCAGCAGCCGACGGGTGTCGTCGGGCAGGCCGCGGATCTCCCGGCGCAGGGCATGGAGCAGCCGCGGGGCGAGTTCGGCCGGTTCGGCCGGCAGCGGGTCGAGTCCCGCCGTCTGCCGTTCGGTGAGACGCGGCACGAGTTCGGCCACGGCGCGCTGATCTTCGTATACGACGCGTCGCACCCGGGCGCGTACGCCCTCGGGGAGCGCCGAAGCCGGGCATGGCCCCGCGTCGGGCGTCTGCGGTGGCGAAGTGCGGTCAAGAGGTGGGGGATTCACCGGTATCACCACACGAAAGACGTTACTGGCGAGTTAGTTGACTCGTAAAGACTGGCGACTTCACCGATGCGGCGCGCGTAGACCCGTCCCGACACTCCTGAACAACCCCACCCGTTTCAGGAGGCATCATGCAGCGCGCCACGCGTCGCATCGCAACCGCTCTGACGGCGATAGCCGGTTCGCTCCTTCTGTCACTCCCCCTGGCCACGACTCCCGCGCAGGCGGCGAGCCACAACCCGGTCGTCTTCGTGCACGGCCTCAGCAGCGACTCCAGCAGCTGGGACAGCTGGATCGCGGACTTCAAGGCCGACGGGTACACCTCGTCGGAGCTGTGGGCCTGGTCGTACGACTGGACGAAGTCGAACGTCACCACCGCCTCGCAGCTGTCGACCTACATCCAGTCCGTCCTCTCCCAGACCGGCGCCTCGAAGGTGGACCTGGTGGTCCACTCCATGGGCGCGCTCAACAGCCGCTACTACCTCAAGAACCTCGGCGGGACCTCGTACGTGGACGACTTCGTGTCGGTCGCAGGGGTGAACCACGGGACGAGCGTCGCCTCGCTGTGCGGGTGGCTGTACACGTCCTGCAAGGAGATGACGACCGGCAGCTCCTTCCTGACCGCCCTGAACTCCAGTGACGAGACGCCCGGCAGCGTCTCGTACGCCGCGTACTGGTCGAACTGCGACGCGGCGATCGACCCGGACTCCTCCGCGCTGCTGAGCGGCGCGACCAACGTCGGCGTCGGCTGCATCTCGCACACCGACATGAACGACGACGACGGTGTCTACCAGCAGGTGCGCGACTTCATCGCCTAGGGCCCGTCCGGGGGGCGGTTCTCCGCCCGATCGTGTGGCCGGGGGGTGCGACGGGCCCGTACGGGGGACAATCACCGTAGACCTGCTTCCGTCTGGAGGTCGTCATGCGGCTGATGTCCGCCGGCGCCGGGACACCGGCACGGGATCCCGTCCACCACCCGTTGTTCGCCCGTTTCTACGCCCGCTGCAGTGTGGCCGCCGAGACCAGGCTCGGTATGGCCGCGACCCGGGAGCGGCTGCTCTCCGGGCTGTCCGGGCGGGTGATCGAGATCGGCGCGGGCAACGGGCTCAATTTCGCGCGGTACCCCGGGGCGGTGGCGGAGGTCGTCGCGATCGAACCGGAGCGTTCCCTGCGGCAGTTGGCGGCTCAGGCCGCGGTCCGCGCCGAGGTCCCGGTGGACGTGGTGCCGGGCGCGGCGGAGGCGCTGCCGGTGAAGAGCGAGGCGTACGACGCGGCGGTGCTCTCGCTGGTGCTGTGCAGCGTGCGGGATGTGCAGCGGGCGCTCGCGGAGGTACGGCGGGTGCTGCGGCCGGGCGGTGAGCTGCGGTTCTTCGAGCACGGGCGGGGCGGCGGCCCGGCGATGCTGTTCACTCAGCGGACGCTGGACCGGACGGTGTGGCCACTGCTGAGCGGCGGCTGTCATCTGTCCCGGGAGCCGGTCGCCGAGTTGCGCGCGGCCGGGTTCGAACTCGGCCCGTACCGGCGGGTGTTCCTGCCGGAGAAGGGCCTGCGGCTGCCGTCCTCCTACTGCGTGCTGGGCGTCGCGCGCAAGCCCCCGGAGTCCCGAGCGGAATCCTGACCGGGAACCCGCTCACAGGCTCCAGCGGCGCAGCTCCTCCGCGATGTCGGACACGCTCGCCTCGCCGGTCTTCACCAACCGGGCCAGATCGCGGACCTGTTCGGGCGAGGTGGCGACCTTGAGGCCGCTGGCGACCAGGTAGGCGTAGGCGACCGAGGACGCGAAGAGCGCGTTCGAACGCTCAAGGGCCGGTACGTGGATGAGGAGTTGGAGCAGGGCGGCGGCGCGGGCATGCGGGGTGTCGTAGACGGGGACGTCGAATATCTCGGCCTGGTGCCTGGCGACGGCCGCGATCAGCGCACCCCAGTCGGTGACCTGGGGGTCTCCGGGGGTCTTCTGCTCGGCGAGCATGAGGAGCCAGGCGAGGTCGATGGTCAGGTCGCTCAAGGGATCAGTGACGGCCTTCGGTCTTGTCAGACGTATCGGGACCCTGCGCTTCGCCGAACTCCTCCGCGAAGACGGACTCGTACTGCTTCATGAAATCGGCGGCGGCCTCGACGAACGTCCGGCCCGCTTCACCTGTGTCCTGCATGACCAGTTCCTCTATGTAGCGGTTGACGCTCATGCCGCGTGCCAGAGCGCGCTCACGGGCCGCCTTGGCGGTGCCCTCGTCCACGCGCACGTTCAGCTGGGTCTTCGCCATACCTAGACGCTAGCGCGGTTGTGCTAGCAGCGGCAAGCGCGCATCGGAACCGAAAAGTGATACCGCCTGTGGGACGCGTCACACTACGCTCGACCCGGACGAAGAGCCCGCGCTAGCGAGGAGGCAGTCTTGGCCACACCTGCTGCGGAGGCACCCGCCGCCGAGGGGACAGCAGCCCGGGCACGGGGGCTGACCAAGGCGTACGGCGCGGGTGAGACGGCCGTGCTCGCACTGGACTCGGTGGACGTGGACATCGCACGCGGCCGCTTCACCGCGGTCATGGGCCCGTCGGGCTCCGGCAAGTCCACGTTGATGCACTGTCTGGCGGGGCTGGACACCGTGTCGGCCGGTCAGGTCTGGCTCGGCGGCACCGAGATAACGGGTCTGCGGGAGCGCGAACTGACGCGGCTGCGCCGGGACCGGATCGGGTTCATGTTCCAGTCGTTCAACCTGATACCGACGCTCAACGCGGCCGAGAACATCACCCTGCCCATGGACATCGCGGGCAGGAAGCCCGACGGGAAATGGCTGGACCAGGTCATCGACACCCTGGGGCTGCGGGACCGGCTCAAGCACCGGCCCGCGCAGCTGTCCGGCGGGCAGCAGCAGCGGGTGGCCTGCGCGCGGGCGCTGGCCTCCCGGCCGGAGCTGATCTTCGCCGACGAACCGACCGGCAACCTGGACTCGCGAGCCGGTCTCGAGGTGCTGGGCTTTCTGCGGGACGCGGTCGACCAGCTCGGGCAGACGGTCGTCATGGTGACCCACGACCCGGGCGCCGCCGCCCACTCCGACCTGGTGCTCTTCCTCGCGGACGGCCGGGTGGTGGACCGGATGGAGGGACCGACGGCGAACGCCGTACTCGAGCGCATGCGCCTTTTCCCCGGGAGCGGTGACACCGGCGGCTCCGCCGCGCGGCCCGAGCCCCCCGGTTCCGACGCGGGAAGCGGGTCCTCGGGGCCCGAGGAGGACTGACCCGGTGCTCAAGGCAACCCTGCGGAGCTTCCTGGCCCACAAGGGACGGCTGCTGCTGTCCGCGCTGGCCATCGTCCTGTCCGTGGCGTTCGTCGCGGGCAGCCTGATCTTCTCCGACACCGTCACCCGTACCTTCGACCGGCTCTTCGCCTCCACCTCCGCCGACGTGACCGTGGAGCCGAAGGAGGACCTCAAGTCGTCGGTGCCGACCGGCGCCGTCCAGACCGTGCCGGCCGCGCTGAAGGCACAGGTCGCCAAGGTCGACGGGGTCGCGGACACCCACGCGGACGTCTCCGTGGAGAACATCGTGGTGGTCGACAGCCACAACAAGTCGGTCGGCCCGACCACCGGCGCCCCGACCATCGCCACCGACTGGTACCTCACCGACCGCAGCCCCGTGAAGCTCACCTCGGGGCACGCCCCGCAGGGTGCGGGCCAGGCGCTGCTCGACGCGGACACCGCCGACAAGAAGCACGTGGCGATCGGCGACACCCTGACCGTGCAGGCCCAGCCCGGCACCTTCGAGGTGGAGATCGTCGGCATCGCCACCTTCACCACCACCAACCCCGGTGCCGCCCTGGTCTTCCTCGACCCGTCGGTCGCCGCGAAGGAACTGCTGGGCTCCGCCGACCGGGCCACCAGCATCTCGGTGGACGCGGCGCAGGGCGTGACCGACGCGGAGCTGAAGGGCCGTATCGGCGCGGCGATCGGGACCGGGACGTACGACCTGAAGACCGCCGACGAGCAGGCGAAGTCCTCGGCGGCGGACCTCGGCGGCTTCCTCGACGTCATCAAGTACGTGATGCTGGGATTCGCCGGCATCGCCACGCTCGTGGGCGTCTTCCTGATCGTCAACACCTTCTCCATGCTGATCGCCCAGCGCACCCGCGAGCTGGGCCTCTTGCGCGCGCTCGGCGCCGACCGGCGTCAGGTGCGGCGGTCCGTGCTCACCGAGGCGATGCTGCTGGGGCTGGTCGGTTCGACGCTGGGTCTGGGCGCCGGCATCGGGCTGGCGCTCGGGCTGATCAAGCTGATGAGCGCGTTCGGGATGAACCTCAAGACCACCGAGATGGTCATCGGCTGGGGCACCCCCGTCGCCGCCTACGTCGTAGGGGTCGGCGTCACCTTCGTCGCCGCCTATCTGCCCGCCCGGCGGGCGGCCACGGTGTCGCCGATGGCGGCGCTCGCGGACGCCGAGATCGCCGGCGTGGGCAAGCCGTTGAGGACGCGCGCGATCGTCGGCGCGGTCGTCGGGGCGCTCGGGGCGGCGGCCCTCGCGGGCTGTGCGACGGCCACGAAGACCGCCTCGGCCGCCTCGCTGCTGGGCCTCGGGGTGGTGCTGACGCTGCTCGCGACGGTCATCGCGGGCCCGCTGCTGGTACGCCCGGTGATCCGTGTCCTCGGCGGGGCCTTCCCCGCGCTCTTCGGCTCGGTGGGCCGGATGAGCCAGCGCAACGCCCTGCGCAACCCGCGCCGCACCGGTGCCACCGCCGCCGCGCTCATGGTGGGGCTCGCCCTGGTCGGCGGGATGTCGGTGGCCAGCGCCTCCATGTCCAAGTCCTTCGACCAGCAGATCGACAAGACGCTGGGCGCCGACTTCATCGTCCAGAACGGCAACTTCCTCCCGTTCACCCAGGAGGTCACCGACAAGGTGCGCGGCACCGAGGGCGTCGGTCTCGTCGTACGGCAGCGGTTCGCGCCGGTGGCGGTACGGCTGCCGGACGGCAAGCGGGTCACCACGACCGCCGCCGGGTACGACCGGCAGGTCGACGAGGTCGCCCATGTCGCCTACAAGGGCGGCGACACCGCGGCCGCGCTGGCCGACGGCAGTATCGGCATGGACGCCACCTTCGCCGCGGACCACAAGGTGCGCCTCGGCAGCGTGCTCCCGGTCGAGTTCCAGGGCGGGAAGAGCGCCGAGATGAAGGTGGGCGCCCTCACCGACCAGGACAGCGGCAGCGGCTTCGGCACCCAGGGCGGGCTGTTCTTCGGCATCGCCACCGTGGAGAAGTACGTCCCCGGCGGCCAGGACTCCTCGCTGTACGTCAACCACGCCGCGGGCACGAGTGCGGACCGGCTCCGCGCGAACCTGGAGAAAACCCTCGCACCGTTCCCGCAGGTGCAGGTCCGCGACCAGGCCGACTACAAGAAACTCGTCCACGACCAGATCGCCGTGCTGCTCTACCTGGTGTACGCGCTGCTGGGGCTGGCGATCGTGATCGCCGTGCTCGGCGTGGTCAACACCCTTGCCCTGTCGGTCGTGGAGCGCACCCGGGAGATCGGGCTGCTGCGCGCGATCGGGCTGGGCCGGCGGCAGCTGCGCCGGATGATCCGGCTGGAGTCGGTGGTGATCGCGGTGTTCGGCGCGGTGCTGGGGCTCGCGCTCGGCCTGGTGTGGGGCGTGTGCACCCAGCAGGTGCTGGCCCTCCAGGGCATGAAGGCGCTGGCGATCCCGTGGGGCACGATCGTCGCGGTGGTGATCGGCTCGGCGGTCGTGGGCATCGTGGCGGCGCTGCTGCCGGCGTTGCGTGCATCGCGCATGAATGTGCTGGCGGCCATCGCGCACGAGTGATGGAATCGTGGCTCTCACGTCCCGGACCGCCGAGGAGAGTTCATGTCGCGTCCGTTCCGCTTCGGAGTCAACCTGCTCACGCCCGCATCGGCCGGCCAGTGGCGCACGAAGTGCCGGCGCGCCGAGGAACTCGGGTACGACGTGCTCCTCGTCCCCGACCATCTCGGCATGCCGGCGCCCTTCCCGGCGCTGGTCGCGGCGGCCGACGCGACCGAGCGGGCCCGCCTCGGCACGTTCGTGCTCAACGCGGGTTTCTGGAACCCGGTGTTGCTGGCCCGCGAGGTGGCGACGACCGCCGCGCTGACCGGCGGCCGTCTCGAACTCGGTCTCGGCACCGGCTATGTGCAGGCGGAGCACGACCGAGCCGGGCTGCCGTTCGGCTCGCCGCGCGAGCGGGTGGACCATCTGCGGCGCACGGTCGAGGAGTTGCTGAAGTCGGACGAGGCCCGGGTGCCCTTGCTGATCGGCGGCAACGGCGACCGGATGCTGCGGCTGACCGCCGAACACGCGGACATCGCGGCCTTCGCCGGGGCCCGCCTGGTACCGGGAAACACGGAGGGCCGCCTGGAGCCGGTCACCGCGGCGGAGCTCGACGAACGGGTGGCCCGCTACGGGGAGTTGGCGACGGACCGCGGGGAACCCGCTGAACGGAACCTGCTCATCCAGATCGTGGCGATCACCGACGACCCGCAGTCCGCGCTCGGCCCGCTCCTGGAGCGGCGGCCCGAACTGACCCTGGCACAGGCCCTCGCCCTGCCCACGGTCCTCGTCGGCACCGTGGAGGAGGTCGCCGGGCGGGTGCGGGGGCTGCGCGAGCGGTACGGGTTCTCCTATCTGACCGTCCTGGAGCCGTACATGGAGGCGTTCGCGCCGGTGCTGGCGGAACTGTCGGCATAGGGGAATCCACCCGGGCCACCGGGAGGATTCGGCCGACGGGTTCGCGGCTCACGGTTCGCGGCTCCAGAGGCAGGTCCCCAAAACCCGTTCGCCAGTCGGACGAGCGCCCTGATTGGCTCACCCCATGACCGATCTGCACATCCGCCGCGCCACCCTCTCGGACATCGACACCGTGCTGCGGTTCTGGCGCGAAGCCGCGGAAGGAACGAGCATCAGCGACGACCACGCAGGAGTGACCCGGCTCCTCACCCGAGACCCCGAAGCCCTGCTCCTCGCCGAGCGCGACGGCCTCCTCGCCGGAACCGTCATAGCCGGCTTCGACGGATGGCGCTGCTCCGCCTACCGACTCGCCGTACACCCCGACCACCGCCGGCAAGGCATCGCCACCGCCCTGCTGGAAGCCGCGGAACAACGCTTCGCCGCCCTGGGCGGGCGACGCGTCGACGCCATGGTCCTGGAAGCCAACGAACAGGCACACCACGCCTGGGCCGCCGCCGGCTACCACCGCGAGGACCACTGGCGACGCTGGGTGAAGCCCCTGTAGCTTCCGAGTGGGCACGCTTTGCCGATCCTTTACTATTGAGGGGTCGTCCCGTTCCCCGATGAAAGGTGCGTGAGCGTCCGCCCATGGGCGAGCCTCCCGATCCTCTGTCCCGGCACTACCGCGCGGTCCCGGCCACCCTGTCCGATCATGGGACGGAGGTGACCCGATGACCGAAGTGCTCCTCCTGCTGGTGGCGATCCTGCTCTCGCTCGCCTGCGGTGCCTTCGTCGCGGCCGAGTTCTCGCTGACCACGGTGGGTCGCGGTGAACTGGAGCGGGCCGCGGAGCGCGGCGAGCGCGGGGCGGCGGGCGCCCTCAAGGCCGTACGGCAGCTGACCTTCCAGCTGTCGGGGGCGCAGCTCGGCATCACGGTCACCAATCTGGTGGTCGGCATGCTCGCCGAGCCGTCGATCGCCAAGCTGCTGGCCGGTCCGCTGGAGGCGGTGGGCATCGCGCGGTCGGCGGCGAGTTCGCTCGCGCTGGTGATCGGCACCGCGCTGTCCACGGTGTTCCTGATGGTCGTCGGCGAGCTGGTGCCCAAGAACTGGGCGATCTCCTCGCCGCTGGCCGTGGCGAAGCGGGTGGGCAACGCCCAGCGCTGGTTCAGCGCTGCCTTCCGCCCGTTCATCACGCACCTGAACAACACCGCGAACCGGACGGTACGACGGTTCGGCGTGGAGCCCGCCGAGGAGCTGGCCTCCGCGCGCGGGCCCCAGGAGCTGGCCGCGCTGGCCCGGCACTCCGCCAAGGCGGGCGCGCTGGAGGCGGACACCGCAGAGCTGTTCGTACGCACGCTGAACCTCGCCGACCTCACCGCGGAGAACGTGATGACCCCGCGCGTCCAGGTCGTCGCCCTGGAGGTCCGGGCGACCTGCGAGGACGTGGCGAACGCGACCCGGGCGACCGGGCTGTCCCGCTTCCCGGTCTACCGCGACAGCCTGGACTCGGTCGTCGGCACCGCCCACATCAAGGACATCGTCGCCCTGCCCGTGGCGGAGCGGGCGCGTGTCCGGGTGGCCGAGGTGATGCGCGAGCCGCTACTGGTCCCCGAGTCCCTCACCGTCGACCGCCTGCTGGACCGCCTCGGCGGCCGGCGCACCATGGCCGTCGTCATCGACGAGTACGGCGGTACGGCCGGGGTCGCCACCCTGGAGGACATCGTCGAGGAGGTCGTCGGCGAGGTCCGCGACGAGCACGACCCGCACGAGACGCCCGATCTCGCCCCCGCGGGCGCCGACGAGCAGGGCCGCACGCTCTACTCGGCGGACGGCGCGGCCCGTATGGACCAGCTCGCGCGCGTCGGCCTGAGGCCGCCCGAGGGGCCGTACGAGACGCTGGCCGGGCTGGTCGCGACCGAGCTGGGGCGGATACCCGAGACCGGGGACGGCGTCGAGGTCGCCGGGTGGCGGCTCGACGTGGTGGACGCGTCGGGGCGACGGGCGGCCCGGGTGCTGCTGCACGCGCCGCTCGCCGACGCGCAGGAGCAGGAGGGGCGCCGGTGACCGTCGTACAGCTGCTGATCGGCTTCGCGACGCTGGTCGTCAACGCCTTCTTCGTGGGCGCCGAGTTCGCACTGATCTCCGTGCGCCGCTCCCAGATCGAGCCGCACGCCGAGGCGGGCGACCGGCGCGCCAAAAGCGTGCTGTGGGGCCTGGAGCACGTGTCCGCGCTCCTGGCCGCCGCCCAGCTCGGCATCACCCTGTGCACGCTGGTCCTGGGTGTGGTCGCCGAGCCGGCCATCGCCCATCTGCTGGAGCCGGTGTTCCACGCGGTCGGCGTGGCCAAGGGGGCCGGCCATGCCGTGTCCTTCGTGATCGCGCTGGCCCTGGCGACCTATCTGCACATGCTGCTCGGCGAGATGGTGCCGAAGAACGTGGCGCTCGCCGAGCCCGTGCGCAGCGCGCTGCTGCTCGGACCGCCCCTGGTCACGCTCTCCCGGGCGCTGCGTCCGGTGATCTTCACGGTGAACGCCTTCGCGAACGGGCTGCTCAAGCTGTTGCGGGTGGAGACCAGGGACGAGGTCGCGGCGACCTTCACGGACACCGAACTCGCCGAGATCGTCAGGGACGCAAGCGAGGCGGGCCTGATCGACGACCGGGCCCAGGAACGCCTGCACGACGCCCTGGAGCTGGGCCGCCGGCCGGTCCGGGACGTGGTGGTGCCGCTGGAACGTGTCGTCTACGCGCGCGTGGGCGTCACCCCGGAGGAGCTGGAGCGGCTGTCGGCGGAGTCGGGGTTCTCCCGGTTCCCGGTGGTCGACGAGGGGCGGCGGATCGTCGGCTATCTGCATGTCAAGGACGCGCTGGACGCCTCGCCCCGGGACGAGGCGTTCCGGCTGCGGGACATGCGGCCCATCGCGCGGGTGCGGGAGGACACCCCGCTGGACGACGTGCTCACCGCGATGCGCGGCAGCCGCACCCATCTGGCGGGCGTACTCGGCGACGACGGACGGCTGGCGGGGCTGGTGACGATGGAGGACGTGCTCCGGGAGCTGTTCGGGCAGCACGCGTAGCCCTCTTCGAGGAGGGACCGACTGACGGGTATGCGCCTCGGGATACCATCTCTGTCGCCATGCAGAAGAACCCTGTGCACCCTGCGCTTCCCACCCACTCCAGCCTGGTCGCGGTCGGCGACTCCTTCACCGAGGGCATGTCGGACCTGCAACCCGACGGCTCGTACCGGGGCTGGGCCGATGTCCTCGCCACCCGGATGGCCGCCCGCACCCCCGGCTTCCGCTACGCCAACCTCGCGGTGCGCGGCAAGCTGATCGGGCAGATCGTCGAGGAGCAGGTCGACGTGGCGGTCGCGATGCGGCCGGACGTGATCACGCTGGTCGGCGGTCTCAACGACACCCTGCGCCCCAAGTGCGACATGGTCCGGGTCCGGGACCTGCTGACCGAGGCGGTGGAGCGGCTGGCGCCGGCCTGCGAGCAGCTGGTGCTGATGCGCAGCCCCGGCCGCCAGGGCCCGGTCCTGGAACGGTTCCGGCCGCGCATGGAGGAGCTGTTCGCCTGCGTCGAGGACCTCGCCGGGCAGCACGGCGCCCTCGTGGTCGACCTGTACGGCGCCCCCTCGCTGGCCGACCCCCGGATGTGGGACGTGGACCGGCTGCACCTGACGGCCGAGGGGCACCGCCGGGTCGCCGAGGCGGTCTGGCAGACCCTCGGCTACGAGGCCGAGGACAGCGAGTGGCACACGCCGATGCCGGCCACACCGCCGCCGGGCTGGGTCGCGCGCCGGGTCGAGGACGCCCGCTTCACCAGGCAGTACCTGCTGCCGTGGATAGGCCGCCGCCTGACCGGCCGCTCCTCCGGCGACGGCCGCGCGCCGAAGCGGCCGGAGCTGCTGCCGTACGAGGCGTAGCGGGGGCATGGCATGGGTCCCGTGTCCACGCGGGTGATCAGTGTCAGGGGCCGGATCCATGAGTTCGGCCCCCGGCTGGAACACGCCCCCGCAGACGTCGTCTACGTCGGCCGCCGCTGGACCATGGGCGGCTGGGACCTGCCCCGCCACCCGCTCCGCAACCCCTTCGCCTACGACACCCCGAGGAAGAAGCGGGACGGCACCCGGGCCGAGGTGATGGCGATGTACCGGGCGTATCTGCTGGAGCGACCCGAACTGCTGGAGCTGGTGGCCGAGCTGCGGGGGAAGACCCTGGCGTGCTGGTGCGCGCCCGAGCTGTGCCACGCGGACGTCCTGGCGGAGCTGGCCGAGGTCTCCTAGGGCCCGTGCCGCCGGGCAGGGCCGGTGCCGCCGGCCCGTGCCGCCCGGCCGGTCCGGAGGACACGGCCTGGCCGTGACACGGCTCTCGTAGCTTCGCACGAGCGGACCTGTGGCGTTGGCCTGCAGGAACCGCCAGTAGAATCCGTACACGTGACTTCTGCCGCCCCCGCCAAGCCCCGCATCCCGAACGTCCTCGCCGGACGCTACGCCTCCGCCGAACTCGCCACGCTCTGGTCTCCCGAGCAGAAGGTGAAGCTGGAGCGGCAGCTCTGGCTCGCCGTGCTGCGGGCCCAGAAGGACCTCGGGATCGAGGTGCCGGACGCGGCGATCGCCGACTACGAGCGGGTCCTCGACACCGTCGACCTGGCCTCCATCGCCGAGCGCGAGAAGGTCACGCGGCACGACGTGAAGGCGCGGATCGAGGAGTTCAACGACCTCGCCGGGCATGAGCACGTGCACAAGGGCATGACCTCCCGCGACCTGACGGAGAACGTCGAGCAGCTGCAGATCCGGCTCTCGCTGGAGCTGGTGCGCGACCGTGCGGTGGCCGTCCTGACGCGGCTGGGCAAGCTGGCCGGTGAGTACGCGGAGCTGGTCATGGCCGGCCGCTCCCACAACGTGGCCGCGCAGGCCACCACCCTCGGCAAGCGCTTCGCGACCGCCGCCGACGAGCTGCTGGTGGCGTACGGCCGGGTCGAGGAGTTGCTCGGCCGCTACCCGCTGCGTGGCATCAAGGGCCCGGTCGGTACGGCCCAGGACATGCTGGACCTGCTGGGCGGGGACGCGGCGAAGCTGGCCGAGCTGGAGGACCGGATCGCGCGGCACCTGGGCTTCTCGCAGGCGTTCACGTCGGTCGGCCAGGTGTACCCGCGCTCGCTGGACTACGAGGTGGTGACCGCGCTGGTGCAGCTGGCGGCCGCGCCGTCCTCGCTGGCCAAGACCATCCGGCTGATGGCCGGGCACGAGCTGGTCACCGAGGGCTTCAAGCCGGGCCAGGTCGGTTCCTCGGCGATGCCGCACAAGATGAACACGCGGTCCTGCGAGCGCGTCAACGGCCTGATGGTGATCCTGCGCGGCTACGCCTCGATGACCGGCGAGCTGGCGGGCGACCAGTGGAACGAGGGCGACGTGTCCTGCTCGGTGGTGCGCCGGGTGGCCCTGCCGGACGCGTTCTTCGCGCTGGACGGTCTGCTGGAGACCTTCCTGACGGTCCTCGACGAGTTCGGCGCGTTCCCCGCCGTCATCGCCCGCGAGCTGGACCGCTACCTGCCCTTCCTCGCCACCACCAAGGTGCTGATGGGCGCGGTGCGGGCGGGTGTCGGACGTGAGGTCGCGCACGAGGCGATCAAGGAGAACGCCGTCGCCACCGCGCTGGCGATGCGTGAGCAGGGTGCCGAACGCAACGACCTGCTCGACAAGCTGGCCTCCGACGAGCGGCTGCCGCTCGACCGTGCGCAGCTGACGGCCCTGATGGCCGACAAGCTGTCCTTCACGGGCGCGGCCGCCGCGCAGGTCGGTGCCGTCGTCGGCCGGATCGAGGAGATCGCCAAGCAGCACCCGGAGGCCGCCGGCTACACCCCCGGAGCGATCCTCTGAGCCGCTTCACAGCGGCGGAGCTGGAGGCCGCCCGCGACCGTCTCGTCCCGGACGTGATCGCGGACGGCCTGCACGTCCTTTTCTGCGGCATCAACCCCGGCCTGATGACGGCGGCCACGGGCCACCACTTCGCCCGTCCCGGCAACCGATTCTGGCCGGTGCTGCACCTGTCCGGGTTCACCCCGAGGCTGCTGAAGCCCGCGGAACAGGGCGAGTTGCTGTCGTACGGGCTCGGCATCACGAACGTGGTGGCGCGGGCGACCGCGCGCGCCGACGAACTGACGGCGGCGGAGTACACCGAGGGCGGGCGGCTGCTGACGGCGAAGGTGACCCGGGTGCGGCCCGGATGGCTGGCGGTGGTGGGCGTCACGGCCTACCGGGCCGCGTTCGGCGACCGCACGGCTCAGGTGGGGCCGCAGGAGCGGCTGATCGGGGACACCCGGGTGTGGGTACTGCCCAACCCCAGCGGGCTGAACGCGCACTGGACGGCGGCGACGATGGCGGAGGAGTTCGGACGGCTGCGGGAGGCGGCCGAGGGCTAGCCGCTCACCGGTGGAAGGGCGGTTACGGGCTTCAGGCGTCCCGTCGGCGCACGCTCCGGGCTCCGGCGAGCAGGGCGCCCGCCGTCCACAGCGCGGTCACCGCCAGCCCGGTCCACGGGCCCAGGGCCCCGTCCCGGGCGCTGTGCAGGACGAGCTGGCCGGCCCGGTCGGGCAGCAGGTCGGCGCCGCCGGCGGCGAGGTCGCCGATCACGAAGGACACGATCAGCAGGAACGGGATCAGGATGCCGAGCGTCGCGGTCCCGCTGCGCAGGACGGCCGCCAGTCCCGCCGCGAGCAGGGCCATCAGCGTCAGGTAGACGCCGCAGCCCAGGGCTCCGCGCAGTCCTTCGGCCCAGGTCGGCCCGTCGGCCCCGAGCAGGGATTTGCCCAGGACGAGGGTGACGACTCCGGTGAGCAGACCGACGGCGAGCACCGGCAGCGCGATCGCCGTGGCCTTCGCCGCGAACCAGCGCCGCCGGTCGGGCACGGCGGACAGGGTCAGCCGTAGCGCGCCGCCCTGGAACTCGGACGAGACGGCCGTCGCGCCGAAGGCGACCGCGGCGATCTGCCCGAAGGACACGCCGGCGAACGCGGAGAACAGCGGGTCGGAGCCGGGGGAGCCGGCGGCCGTGAGGCCGGAGAACACGGCGGTGGCGAGCGGCACCGCGCAGAGACCGCCCACGAGTGAGCGAAGCGTACGGATCTTGATCCACTCGGCGTGCAGTACGGGCTGGAACGCCATGGTCAGGCCTCCTGATGACGGGCGGCGGTGAACTCGGCTTCCGCCGACGTCAGATCGAGGTAGGCCTGCTCCAGCGTGGCCTCCTCCTGGGTGAGTTCGAGGACGGGCAGGCGCGCGTCGGCCAGCAGGTGGCCGATGTCCTCCACGCGCGCGTGCCGTACGGTCCAGGTCCCGTCCGGGCCGCGCTCCGCTTCGTGGCCGTGCCGGGCGAGAAGGTCGCCGAGTCGTTCGTCGTCGGTGGTGCGGACCTTCGTCGCGGGCCGTACGCGCGCGTGGATGAAGTCCCGGATCGGGGTGTCGGCGAGGAGCCGGCCGCGGCCGAGGACGATCAGGTGGTCCGCGTAGGACGCCGTCTCGTTCATCAGGTGGCTGGAGACCAGGACCGTGCGCCCGTCCGCCGCCAGCCGGCGCAGCAACTCGCGGATCCAGACGATGCCTTCGGGGTCGAGGCCGTTGGCGGGCTCGTCCAGGAGGACCACCTCGGGATCGCCGAGGAGGGCGGCGGCGATCCCCAGCCGCTGTCGCATGCCCAGGGAGTACGTCCGTATCCGGCGCCGGGCGACCGGGGCGAGACCCGTCTCCGCCAGCATCCGCTCGACCCGGCCGGCCGGGATGCGGTTGCTCACCGCGAGGGCACGCAGATGGTCGTGTCCGGTGCGGGAGCCGTGCGCGGCGTCGGCGTCGAGCAGCGCGCCCACCCGGCGCAGTGGCTCGCGGAGTTCGGGGTAGGGCAGGCCGCCGACCGTGGCGGTCCCGGAGGTGGGGCGGTCGAGGCCGAGGACGAGTCGCAGGGTGGTGGACTTGCCGGCGCCGTTGGGGCCGAGGAAGCCGGTGACACGGCCCGGGCGGACGGTGAAGGTGAGATGGTCCACGGCCCGGCGACCGCCGTACTCCTTGGTGAGTTCGTGCACGTCGATACTGGTCATGGCCAACACCCTGGCGGGTCAATGGGGTTGGGCTCCTCCCCCGCCGGTGGGGAGTCCCTCCCCCGCTCGGGGGAGGACCGTTGTCAGTGGGCGCTGTCAGGATGTCCGCATGGCCCGCTTTCTACGCCCGCTGCTGCGGGGGACGACGTACACGCGGCTGCTGCATCTGTGGGTGCCGTTGCTCGTCGTCAGCCTGTGGCTCTTCATCGACCCGTCGACCCCGTGGGTGCCCGCGCTGGTGCTGGTTCCGGTGGGGCTGATCCCCGCGGTGCGCCGGGGCGAGGGCGTGCAGGCGCGGCTGCTGCTCACGCCCGGCGAGGAGGATTCGGGGATCTCCGAGGCGCCGTCGGCGACCTGGCGGGACCGGTGGCGCACGGTGCTGTGGCTGGAGACTCGGATGGTCCTCGGCTCGGCGGGGGCGTTGGCCTCGGTGTGGCTTCCGGCCATCGCGTTCGACCTCGGCCGGCTCGCGGCGGGACAGGCGCCCGGCGGATTCCCGCTCCTCGACACGGCACGGCCGCACTGGGCCTACGCCCTGCTGGTCCCGCTCCCTCTGATCACCCTGTACGGGGCCGTCGTCGGGTTCGGCGAATTGGTCACCGCGCTGGCCCGGCGGCTGCTCGGCCCGTCCGCCGCCGAGCGGCTCGCGGCCCTGGAGGAGCGCACCGAGCAACTGCTGGAGCGCACCCGTATCGCGCGCGAGCTGCACGACTCCATCGGGCACGCTCTGACGGTGGCGGTCGTGCAGGCCGGTGCGGCCCGGGCGGCAGGGAACGCGGAGTTCACCGACCGGGCGCTGGCGGCCATCGAGGAGACCGGCCGGAGCGCGCTGGAGGATCTGGAGCGCGTGCTGGGTGTACTGCGCGAGTCCCGGCAGCCGGTGCACGCACGGCCCACGCTCACCGACGCCGGCCGGCTCCTGGAGTCGGCGCGGGCCTCGGGTGCGAAGGTGGACGCGGAGGTCACGGGTCCGCTGGAGACGGTGCCGGGTCCGGTCTCCAGGGAGGGCTACCGCATCCTCCAGGAGGCGCTCACCAACGTGCTGCGGCACGCGGGAGCCGTGCCCGTACGGGTCCGCGTGACCGTGGGCGACGGGGTGCTCGGGCTGGAGGTGCGCAATCCGCTGCCGGGCCGGATACCCGGGCCCGGGCGGGGCAGTGGGCTGCGTGGGATACGCGAACGCGCGGCCCTGCTCGGGGGCAGCGCACGCACCGGACCGGACGAGGGCGACTGGCAGGTGCACGCCGAACTGCCGGTGCGCTGATCTACCCTGGCCGGATGCCGGTCACCGTTCTCCTCGTCGACGACGAACCCCTCGTACGGGCGGGTCTGCGCGCCGTGCTGGAGGCGCAGCCCGACATCGAGGTGGTCGGCGAGGCCGCCGACGGGGCGGCGGTCATCCCGCTGGTACGGCAGTTGCGGCCGGACGTGGTGGCGATGGACGTGCGGATGCCGCTGCTGGACGGGATCGAGGCCACACGCGCGGTGCTGCGCACGGTCGCCGAACCGCCGAAGATCCTGGTGGTGACGACGTTCGAGGACGACGAGTACGTGTACGAGGCGCTCCGCGCGGGTGCCGACGGGTTTCTGCTGAAGCGGGCCCGGCCGGCCGAGATCGTGCACGCGGTGCGGCTGGTCGCCGAGGGCGAGTCGCTGCTCTTCCCGGCCTCGGTACGGCAACTCGCCGCCCGGTACGGCGGGGCCGACGAGCGGGACGCGCTCCGGTGGGCGCGGCTGACCGAGCGCGAGGCCGAGGTGCTGCGGCTCATGACGCAGGGACTGTCCAACGCCGAGATCGCCGGGCGGCTGGTCGTCGGCACCGAGACCGTGAAGTCCCATGTGGGTGCCGTCCTGGCGAAACTCGGGACGCGGGACCGTACGCAGGCGGTGATCGCGGCGTACGAGTCGGGGTTCGTCGTGCCCCGCTGATCGCGGATCCTCGACATAGGGGGCGCCAGGCACTCGCCGGGGTCGTCGCTACCGAAGTACGATCCGCCCAACACGCAGGGCTGGCTGGGAGGACGGACGTTGGCGGGACTGACCGGCGGTGATCCGTCGCTGCTGCGGAGGATCAATTCCGCGGTGGTGCTGCACGCGCTGCGTGCCACGGACTGCGCGACCCTGACCGAGATCACCCGGGTGACCGGACTGTCCCGGCCGACCGTCGAGGGGGTCGTCGAGGGGCTCATCGAGGCCGGTCTGGTCGTCGAGAAGGCGGCCGAGGAGGGTGCCACCCGGCGGCAGGGGCGGCCCGCGCGGCGGTTCCGGTTCCGGGCCGAGGCCGGGCATCTGCTGGGTCTGGAGATCGGCGCGCACCGTGTCGCGGCGCTGCTGGCCGATCTGGACGGCCGGGTACTCGGGGCGCAGGCCAAGGACGTGGACGAGACGGCCGACGCGGACGAGCGGCTGGAGCGGCTGCGCACCGCGGTCGCCGAACTGCTGCGCCGGGCCGGGGTGCCGCGCAGTTCGCTGCGGGCCGTCGGGGTCGGCACGCCGGGCATCGTCGAGGCGGACGGCCGGGTGCGGCTGGGCACCGCACTGCCCCAGTGGACGGGACTGCGCCTCGGCGAGCGGCTGAGCCGGTCCTTCAAGTGCCCGGTGCTGGTGGAGAACGACGCCAACGCGGCGGCCGTGGCCGAGCACTGGAAGGGCGCCGCCACCGAGTCCGACGACGTGGTGATGGTGATGGCCGGGCTCAGCCCGGGCGCCGGTTCGCTGATCGGCGGACGACTGCACCGGGGCTACGGCGGGGCGGCCGGGGAGATCGGCGCGCTGCATCTGCTGGGCCGGGAGGTGACCCCGGAGACGCTGCTGTCCACCACCGACGAACCGCTGCACCCGCTGGACGAGCAGGCGGTCGCCGAAGTGTTCGCGCTGGCCCGGAAGGGGGACACGCGGGCGCGGGACGCGGTCGACCGGTTCATCCAGCGGCTGGTCCACGACGTGGCCGCGCTCGCGCTGGCCCTTGATCCGGAGCTGGTGGTGATAGGCGGCTGGGCGGCGGGGCTCGACGGTGTCCTGGAGCCGCTGCGCCGCGAACTCGCCCGCTACTGTCTGCGCCCGCCGAGGGTGGCTCTCTCCCTCCTCGGCGAGGCGGCGGTGGCGACCGGTGCGCTGCGGCTCGCCCTCGACCATGTGGAGGAGCAGTTGTTCGCGGTGGACGGGACGGTCACCGCGCGCCGCTGAAC
>NZ_JBHXSK010000042.1:51899-111544 GCF_042716195.1 Streptomyces sp. NPDC058683
AGCCGTGCAGCCGTGCAGCCGTGCAGCCGTGCAGCCGTGCAGCCGTGCAGCCGTGCAGCCGTGCAGCCGTGCAGCCGTGCAGCCGTGCAGCCGTGCAGCCGTGGCGAAAACGCGACGCGCCCCGGAGGAGTTCCGGGGCGCGTCCTGTTCCGGCTCGGTGGCTACGAGGCCTGCCGCTCGGGTCCGTGGTGGATCTCCACACCGCCCGAGTCGCCGAAGGTCAGCCGGCAGGTGTCCGCGCGGTACGTGGCGACGGAGAGCGCGGCGGTGCGGCCGGCGACGAGGAAGCGGGTGGTGACGACGAGGACCGGGGCGCCGGGGAGGCGGTCCAGCTCCTTGGCGTCGTCGGCGCGGGCCGAGCCGAGCTCCACGGAGCGGTCCTGCCCCTCCAGCGCCAGGCGCTGCAGCTCCCGCAGCACGGCACGCGCGCGTGCCGATCCGGACGGCGCGTCGATCGCCGTCAGGTCCGGGACCGAGGACGCCGGGATGTAGAGCAGCTCGGCGGCGACGGGCTGGCCGTGGGAGACACGGGAGCGGCGCACGATGTGCACCGGCTCCTCCGCGCCGGTCTCCAGGGCGGCCGCGACGGCGCCGGGCGGCACCGCGAGGGTGCAGTCGACCGGCTGCCAGGCGTCCTCGGGGGCACCCGGCCAGGCGTGCTCGTCGGTGCCGACGGCCACGCCCATGCGCGGGGGCGCCACCGTCGTACCGACACCGCGGCGGCGCTGGAGGCGACCCTCCAGTTCGAGCTGCTCGAGGGCCTGACGGAGGGTGGCGCGGGCCACGCCGAAGCGGGCGGCGAGGTCGCGCTCGTTGGGCAGGATCTCACCGACCGAGAACTCCGAGTCGAGTGCCTCACTGAGCACGGTCTTGAGATGCCAGTACTTCGGTTCCGGCACCGATTCCAGCTGCGTGGTCCCCACCCTGTCCTCCGCAATCGCCGTGGTCCGGCGGCGTTTTAGCGCCCTTGTTTATTAAAGGTTGTTGTACTTATCTGCGACCATAAGGCGGCGCACACCCTTGGTCAAGACCAATCCTCGATCCCATGGGCAGCGCATAGAAAGCGGTGCCATGCAGCGTTCACGGGGCGTTCGCACGGGTGCGTTTTCGTGACATTGCGGCAAAGCTCCCGTCGTACGACGGGCGCCGTGGGGCGGCCGGGGCCGGAGGGGCGCGAGGGGTCCGCCGTTGGTCCCACGGATGATGCGGACGGTCCCGTGGGTCCGGAGGGGACCGTCGGCGGCGCCGATCACGGCCTCGCGCCATCCGACACGTTTCCCCGCCTCCGGTCGGAATCACCCCGTCCGCCGCGCGCTCGGCCCAGAATGATCCGCGGACCGCTGTTGGCCGGCGGCCCCGCAGGCCGTGGACATGCGGCCGCCGGTGTGGCTGACGCCCACGCGGCGCTTCGGGCACCCCGATGTCAACCCGGAGCCGTGCAGGGTGCGTTGGGTGACACTGCCCGCCGCCGGGGCGCGACACACCGACCGGGGACTACCCGCCAGTAGCAATTGCTGACAAGCTGTCTACGACGTCAGCCGATGTCCCAGACGAGGAGCCTCCATGTCCGCCACCGTCTCGCTCGAAGTCCCGGCCGCGCAGGGCCTGCAGGACGTGACCGTCTCCTACGCGCGCGTGGGCCGCGGTGAGCCGCTGGTCCTGATCCACGGCATAGGGCATCACCGGCAGGCCTGGGACCCGGTGGTGGACATCCTCGCGACCGAGCGGGACGTGATCGCCGTGGACCTGCCCGGCTTCGGCGCGTCCCCCGGGCTTCCCGCGGGTCTCACCTACGACCTGCCCACGACCAACGCCGTGCTCGCCGCCCTGTTCGAGACGCTGGAGCTGGACCGGCCGCATGTGGCCGGCAACTCGCTCGGCGGGCTGCTGGCCCTGGAGCTGGGCCGCGAGAAGCTCGTACGGTCCGTCACCGCCCTCTCCCCCGCCGGATTCTGGTCGCAGGCCGAGCGGCGCTACGCCTTCGGTGTGCTCATCGCCATGCGGCGGATCGCGGAGCGGCTGCCGCTCCCGCTGGTCGAGCGGCTGTCCCGGACGGCCGCCGGGCGGACGGCTCTGACCAGCACCATCTACGCCCGCCCGGCGCGCCGTTCACCCGAGGCCGTGGTCGCCGAGACGCTCGCGCTCGCGCGGGCCACCGGGTTCGCCGAGACCCTGCGGGCGGGCTCCGCCGTCCAGTTCACCGACGACGTGCCCGGCATCCCGGTCACCGTGGGCTGGGGCACCCGGGACATGCTGCTGGTGCGCCGTCAGGGGGTCCGGGCCAAGCAGATCATCCCCAAGGCCCGCCTGGTCCGGCTGCCCGGCTGCGGCCACTGCCCGATGAACGACGACCCGGCGCTGGTCGCACGGGTCATCCTGGACGGCAGCCGCTGAGCGTCGCCCGAGACGGGGTGGGGCGTCGGCGGTCACCGGCCGACGCCCCGTCCCGGACCGGTCTCCGGCAACCGCTGACCGGCGGCTGCCGCGGCGCGACGCACGGACACCCACCACACTGCGGCCGACACGGCACAGCACACCGACCCCTGCCACACTGTGGCCGACACGACGCAGCGCACCGGCCCCCGCCGCACTGCGGCCGATGCGCGGCAGCGTCCCGGAGCCCAGGGCGACCCCCATGCCCACCAGGGCGCCGCCCACGGCCTGGGCGGGGCCGTAGACGCCCGCTCCGACGAGTGGGGCGGTGGCGACGGCGGCGAGCGGGACGAGGCCCGTGAGGAGCGTCGCGCGCTCCGTGCCGATCCGCTGCACGCCCATGTACCAGCAGACGAAACCGACGACGGTGACGACCGCCGCCTGCCACAGCAGCGCGGCCGTCTCCGTGGCGTCGGGCCGGCGCAGCCACGCCCCGCCGTCGAGCACGGTCCCGGCCACCGCCGCCTCGGCCGCGGCGACGGCACACACCGTGGCGGTCAGCAGCCGTGGCCCCAGCGCCCGCAGCACCGGCCCCGCGAGCACCGCGAACCCGACCTCGCCGGCCAGCGCGCACACCGAGAAGGCGATGCCGCTCGCGTCGGTACGCCCCCAGCCCTGGACGGCGAAGGCACCGACGGCTACCAGCAACGCCCCCTGGATGACCCGGCGTCGGGGCCCGCGCCCGTCGAGGAGCGGGACCAGGACCGCGACCACCACCGGAGCGCAGCCCACGAAGACACCGGGAACCGCCGGTTCCGCGGTGCGTTCGGCGGCGAGGATCGCCAGATTGAAGCCGACCATCCCGACGGCCGCGAGCAGGGCCAGCCGCAGCCACCCGCGTGGCCCGAGCCCCCGCAGCCGCCCCAGGACGCCCGGGCCGACGAACGGCACGAGGAGCAGACAGGCGAGCCCGTAGCGCAGGAACTGGCCGCCCGCGTAGGGGTAGCGGCCCAGCACGCTGTTGGCGGTGAAGGAGGCCCCGACGAGCACATAGGCGAACGCCGTCAGGAGGGCGCCGCGTGTGGTGGTCGCGTTCATGAGGACGACGCTAGGAACACCGGCGGCCCGGATTAAGGTCCACTTCCATGACGTCATCGGGGACCAATCCGGACGGCCTGCCGGGTTCCGCCGCCTGGGAGCTGTTGCTGCCGGCCGCGTCGGCACCGGCACGCGCGCGTGGCCGTTTCCTCCAGGCGGCCCTGCGCGAGGCGGTCCGTACGGGGCGGCTCGCGCCCGGTACCCGGCTGCCGTCGAGCCGGGAGCTGGCCAAGGATCTCGGCGTGTCGCGCGGGCTGGTCACCGAGGCGTACGAACAGCTGACGGCGGAGGGCTACCTGCGCAGCGGCCGGGGTGCGGGGACCTGGGTGGGCGGTGCCGTACGGGCGGCGTCGGCACGCGCGCGTGATCTGGCGCCGCGCCCGCCGGGGGTGCGGGTGGACTTCGTACCGGGGTCACCGGATCTGGCTCTGTTCCCGCGCGCCGCCTGGGCCGCCGCACAGCGCGAGGTGCTGGCGGAGCTCCCGCACCGCGACCTCGGCTACCCGGACCCGCGCGGGCTGCCCCGGCTGCGCTCGGCCCTCGCCGAACTGCTCGCCCGGCGCCGGGGCGTGGTCGCCGACCCGGAGCGGATCACGGTCGTCTCCGGGGTGGCGCAGGCGGCCGCGCTGCTCGGATCCGTGCTGCACGCGCGCGGGGTGCGCGAGATCGGCGTGGAGGACCCCGGCAGCCCCCAGCACGACGGCCTGTACGCGGCGGCCGGGATCCGCACCGTACCGCTGCCCCTGGACACCGAGGGCCTGGCCCTCGGCCCGCTCCGCGACTCGGGGGTACGCGCGGTGGTGACGACGCCCGCCCACCAGTACCCGACCGGGATCGCCTACTCCGCGGAACGCCGGACGCGGCTGCTGGACTGGGCCCGTTCGGTGGACGGCCTGCTGCTGGAGGACGACTACGACGGCGACTTCCGCTACGACCGCGCCCCGGTCGGCGCGCTCCAGGGTCTCGACCCGGAACGCGTCGCCTACATGGGATCGGTCAGCAAGTCCCTCGCCCCCGGGCTGCGGCTCGGCTGGCTGCTGGTGCCGGAGTTCCTGGCGTACGACGTCGTCGACCGCAAGCGGACCACGGACCTGGGGCATCCCTCCCTCGACCAGGCGGTGTTCGCCCGGTTCCTGGAGCGCGGCGACTACGACCGTCAGCTGCGCCGCTGTCAGCGCGCCTACCGGGAACGCCGGGACGCCTTGGTGGCCGCGCTGGCCGAGCACTTCCCGCACGCGCGCGTGTCGGGGATCGCGGCGGGGCTGCACGCGATCGCCGAACTCCCCGAGTCCTGCGGGCCGGAGAGCCGTTTCGTGGCGCGGGTGGCGGCCGCCGGGGTCGCGGTGCGCCCGCTGGGCGCGTGCACGCGCACGCGGGCCGAGGACTCCGTCGTACGGCTGGTGCTGGGGTACGCGCAGCTGCCGCCGGCGCGGATCCGGGAGGGGGTACGGGTGATGGCTCAGGCACTCGACGGGTGACCGTCCGGAGCCGGGCAGTTGTTCACTTGTGGTTTCCGTGAGCGCTGCGGCGCACCAGTAGTTGTGGCTGTGCACAACTGGCCGGATCTCGTTCTGGAGGCCCTTCATGTCCCTTTCGCTCCCCGGCCGCCGCAGCGTGCTGCGCGGCTCCCTCGCCGCGTCGGCGGCCCTGACCCTGCCCACGGCACTCGGTGCGGCCCCGGCGTTCGCGCTCTCCGGACGGCCCCGGGCGGACTGGGGTGTGCAGGCGGGCGACGTGACCGCCGACTCCGGCCTGGTGTGGGTCCGTTCGGACCGTCCGGCCCGGATGATCGTGGAGACCTCGGCCACCGAGTCGTTCCGCAACCCGCGCAGATGGCACGGCCCGCTGCTCGGCGCGGACAGCGACTTCACCGGCACCACGCGGCTGCACGGGCTGCCGTCCGGCGAGCAGATCCACTACCGCGTGCTGCTCGCCGACCCCGACGACCCGCGCCGCACCGGCGAGCCGGTCACCGGCACCTTCCGCACCGCGTCCGCCCGTCGGCGCCAGGGCGTGAAGTTCCTGTGGTCCGGCGACC
Source organism: Streptomyces sp. NPDC058683 (assembly GCF_042716195.1). NCBI lineage: Bacteria > Bacillati > Actinomycetota > Actinomycetes > Kitasatosporales > Streptomycetaceae > Streptomyces > Streptomyces sp. NPDC058683. The sequence continues at coordinate 57,409 of NZ_JBHXSK010000042.1, forward strand.
TGGCCGGGCAGGGCTGGGGCATCAACGAGTCCATCGGCGGCTACCGCATCTTCGACGCGATGGCGAAGCTGGACCCGGACTTCTTCCTGTGCAGCGGTGACAACATCTACGCCGACGGCGTGATCACGGCGACCCAGGCGCTGCCCGACGGCGGCCTGTACCGCAATGTCACCAGCGAGGCGAAGTCGCACGTCGCGGTCACCCTGGACGACTTCCGCGGCAACTTCCGCTACAACCTGCTGGACGAGGCGCTGCGCCGGTTCAACGCCCAGGTGCCGAACGTCATCCAGTGGGACGACCACGAGGTCCGCAACAACTGGTACCCGGGCGAGGTCATCGGCACCGGTACCCCCTACCCGGCCGGCACCAGGCTGGACGACATGGCGGTGCGCTCCCGGCGGGCGTTCTCGGAGTACTTCCCCATCTCCACGATCAGCGGCCGCCCGGACGGCCGGATCTACCGCGTCCACCACCACGGCCCGCTCCTCGACGTGTTCGTGCTGGACATGCGGACCTACCGCAACGCGAACTCGCCCGACAACCAGACGACCGACCCGCAGGGCATCCTCGGCGCCGAGCAGCTGGAGTGGCTCAAGCGCGAGCTGTCCCGGTCGCGGGCGGTGTGGAAGGTCATCGCCGCGGACATGCCGCTCGGCCTGGTGGTACCCGACCCGGTCGAGGGCCTGGCGAACTTCGAGGCCGTCGCCCAGGGCGACCCGGGCGCGCCGCTCGGCCGCGAGCTGCAGATCGCCGAACTGCTCCGGTACATCAAGCACCGCAGGATCACCGGCACGGTGTGGCTGACGGCGGACGTCCACCACACCTCGGCCCAGCACTACGACCCGTCGCGGGCCGCGTTCAAGGACTTCGCGCCGTTCTGGGAGTTCGTCTCGGGCCCGCTCAACGCCGGTGCCTTCCCGGCCAGCGCGCTGGACGGCACGTTCGGCCCCGACCGGGTGTTCGTCAAGGCGCCGACCGCCTCGAACGTGTCTCCCGCGGAGGGCTACCAGTTCTTCGGCGAGGTCGACATCGACGGCCACAGCGGTGAGCTGACGGTCCGTCTGCGCGAGTACGACGGCACCGTGCTGTTCACCCGGACCCTGCAGCCGGGCCGGGTCGGCCAGTAACTCCCGTACGCTTTTCGCAGGGCCGCGCACCGGCGTCATCCCCCGGTGCGGGGCCCTGCCGCACTCCCCGGCACGGGTCCCGCCACATCGTCGGCACGCTCCGAGCCACATTCCCCGCGCGGGCCCCGCCGCAGCCCCGAACTCCCCCACCCACAGGGTGTTTTCGCAGGTCAGAGCCGATTGTCAGTGGTCGCCTCTACGGTTTTTCCATGACGCGATCTGCACAGGCCGTGGCCTATCGCCAACCCTCCGTGCTGCGCTCCGCCGCCGACGGACGCCAGCTCGGACTGGAGACCTCCCGGGGTGCGACACCCACCGGGGTCGAGGACCATCCGCGGTTCTTCACGGGCTTCCTGACCTCGCCTCAGGTGGCCGCCGCCGGACTGCTCGCGGTGGCCGACGTGGCGGCCGCGCGGTACTACCAGCCGCAGCTGCGCGCCTCGCTGGACCCGGTGGTGACGGGCAACGGCGACCGGCTGCGCTTCGAGTCCTTCTCCGGCTGCGGCGGGGTGTACGCCCGGCTGGACGTCCTCGGCCCGGGCCTGGACGGCGGCGAGGTGGGCCACGGCACGACGAACGTCGACGTCAACAACCCGCTGCGGGAGGCCCTTTCCCGGCTCGGCACCGACGATCCGCTGCATCTGCGCGTCGGCCCGGAGGAGTTGGCGGTGACCACGCTCGACGGTCCCGTGGTGGAGAAGAAGGTCCCGCTGCCGGACCGCTGGCTGCGCGGCTTCGCGGAGGCGCAGGTCATAGCGGCCGGGTTCGATCTGCGGGCCGAGCTGCCGGCCGACGAGGCGGTGCGGTTCCTGCGCTCGCTTCCCCGCGCCGGCACGGCCCGCCGGGGCTCGGCCGGGCCCCGCTGGGTGGTGCCGGCGGGCCGGGGGCTGCGGCCGACGACCCGCCCGGTGCCGGGCGCGGTGTGCCTGCCGGGACCGGAGCGGCTGGCCGCGCTCCAGCGGGTGCTGCGCCATGCGACGGCGTTGCGGGTCTACGGCCCGCAGGGCGCCCTCGCGGTCTCCGGGACGGCCGCCGCCTGGGAGGTCGTGCTGCCGGGCATGCGGCTGACGCTGACCCTGTCGCCCGACGCGGCCCGCGGGTTCTCCGGCGAGGGCGGGGTGCTGGACGCGCTCGCCACCGACGCGGCCGCCGAGGACGCGGAGCTGATCGCGGTGCTGCTGGCCTGGGAGCCCCGGGTCGACGTGGCCGACCTGGCCGCCTCGGCCGGGCTCACCCCGGAGCGGGTCCGCGCGGCCCTGATCCGCCTCGGCACCTCGGGACGCGTCGGATACGACACGGCGGAGGCCGCCTACTTCCACCGCGAGCTGCCGTACGACGCGGGCCGCGTCGAGCGGCACAACCCCCGGCTGCGCTCGGCCCGGGCGCTGGTGGCCGCGGGCGCGGTGACCGTCGACGGCGCTGTCGGCACGGTGACGGCCGAGGACGGTCATGTGCACCGGGTGCGGGATGCCGCGGGGGTGCTGAGCTGCAGCTGTCTGTGGTGGGCGAAGTACCGGGGCGGGCGCGGGCCGTGCAAGCACGCGCTGGCGGTGCGGATGGTGCGGCGCGGTGCAGGGGTGGAGCAGGACATGGCGGAGATCGACGGGGGTACGCGATGAGTGCGGTGCTGGAAGCGGTGCGGATGGGGCGCGCGGGCGAGACGGAGGTCCTGCTGAGGAGCACGCCGGATACCGAACGGCGGGCGCTGCTGCCGGAGTTGAAGAGGCTGCGCAAGGAGGTGCGGGCCCTGCCGTGGGAGCAGCGGAACCGGCTTGAGCGCATGTATCCGGCGCTTCAGGTGGCCGGGGCGATGTGTCACTCGGGGGCGGCGGCTGCCGCGACCTGGATCGCCGGAGCGGACATGCGCTGGCGGCAGGCGCCGACGGAGACGCTGCTGCGGGCGCTGGCCGACCGGGACACCGGCTGGCAGGCCGATGTGGCGCGCCGCCTCGCCGCCCGGCCGGTCTCCGCGGACGTGCCCTTCCCGCTGATGGCCGGGCTGGTGCGCCGCTCGGGGTGCGAGGTGCCGATGACGGACGCCTATGTGGTCGGCTGGGTCCGGCACATCGGCCATGGCTGGGGGCGCGTCCCCCTGATCGACCGGCTGCGGGCCGAGCCGGACCTCGCGCCGCTGGTGAACGGCCTGTTCGAGTTCTCCGATCTGAGCGAGGTCCGCTGGCTGTTCGGCGACGGTCCCGGTTCCTGGCAGAGCGCGATCGCCGAGCTCACCCGCACGGGTGAACTGGACCGCGGGGCCGTGGCCGACGCCTGTGTCGCCCGGCTGCTGCGCGGCGGCGGCCCGACCGACCACCGGATCTTCCTGCCGGTGCTGGTCCAGCTCGCCCTCACCCGGGAGGAGGAGCGCGAGCGGGTCACCGACTGGACGGCTCTGGCCCGGGACGCCGTCTCCCCCGTCGCCGCCCACGCCCAGGCGGTCCTCGCCGCCCTGGCGCTCGACGGCGGGCTCACCGCGCGGCAGCTGGCCGAGGCCTCCGAAGGGCTGCTGTTCCGCACCGAGAAGAAGCTGGTGCGCGCCCAGCTGGTGCTGCTGGGCAAGGCGCTCGCCCGTGAGCCTGCCTCGGCGGCACAGCTGCTGCCGGCCGTGGCCCAGGCGTTCGGGCACGGGGACACCCAGGTGCAGGAACGGGCGCTGAAGCTGGTGGAGCGGCACGCGCAGAGGCTCGACGACCCGGCGGCCTGGTCCGACATCGCCGGCGCGGCCGGGCAGCTGAGTCCCGTCCTGCGTACCCGGGCGGCCGATGCCCTGGGGATCGCGGCCGTAGCGGCACCCGAGGAGTACGAGGAGGTGCTGCCGCCGGCGCCGGAGCCGTTCCGGCTCGCTCCGGCGCCGGATTCGGCGGTGGAACTCGCCGAGGAGGTCGGCGCCCTGCTGGCGGCCGACGGGGACGTGGCCGCGTTCGAGCGGGCGCTGGACGGGCTGACCCGGCACGCCCACCGCGACCAGGACGCGCTGCGGGCGGCGCTCGAACCGGTGGCCGCCACCCGCTGGTGGCGGCAGCCCGACGCCCGCCGCTGGTGGCACACCGACGAGTACTTCGGCAACACCCGCTACGGCCTCCTCGGCGCCCGGGACGGCCTGGAGCTGCTGCTGGCCACGCTGTTCGGGGTGGTCGGCACGGACACCCTGTTCGCCGCCCAGCAGCGCGGCCCGGCCGACCACGAGTGCGCACACACCGGGTTCTCCCGGGTGTTCGACGTCCGGCTGCGCGAACTGGCGTACCGGATACGGACGGATCCGCAGCCGCTGCTGCTGGCCACACCGTCGTGGAGCACGGGGCTTGTGGAACCGGGCGCGCTGGTCGACCGGCTCGCGGTCTACGGCCGGCTGGGCGCCCGGGTCGGCGCCGCCGACTTCGCGCAGGCGCTGCTGCGGGTACGCCGCGAGGACCGTGCGGCGGCCCTGGCGGCGGCCGAGCGGGCGTCGGCACTCGGCACGCCGGAGGGCGAGCGGCTCGCGCGCCGGCTCTCCGCCGGGGGACCCGCCCTGCCCGCGGCTCACCACCGGACCTCGGGGGTGCGGATCCTGGTCGAGTCGGGTGAAGTCCCCGAACTCCAGGCGGACTTCCCGGAGGCGTTCCGGCGGCTGGGCCGGCCGGTCACGGCCGGCGACGAGCGGCGGTACTGCCACCACTGGGGCCAGGAGAACCACCAGCACTGGCTGGCCATGCTCCCCGAGCAGCGCGAGCTGGTCGCCGTGCGGCTGGTGCACGATCTGTCCCAGGCCGCCGTGGACGACCAGCGGGGCATCGCCGCCGCCCTTCCGCTGCTCGCCGAGTCCGGCGGCACCGCCGGCGAGAGCACCCGGCTGTGCGTCGCCTACGGGCTGGGCGCCCGGCATCCGGAGGACCGGCTCGCCGCGGTGGACGCACTGCTGGTGCTGGCCGCGCGCGGGCAGCTCGACGCGGAGCGGCTGGGCGCCGACCTGGGCCAGTTGGTCCGGCGCGGTGCGGTGAAGCCGCTGCGGCTGGCCGAGTCGGCGCGGACGGCCGCGGCCACCGGTGCCAACACGACGATATGGGAGATGCTCCGGCACGCCCTTCCCATGCTGCTCGCCGACCTCGCGACGGCGGGCGCGGGCACTCCGGGGCCGGCCCGTGGGCTCGGGGAGCTGCTCTCGGTCGCCGCCGAGTGCGCCGAGCGGTCCGGGGCCCGCGGTGCGCTGCCCCATCTCTCCCAGGCGGCGGCCCGGCGCGGCTCGTCCCGTCTGGTGGTCCAGGCCCGTCGACTGCGGGACGCGCTGGGCGAGAAGGTGGCCGCATGACAGAGGTCAGAACCGGTCATTTCAGATAGCTCGGCAACAGTAAAACTGACACAAAAACAACATAAGCACGCTTTACCCGTCGGTCACAGAGCGTTCGTGATCACGCAACACCCTTCCTTCACAGTGGTTGCATGAATCGAGACATGTCTGATGTGAGGCGCACGCGGGACGGACGCCCCGTGCACCACTGGCGACGGGACGTCGTCGAACTCGCCGCCCTGTTCACGGCCGTCGCGGCGGCGGACGGGGTGGCGAACCTGATCGGGCACGGCCCCGACGGTCCGGCCCTGCTGGTGATCTCGGCGCTGGTGCTGGCGGCGACGGCAGGCTTCCACGTCTGGTGGGCGAGGCGCCCAGGTCACGCACCTCCGGTGACCGACAGCGATACCGGCGCCCGGCCGACCGTCACCAAGACGCGGCAGGCCGGGACCGGTACGCAGGCCCCGGCGGCCCAAGGCGTGGACAGCACGCTGTGGCGGATGCGGACGACCGTGCGGGACGAGCCCGGCTCGCTGGCGGCGCTGTGCAGCGCGCTCGCCGGGCACGCGGTCGACATCCTGAACCTGCAGACGCACCCGCTGGCCGACGGCACGGTGGACGAGTTCCTGCTGCGGGCCCCGGGCCTGCTGACGGCCGGCGAGATCACCCGGGCGGTCGCGCTGGCCGGGGGCACGGACACCTGGATCGAGCGGGCCGACGCGCACGATCTGGTGGACGCCCCGACCCGGGTCCTGAGCCTGGCGACCCGAACCGCACTGGACGCGGCGGAACTTCCGCTGGCCCTCCGGCAGTTGTTGGGGAGGTGCACGATCCGCTCACTCCCCGCCCATCCGGTCGGCGGGGCCCGGAGCCCCGAGACGGTTCCCGTCGAAGGGGCGCTGGAGGACACCGTGATGCGGCTGCGCGCACCGGAGGGTGGAGTGATCACCGTGGAGCGGCCGTATCTGCCGTTCACGCCGACCGAGTTCGCGCGGGCGCGGGCGTTGGTGGAGCTGGACGCCCGGCTCGGGCCGCGCATCCCGCGCAGTCAGGACGTGCTCACCCTGCCCGAGGGCAGGGAGATCACCGTCCGCCGGGCCGACACCGGTGACGTGGAGGCCGCGAAGGCGATGCACGAGCGCTGCTCGGCACGGACTCTCGGGCTGCGCTACCACGGTCCGGTCGGGGACGCGGACCGCTATCTGAACCACCTGCTCAGCCCCCGCTTCGGCCGGACCCTTGCCGTGCAGACCGCGTCGGGCCGGATCGTCGGCCTCGGGCATCTGCTGTGGGACGGGGACGAGACGGAGGTCGCGCTGCTCGTCGAGGACGACTGGCAGCGGCGCGGGATCGGCAGCGAGCTGCTGGGCCGGCTGGTGAGGTTGGCCGTCGAGGCGGGCTGCGAGAGCGTGTACGCGGTGACGCAGGCGTCCAACACGGGGATGGTGGCGGCGATGCGGGGGCTGGGGTTGCCGTTGGACTATCAGATCGAGGAGGGGACGCTGGTGATCACGGCGCGGCTGGCGGCGGTGCCGGCGGAGCCGGGGGGTGCCGTGGCTGCCATGGGGTGGCATTCCGGTGCGGGTGAGATGGGGAAGTCCGAAGCGCCGTAGGGCTCAGGGCCGTCGCACGACTGCGGGTGCGTGGGGGCTGGTCGCGCCCACGCGGCGGCAGCCGCACATGCATGCAGCCCCGCGCCCCCTTCGGGGCGCTCAGATGTCCCCCAGTGCCCAGTCCAGGTCGGCCCACAGATCGTCCACGTCCTCCAGCCCCACCGACAGCCGCAGCAGGCGGTCGCTGACCCCGGCGCTTCTGCGGTCCCCCTCGTCCACGACGCGGTGGCTGATGGAGGCCGGGTGCTGGATGAGGGTGTCGACGCTGCCGAGGCTGACGGCCGGGGTGATCAGCCGTACCCGGGAGACGGCTTCGTGGGGATCGCCGTACACCTCGAAGGCGATCATCGCGCCGCCCAGCCGCGGGTAGTGGACGCGGGCGACGCGTGGGTCGCCGGTGAGGCGGTGTGCCAGTTCGGCGGCGGTGACGGAGGCGGCGCGGACCCGTACCGGGAGCGTGGACAGGCCGCGCAGCAGCAGATAGCCGGCCAGCGGGTGCAGTACGCCCCCGGTCGCGAAACGTATCTTCCTGAGCTGCCCGGCGAGTTCCTCGTCGCAGGCGACCACCCCGGCCAGCACGTCGCCGTGGCCGCCGAGGTACTTGGTGGCGCTGTGCAGCACCAGCCGGGCGCCGTGTTCGGCGGGGCGCTGGAGCACGGGGGTGGCGAAGGTGTTGTCGGCGAGCAGCGGGACCGTGCCGCAGGCGTGGGCGACGGCCCGCAGGTCGAGTTCGGCGAGGGTCGGGTTGGCCGGGGATTCGACCAGCACCAGGCCGGTGTCGGGGCGCAGCGCGTCGGTGATGCCGGCCGGGTCGGTCCAGGTGACCTCGGTGCCGAGGAGACCGGCGGTGAGCAGGTGGTCGCTGCACCCGTACAGGGGCCGTACGGCGACGACATGGCGCAGGCCGGCCGCCGCGCGGGCGAGCAGCACGGCGCTCAGCGCGGCCATGCCGCTGGCGAAGGCGACGGCCGACTCGGTGCCCTCCAGGCGGGCCAGGGCGGTCTCGAAGCGGGCGACCGTCGGGTTGCCGAGGCGCCCGTAGACCGGCGGGCCCGCCGGGTCCGCGCCGTCGGCGGCGAAGGCGTCGATGCGGGCGGCCTCGGCGCGGCTGTCGTAGGACGGGTAGGTGGTGGAGAGATCGATCGGCGGGGCGTGCAGGCCCTGGCGGGCGAGGTCGTCACGGCCGGCGTGCACGGCCTCGGTGGCCAGGGCGCGCGCGGCGCCGGCCCCTCGCGTCGCGCCGTCGCGGAGGTGCACCGAGTCGTCGTAGGCGCTCACCGAGTCGTCGTAGGTGCTTGTCGAGTCCATGGCCGAAGGGTGAACATCGAGCGGGGTACGGGGAGCGAACACCGTGTTACGTTCGCCGTATGGCCGAATCTGTCGTACTGGATCCGGTCGATCTGCATCTGCTGCGGCTGCTGCAGAACGACGCCCGGACCACCTACCGCGATCTCGCCGCCCGGGTGGGCGTGGCGCCGTCGACCTGTCTGGACCGGGTGACCCGGCTGCGGCGCTCCGGAGTGATCCTCGGGCATCGGCTGGAGCTCGATCCGGCCAAGCTCGGGCGCGGTCTCGAGGCGTTGCTGTCGGTGCAGGTGAGGCCGCACCGGCGGGAGTTGGTGGGGCCGTTCGTGGAGCGGATCAGGGCGCTGCCGGAGTCGCGGACGGTGTTCCATCTGACCGGTCCCGACGACTACCTCGTGCATGTGGCCGTGGCCGACATGGCGGACCTCCAGCGGCTGGTCCTGGACGAGTTCACGTCCCAGCGCGAAGTGGCCCGGGTGGAGACCCGCCTGATCTTCCAGCAGTGGGAGTGCGGACCGCTGCTCCCGCCTACGCCGTCGGCTCAAACCCAGTGACGTCCGGCGGCCCGTCGTACGAGGATGGACCGCATGTCACAGACCAACAGCCCGCTGCCCCGTCAGGTCGCCGACACCTTCGTCGACGAACTCATCGCCCTCGATCCGATCACCGGTACGTTCCTCGGCGTCAAAGAGAGTTCGAGCCGGCTGCCCGACACCTCGCCGGCCGGCGGCGAGGCGCTCGCCCGGCTCCAGCGTGACACGCTCGCCCGGCTCGACGAAGCCGAACGGCAGCCCGGCGCGGACAGTGACATCGAGCGTCGCTGCGCACGTCTGCTGCGCGAGCGGCTCACCGCCTCCCTCGCCGTGCACGAGGCGGACGAGAGCCTGCGTTCCGTCAGCAACCTGAGCTCGGCCGCGCACGCGGTACGCCAGGTGTTCACCGTGACGCCCATGGCCACCGAGGAGGACTGGGCGGCGGTCGCCGAGCGGCTGCGCGCGGTGCCGGCCGCGCTGGAGGGCTACCGGCAGTCCCTGGAACTCGGTCTGGAGCGGAAGCTGCACGCGGGTCCGCGTGCCACCGCCACCTTCGTCGGACAGCTCGGCGAATGGGCCGACACGGGTGACGGCCGGGGCTGGTTCGAGCAGTTCGCGGCGTCCGGGCCCCAGGCGCTGCGCGCCGAGCTGGACGAAGCGGCCCGCTCCGCCACCCAGGGTGCGGTGGCGCTGCACGACTGGATGCGGGACGTGTACGCGCCGGCGATCGAGGGGGCGCCGGACGTGGTGGGCCGCGAGCGGTACGCCCGCTGGGTGCGCTACTTCAACGGCACCGACCTCGATCTGGACGAGGCGTACGCGTACGGCTGGTCCGAATACCACCGGCTGCTCGGCGAGATGAAGACCGAGGCCGAGAAGATCCTGCCCGGCGCGGCCACGCCGTGGGTGGCGCTGGCGCACCTGGACGAGCACGGCACCCACATCGAGGGCGTCGACGAGGTCCAGCGCTGGCTGCAGTCCGTGATGGACGAGGCCATCGAGAAGCTGGACGGCACCCACTTCGACCTGGCCGAGCGGGTCCGCCGCGTCGAGTCCCGGATCGCTCCCCCCGGCAGCGCGGCGGCGCCCTACTACACGCCGCCGTCGGACGACTTCTCGCGCCCGGGCTGCACCTGGCTGCCGACCATGGGCCAGACCCGCTTCCCGGTCTACGACCTGGTCTCGACCTGGTACCACGAGGGCGTGCCCGGCCACCACCTCCAGCTGGCGCAGTGGAAGCACGTCGCCGAGAACCTCTCCCGCTACCAGGCCAGCGTGGGCATGGTCAGCGCCAACGCCGAGGGCTGGGCGCTGTACGCGGAGCGGCTGATGGACGAGCTGGGCTTCCTCCCCGATCCGGAGCGCCGGCTCGGTTACCTGGACGCACAGATGATGCGCGCCGCGCGGGTCATCATCGACATCGGCATGCACCTGGAGCTGACGATCCCGGACGACTCCCCCTTCCACCCCGGGGAGCGCTGGACGCCGGAGCTGGCGCAGGAGTTCTTCGGCGCGCACAGCAGCCGCCCGGCGGACTTCGTGGAGAGCGAGCTGACCCGCTATCTGTCCATGCCGGGCCAGGCCATCGGCTACAAGCTGGGCGAGCGGGCCTGGCTGCTGGGCCGGGAGCAGGCCCGGGAGCGGCGCGGCGACGGCTTCGACCTCAAGGCCTGGCACATGGCGGCCCTGTCCCAGGGCTCGCTGGGCCTGGACGACCTGGTGGACGAGCTGTCGCAGCTCTGACGGCAGCCTGAGGAGCGGCCACCCCGATCCAGGCGCCCACCAGTGGTAGGCGCCCGGCGGCGGCCGCTGCCGGGTCGCCGCGGTCTGCCGTTCGGGGGTGCTCCGGTGGCGGCGGCCGGTGGCAGGAGGCTTGCTGGTGCCGGGGGCCACCGGACAGGAAGCGAGCCGCGCATGCAGACCTCCACGCCCCCACGGCGGGAGCCGTTGCAGACCCCACGCGCCGCCGGCGTGGCCGGGATCGTGTTCGCACTGCTGCTCGCCGCCGCCATCGTGCTCATCCGGCTCGGCATCCCCCAGGGCGCCGACGCGGTCTCCACCCAGCAGCCGGATCCCACCCGGCGCAGCGCCGTCCACGCGGCCCTCCTGCTGGTGCCGTTCGCCGGCATCTTCTTCCTGTGGTTCGTCGGTGCCGTCCGCTCGCACGTCGGCGAGGCCGAGGACCGGTTCGTGGCCACCGTGTACCTCGGCAGCGCCGTGGTCTTCACGGCCACCATGTTCGCCGCCGCCGCGGTGGCCTCGGCCGTGCTGGCCACCGCCCATCCGGCGGGTACCTCCCCCTCCCGGCCCACCTGGGACTTCGGCCAGCACCTCGCCTACACGCTGATGATCGAGTACGCGATGCGGATGGCGGCCGTCTTCGTCTGTTCCACGTCGGTGATCGGGCACCGCCTGGGCATCCTGCCCCGCTGGCTGACGCTGCTGGGCTTCCTCACCGCACTGGTCCTGCTGTTCGTCTCCGCCGCCGTGCCCTGGTCGGAACTGGTGTTCCCGGCCTGGTCCCTGCTGCTCAGTGTGTACATCGTCATGGAGAGCTTTCGCCGCTCCGCCGCGGCCCCGGCGTCCTGAGCGCTCACCCGATCGGAAGTCCCCGGCGCGCGGTGGCACGCACGAGCGCCCATGCTGGCGTGCGGGGAGTTCCCCGCCGTCCGGCACCGGACGGAGGGCTGGCGGTACGCACGACACCTGGCCACCGGAAGGGCGAAGCCATGATGCGCCTTGTCGTCGATCTCAACAGATGTCAGGGATACGCGCAGTGCGCGTTCCTCGCTCCGGACGTCTTCACCATGCACGGCGAGGAATCGCTCGTCTACAACCCGCACGCCGAGGCGGAGCAGCGGGAGCGGCTGGCCCGCGCCGTCGCCGCCTGCCCCGTGCAGGCGATCACGGCCGACGGTCTGGACGTGGCCGTGGGGAGGACCTCCGATGCCGCCCGCTGACTACCTCGACTGGCTCCGGCGCGAGGGCCGGATCGTGATCGTGGGTGCCTCGCTGGCCGGGCTGCGCGCCGCCGAGACGCTGCGTGCCGAGGGCTTCGCCGGCGAACTCACCATGATCGGCGACGAGCCGTACGAGCCGTACGACCGGCCGCCGCTGTCCAAGGGGGTGCTGCTCGGCAAGGCGTCCCCGCTCCACACCGAGCTGCCCCACCGCCGGGAGGTCGACGCGAAGTGGCGGCTGGGGGTGGCGGCGACCGGTCTCGACATCGAGGCCAGGCGGGTACGGCTGGCCGACGGCGACGAGGTCGAGTACGACCGTCTGCTGATCGCGACCGGAGTGAGCGCCCGGCCCTGGCCCAAGGAGGACGAGGCCCGGCTGGACGGCGTGTTCACCCTGCGCACCCGGGACGACGCGGCCGCGCTGCTGCGGCGGCTGAAGGCCGGCCCGCGCCGGGTGTTCGTGATCGGCGCCGGGTTCACCGGTTCGGAGATCGCCTCGGCCTGCCGGGAGCACGGCATCGAGGTCACCGTGGCGGAGCGCGCGGGCGCGCCGCTGGTGGGCGCCCTGGGCGGGGTGATCGGCGCGGTCGCGGCCGACATGCACCGCGAGAACGGGGTGGACCTGCGCACCGGGGTCATGGTCACCGCGCTGGAGGGCGACCCGGCGGGCCGGGTGCGCGCCGTCCATCTGTCCGACGAGAACATCGTCGAGGCGGACGTCGTGATCGTGTCGCTCGGCGCGACCCGCAACACCGGCTGGCTCACCGGATCCGGTCTCGGCGCGGGCCCCCAGGGCATCGCCTGCGACGCGGGCTGCCGTGCCTTCGACTTCCGGGGCATCGTGACCGACGACATCTTCGTCGCCGGCGATGTCGCCCGGTCCCCGCACGCGCTGTTCGGCTACCAGTTCCTCTCCCTGGAGCACTGGGGCAACGCGGTCGCGCAGGCCGAGATCGCCGCGCACAACATGATCAGCCCGAGCGCCGAGCGCAGGCCGCACCTGTGGGTGCCGGCGTTCTGGTCGTCCCAGTTCGGGGTGAACATCAAGTCGGTCGGGGTGCCGCCGATGGGCGAGCAGATCATGATCACGCAGGGCTCGCTGGCCGAACGCCGGTTCGTCGGGGTGTACGGCTACAAGGGCCGGACGATCGCCGCGGTGAGCTTCGACAACACCCGGTGGCTGGAGTTCTACCAGCGGCAGATCGAGAAGGGCGCGCCGTTCCCGGTGGAGTTCCCGACGGTGGACCGCCGCCCCGAGGGCCGGGTGCCGGTCGACGCCGATTTCCCGGACCCCGCCCTGCCGACGCACGGCCCCATGGTGACCCTCAGCGGCTACTCGCCGACCGACCAGCAGCTGGTCTTCCACCCCGCCCGCCACTGACCGTGCCCCGGCCCCGACGCTCCAAGGACCTGTCATGACGACGCAGACCTCGATGTTGCGCCAGATCACCGACTTCGCGAACCGCGCCAACCCGTACCCGGTGTACGAGGAACTCCGCAAGACGCCGGTGCTGCATGAGGAGGACGACGGTCCTTACCTCATCAGCTCTTACCACGACATCGAGGCCCTGCTCCACGATCCGCGGATCAGCTCCGACGAGTCCAATGTGACCGTCGGCGGGCGGGACGACCTGTCCGGTCCGGAGGCGACGGGACTGCCGCCGAGCTTCATCCGGCTCGACCCGCCGGAGCACGACCGGCTGCGCAGGATCGCCAACAGCTCCTTCGGGCCACCGCACCGGCCGCTCCGGATCGAGAACATGCGGGGCCAGCTGGAGGAGATCATCACCGGTCTCATCGACGGCCTCGGGGACGCACGGGAGATCGACCTCGTCGACCAGGTCGCGTACCCCTTCCCGGTCACCGCGATCTGCCGGCTGCTCGGCGTGCCGCGCGAGGACGAGCCCCGCTTCCGTACCTGGGTCGACCCGATCGTCGCCGGCCTGGACCCCGACACCCGTACGGCCGCCGACTCCCAGCGCACCGCGCAGGAGGCCCGGCTGCAGCTCGGCATGTACCTGAACGGGCTGGTGGAGCAGCGCGCCAGGGAGCCCCGTGACGACATGCTGTCCGACCTGGTGCACAGCAGTGGTCCGGACGGTTCCATGACGACCATGGAGGTACTGAGCACCGCGGTGCTGCTGCTCATCGCCGGCCATGAGACGACCGTCAACCTGATCACCAACGGCATGCTCACACTGCTGCGGCACCCGGAGATCCTGGAGCGGCTGCGCAACGACCCGGGGCTGTCGGTGCGGATCGTGGAGGAACTGCTGCGTTACGAGCCGCCGGTGCAGCTCGTGCCGCAGCGCACCTGTATCGCCGACATCGAGGTGCGCGGGGTGACCATTCCCAAGGGCTCGCGCATCTGGCTCGTCCTGGGCGCCGGCAACCGGGACCCGGAGCGGTTCCAGGACCCCGACCGCTTCGACCCGGATCGCCAGGACATCCAGCACCTCGGCTTCGGCAGCGGCATCCACAGTTGCTTCGGCGCTCCGCTGGCCCGCATCGAAGCCCAGCTCGCGCTGTCGCAGCTGGCCCGCCGGCTCGACAATCCGCGGCTGGTCGAGGACCCGCCGCCCTATCGTCCCAACGCGGTGCTCCGCGGCCCGCGCCACCTCAACATCGCGATCGACGGGGTGAAGTGACGGCGGGTCAGGACTCGATCCTGCGCAACTGCACCAGGCCCAGCCAGGTTTCCGGGCCGGGCCTGGTGTAGGCGGCGCGCACCTGGTAGGTGCCGGGCTCCAGCGGGACCCGCAGATGGTCCCCGCCCTCGGCCTCGCCACCCGGCCAGGCGGAGTCGAACAGGACGACGGGGCCCGGCACCTGCCAGCGGATCTCGTTCTCCCACACGGCGGTGTCCAGCGCGGCGGGGACCTGGGCCAGGAGCTCGTCCTCGGAGTTGGCCGCGGACCAGCGTACGAACGTGCCGTGGTCCGGCAGGAAGGACGTCGAGGCGGGTTCGTCGCCGAGGACCAGGGCCGCGCTGTCCCCGACCGGGAGCAGTCCGACATAGCCGTCGACCTCGCAGGCCCGGTCGTAGTCGGTGGCCAGTTCCTCGCTGTCGGCTCCGGCCCAGAACGGCAGGACCGTCTCCGGGACCGCCACGAGCGGGCCGCCGCCCGACTCCACCCACTCCACCGCGCCTGGATCCGCATAACGAGTCATGGGGTGAACCTACACGTACAGCGACGGCGCACCTTCGCCCCCGGGAATCAGCAACCGCAGTCGCCCTGGACGGGTGCGGTCAGCGGGTCCGGATCCCGGCGCGCACGGCCCTGCCAGGTCTCGAACTCGAAGCCCTCACGCACCCAGTACTCGAACCCGCCGAGCATCTCCTTGACCCGGAAGCCGAGTTGGGCCAGCGCGAGGGCGGCCCGCGTCGCGCCGTTGCAGCCGGGACCCCAGCAGTAGGTCACCACGGGCACGTCCCGGTCGAGGAGTTGGTCCGCCTGCTCGGGGATGAGCGCGGTGGGCAGGTGGACGGCGCCGGGGATGTGGCCCTGGTCCCAGGACTCGGTGGAGCGGGAGTCCAGGACGACGAAGCCGGGGTCGCCGTCGGCGGCGAGGGCGGCGGCCACGTCGGAGACGTCGGCGTGGAAGACGAGGCTCGCCCGGAAGTGGGCGGCGGCCTCGGCGGGGGCGGCGGGGGCGACGCGCAGGACGGGGTTCACGGTGGTGGCGGGCATCTGGGGCCTTTCGCTGGCCGCCGGTGCGGCGGATCTCCTTGACCCGAAATCTACGGCCGGTGACCGACCGCCCTGAAGGTGTGATCCGCGGCCCCGGCCTTGTCCGGCCGGGGATTCCCTGTTATCCATCGCCCATGACCGTGTTTTCCCCGGACGCCACCGACTGGCGCATCCTCGATGTCCTCCAGCGCGAGGGCCGGGCCAGCTTCGCGGAGCTGGCGCGTGCCGTCGCGATGTCCCCGAGCGCGGTGACCGAGCGGGTGCGCCGCCTGGAGGAGGCGGGCGTGATCCAGGGGTACGCGGCCGTGGTCGACCCGGAGCGGCTGGGCCTGCCGATCCTCGCCTTCGTCCGGCTGCGCTACCCCAACGGCAACTACCGGCCGTTCCACGACCTGGTCGCCGCCACCCCCGAGATCCTGGAGGCGCACCACGTCACCGGCGACGACTGCTTCGTCATCAAGGTCACCGCCCGCTCGATGCGCCACCTGGAGGAGATCTCCGGCAGGATCGGCACCCTGGGCTCGGTGACGACGAGCGTCGTCTACTCCTCGCCCCTCCCCCGCCGCGCCATCGGCACCTAGACCCCGCGCTGGTGCAGCGCCGAGCCCGACCTGTCCTTCGCCACCTCCAGTTGGGCGTGGATGCGGCGGCGCAGGTCGGCGACATGGCTGACGATGCCCACGCTGCGGTCGCGTTCGCGCAGCGAGTCGAGGACGTCGAGGACCTCGTCCAGGGTCTGTTCGTCGAGGCTGCCGAAGCCCTCGTCGATGAAGAGGGTGTCGAGCCGGACCCCGCCGGCCTCGTCGGTGACGACGTCGGCGAGGCCGAGGGCGAGCGCGAGGGAGGCGAAGAAGGTCTCGCCGCCGGACAGGGTGGCGGTGTCCCGTTCCCGTCCGGTCCAGGCGTCGACGACGTGCAGCCCGAGGCCGCTGCGGCCGCGTCCGGTGCGGTCGTCGGAGTGGACGAGGGTGTAGCGGCCGGAGGACATGCGGTGCAGGCGTACGGTCGCGGCGGCGGCGACCTGTTCCAGGCGGGCGGCCAGGACGTACGACTCCAGCCGCATCCGGCGCTCGTTGTCGGCGGAGGTGCCGGCGGTGAGGGCGGCGAGCCGGGCGACCCGCTCGTACTCCTCGCGCAGCGGCCCGAGCCGGCGTACGCCCTCGGTGGCGCGGGCGGACAGCCGGTCGAGTTCGGCGCAGCAGCCGGCGGCCCGGTCCCGGGCGGAGGCGGCGTCGCGCAGCCGCCGGCCCGCCGCGGCGGCGTCGGCTTCCGCCGCGTCGAGGTCGGCGGGCGGCTGCTGGGCGGCCGCCGCGGTGTCGGCCTCCGCCAGTACCGCGCGCACCGCCGCCTCCTCGGACTGCCAGTCGTCCAGACGCCGTTGGAGTTCCCGGTGGGCGGTGTCGTCGAGGAGGGCGGCGGCCGCGGCCTGCGGGGTGTCGAAGCCGGCCCGGAAGGCGGCGTCGGCGAGCCGCGCGTCGGCGTCCTTCAGGTGCCGGGCGGTGTCGTCGGCGGCGCGGGCGGTGTCGGCGGCGTCGGTGAGCAGCGCCGTCTGCCGCTCCAGCTGCGCGGCCCGGGTGGCGACGCTGGCCGCACCGCTCCGGGCTTTCGCCAACTCCTCCTCCAGGGAGGCCTGTTGGGCGTCGAGGCCGTCACGCCGGGTCAGCCGGGAGGCGGCCCGGACCTCGGCCTGCTGCCGGCCGGTCAGCCGGCGCTCGCGCTCCTGCTCGGCGAGCCGCAGCTCCTCGTGTGCCGCGTGCAGGTCGGAGGCACCGCGCCGGGCTCGCGCGTACTCCTGCTCCAACTCGTCGGCCTGGGCGGCGAGTTGGCCGGTAGGCGTGTCGGCCGCCTCGGCGGTGGCGGCGGCCAGTGCCTCGCGGACGGTGCCGAGGCGCCGCTCGTCCCCGGCGTGCTGTTCGTCGGCGCGCTGGTAGGCGGCGAGCGCGCGCTCCTCCGCCTCCCGGTCGACGTGCCCCGCGAACTTCCGTGCGGGCGCGGGATGTTCGGTGGACCCGCAGACCGCGCAGGGTGCGCCGTCGGTGAGATCGGCGGCCAGCTCGGCGGCGATGCCGTTCAGCCGCTGTTCCTTGAGGTCGAGCCAGTGGGCCCGGGCGTCGACGGCCTGGCGCGCGGAGGTCAGGGCCGTGCGCTGGGCCTCGTCCGTGTCCCGGCCCAGCTCGTCCCGCAGCCGTGCCGCCGCCAGCCGCCGGTGGGCGGGTTCGCGCTGTACGGCGAACTGCTCGGCGCGGGTCGCGGCCTCCTGGGCGGAGTCGATACGGGACTGCAGTCCCGCGCGCAGGGCGTCCCAGTCGGCGAGCCAGGCCGCTGCCTCGCGCCGGGCGTCCTCGTCGTCCCGTTCCTGCCGGTCCAGGTGCCCGCGCTCGTCGACGACCTCGGCGAGCCGTCGCTCGGCCCGGCGCGCGGACTCCAGCCCGCCCAGCTCCTCGGCGGCCCGGCGGGCAGCGGTGGCGAGCCCTGCCGCTCCGGCTTCGGCGAAGGTCTCCGGCAGCAGCGCACGCGCGCGTGCCTCGGCGGCGGCCGCCCCGCGGTGCCCGGCCTCGGCGGCCTCCCGCAGCTCCAGCGCCGGCGCCACCGCCGCCGCCCGCCGCCCCCGCTCCATCCGCGCCTGCGTCTCATGGCGGTCCCCGGCCCGCTCCTCCAGCCGTCCGGCCCGCTCCCGCGCCTCGGCGAACCGGCCCTGCAACCGGGCCAGTTCGCGGACGGCGGCCAGTGCGCGGTCGGCGGCGAACTGGGCGGACTCGGCCGCGGTGAGGCGGCAGTGGGCGAGGGTGAGGTGCTCGCGGGCGGTGCTGCGGGCGACGGCGGCGGCGGTGAGGACGGCCTCGGCGAGACCGGGCTCGCCCGGGGTCAGCTCCGGCAGCTCCATCGCGTCGCCGGCTTCCTGCTGCATGCGGTGCGCGTCGGCCAGCAGCGCGGAGTCGCCCTCCCGCACCCGGGCCTCGGTCGTCCTGCGGCGCTCGGCGAGGCGCTTCTCGACGTCGGCGAAGCGCTGGGTGTCGAAGAGGCGGCCGAGCAGCTGGCCGCGGGCGCCTGCGTCGGCGCGCAGGAAGCGGGCGAAGTCGCCCTGGGGCAGCAGGACGACCTGGCAGAACTGCTCGCGGCTCATGCCGAGCAGCTGGCTGATCTCCTCGCCGATCTCCTGGTGGGAGCGGCTGAGGTCCTTCCACGCGCCGCCTGTCGCGTCGTACTCGCGCAGCCAGGTCTGGGCCTTGTCGAGGGTGGTGCCCGAGCCGCGTTTCTTGGGGCGCTCCCAGGGCGGCTGCCGGGTGATCTCCAACCGGCGTCCGCCGACGGTGAGTTCGAGGCGGATCTCGGTGCGGGTGGCCGGGTCGGCGTGGTCGCTGCGCAGGGTGAGGCCCTGGCCGCTCTGGCGGGCGCCCGGGACAGTGCCGTACAGCGCGTAGCAGACGGCGTCCAGGACGGAGGTCTTCCCGGCGCCGGTCGGGCCGTGCAGGAGGAAGAGCCCGGCGCCGGAGAGCGCGTCGAAGTCGACACTCTGGGTGGAGCCGAAGGGGCCGAAGGCGGTGATGTCGAGCCGGTGCAGCCTCACCGCACGGCCTCCGTGTTCCGTCGCGTGTGGGTCCTCACCGCGCCACCTCCCGCACCGTGGCGTCCGCGCGCACGGCGTCGAACGCCTCGCCCAGCACGGTCAGTTCCCGTTGGTCGGGGCCGGCGCCGCGGACATGGGCGACGAAGTCCTCGGCGATCTGGCGGTCGGTGCGGCCGGCCAGGCGGCGGGCGTAGGTCACGTCGGGGTCTTCCGGGGCGCGGTCGGGGGCGAAGACCAGGCTGAGGGCGTGCGGGAAGCGGTCGGTGAGGCGGGCCATGGGGTCGGCGGGGCGGACCGGGTCGGTGAGGGTGGCCTCGATCCAGGCGTCCTCGTGCCGGGTCAGGGCGGGGTCGGCGAGCAGGTCGTCGAGCGTGCCGCGGATGCGGGCAAGCGGGCGCGGGACCGGGCAGTCGAGGCGTTCGGCGGTGACGGCGCCGTCGGCGGCCAGGTCGACGAGCCACATGCTCTTGCGGTGGTCGGCCTCGGAGAAGGAGTAGGCCAGCGGGGAGCCGGAGTAGCGGACGCGCTCGGTGAGGGTCTGGCAGCCGTGCAGATGGCCGAGTGCCACGTAGCCGACGCCGTCGAAGACTCCGGCGGGGACGGCGGCCACTCCGCCGACGGTGATGTCGCGCTCGCTGTCGCTGGCCTCGCCGCCGGTGACGAAGGCGTGCGCGAGGACGACGGAACGCGTGCCGGGCGCGCGGGCGGCGAGGTCGGCGCGGACGCGGTCCATGGCGGCGGCCAGCACCGCCTCGTGCCCGGCCTTCTCGACGGCGAACTCGTCCTTCACCAGGGCGGGTTCGAGATACGGCAGGCCGTAGAAGGCGACGTCGCCGAAGGCGTCGGCGAGGACGACGGGCGTGCCGCAGGCCGACGGGTCGGTGCGCAGATGGATGCCGGCGCGGTCGATGAGACCGGCGCCGACGCCGAGACGGCGGGCCGAGTCGTGGTTCCCGGAGATCATCACCGTGGGCACGCCCAGGTCGGCGAGCCGGTGCAGGGCGTCGTCGAACAGCTCGACCGCGGCCAGCGGCGGGACGGCACGGTCGTACACGTCTCCCGACACGACCACGGCGTCGACGGCGTGCTCACGCACGGTCGCCACGAGGTGGCCGATGAACTCGGCCTGGGCGCCGAGCATGTTCACCCGGTGGAAGGCACGGCCGAGATGCCAGTCGGAAGTGTGCAGAAATCTCATGAAATCGCGCCGCCCTGCACATTCACCCCTGCTACCCCTCAAAAACCAGCACGAACCAGCACAGGCTCGCCATCAGCACCCACCACGCTAACGCCTGCCGTCCCCTGATCCACCACTACCCTCAGATTCACCATCACTTCTGACAGCATATGGCATGAGATGTTCCATAAAATCCGTTTGGTGGCTCTCACGGTCCCAGGTGGTGGCGGTGACCCCACGCTCCCGCAGGACCGCCTTGCGGACCTTGCCGGTCTCGGTGAGCGGCAGCTCCGGGACGGTGTCGACGTACCGGGGCACCGCGAAGGCGGGCAGCTCGCCCGCGCAGTGCCGCAGGAGGTCCGGAGCGTTCAGCAGGTGACCGGGCCGGGGGACGACCGCGACCATGACCTCGTCCTCGGCCAGTTCCGAGGGCACCGGGAAGGCCGCCGCGTCGGCGACCGCCGGGTGCGTGCGGACGGCCGACTCCACCTCCTGCGAGGAGACGTTCTCGCCGCGCCGGCGGATGACGTCCTTGATCCGGTCGACGAAGCGGAACCATCCGTCGGGTTCGCGGACCACCCGGTCGCCGGTATGCCGCCAGGCGGTGCGGTCCGGCTCGGGCTCCCCCAGGTAGCCGGTGCTGAAGGCGAACGCACGGGCGCTGCGGACCAGCAGCTCACCGGGCACGCCGTCCGGGACCGGGGCGAGGCGGTCGTCGACGACGCGCGCGGAGAAGCCGTCGCGCACCGTGCCCACGTAGCCGGGCCGCTGATGCTCGGGAGTCGACCCGATGACGAGGTTCGTCTCCGTGGAACCGAATCCGTCGACGAGAGTGACCCCGAACCGCTCGCGGAAGGGCTGCCACGCGGAGCCGGGGGTGGCCGGGGAGAGACCGCGCCAGGCCCGGTGCGCACGGTCGCCGGGGCCCGGGGGCTGGGCGAGGAGCATGGGCACCATCGCGCCCAGCAGGTAGACGGCGGTGGCACCGGCCCCGGCCACCCGCTCCCAGTAACGGGTGGCGGAGAACCGCTCGCCGATGACACAGCTCGCTCCGACGGCCATGGCGTGCGCCAGGGTGTTGAGGGCGTTGGTGTGGAAGAGCGGCAGGCAGGTGTACAGCACGTCGTCGGCGGTGAGGCGGAGCGAGTCCGCGACGTTGCGGCCCCACCACACGGTCTGGGCGTGCGGACAGCGCACGCCCCGCGCCGTTCCCGTGGTGCCCGAGGTGAACAGGACGAAGGCGGTGTCCTCCGGACGCACGCGGGCCGCCGGTACGGCGTGGGCCGCGCCCGGCACGGGGACGTCGTCCCCGCCCACGATCCACAACTCCCCCCGGAAGCCGGCCTCGACGGCGCGCCCGGCCGCCTCCGGTTCCGCGAGCAGGAACCGCGGTCCGGCCTCGCGCAGGACATGCCGCAGCCCGCCGGCCCGCAGGCCGGTGTTGAGCGGGACCAGCACCGCTCCCAGCCAGGCACAGCCGAGGATCAGGTCGACGACCTCGATCCGGTTGCCGGCCATCACGGCGACACGGTCGCCCGGCCGGCAGCCGCGCTCCGCGAGCGCTCCCGCCATCGTGGCCGCGGCCGTACGGGACTGCGCGTACGTCCGCGTCACCTCTCCCACGCGCAGGAAGGTCCGTTCACCGAAGTCCCGGGCCGCCGCGTCGAGCAGACCGGGGATGGTGTCGTTCACCGCAGCACTCCGGCCTCCCGGAGCTCCCGGACGCGCTCGGCCGGAAACCCGGCCACCTCGCTCAGTACGGCGTCGGTGTCGGCGCCGAGGACGGGTGCGGCCGTGCGGATCGCGCCGGGTGTGCGGGTGAGGCGGATCGGGACGCCCTCGTGCAGGAAGGCTCCCGCGACCGGGTGCTCCTTGCGCACGTAGAATCCGCGGGCCCGCAACTGCGGGTCGTGTTCGACCAGTTCACGGCCGTCCTGGACGGCTCCGGCCGGGACGCCGTGTGCCTGGAGCGCCTCGGCGGCGAGGTCGGCGGGCATCGTGCGGGTCCACTCCTCCAGCGCGGCATCGACCAGGGGTACCGCGTGCCTGCGTGCCTCGGCCGTCCGGGTCCGCTCGTCGGTGGCGAGTCCGGGGCGGCCGATCACCTCGCACAGCGCCGCCCATTCGGCATCGTCGCGCACGCTGACGGCCAGCCAGCGGTCGGCGCCGAGGCATCGGTAGACGCCCTGCGGGCTCCACCTCGGGTGAGTGTTGCCGCTCGGCTCCACCTGCGGTCCGCCGAGGAGGCTGGTGCCCATGTGGGCGGCGATCGCCTCCAGCTGGGACAGGTCGACGTGCTGCCCGCGCCCGGTGGCGGCCCGGTGTTCCAGCGCCGCCACCGTGGCGAGGGCTGCCTGCAGGCCCGCGACGATGTCGCCGTGACCGTAGATCACGCCGACCACGTCGCCCGGTCCCCAGCCGGTCAGTCCGGTCAGTCCCGAGCTCGCCGAGACCGTGTCGGCGTAGGACACCCAGCCGTTGCGCGGCCCGGTGTGCCCCATCCCCGACATGCTGACGTACACGAGGTCCGGGTTGATCCGGCGCAACTCCTCGTAGCCCAGGCCGAGTTTCTTCATGACCGTGGAACTGAAGTTCTCCACGAGCACGTCGCAGTGGGCGATGAGGTCCCGCAGCACCGCGACGCCTTCGCCGGTCCGGGTGTCGAGCGCGATGCTGCGCTTGTTGCGGTTGACCTCGTTGAAGTAACCGTTGGTGTCCGGGTTCGTGTGCGGGCCGCGGGACAGGTGCATGAAGGGGGCGAAGCGGGTGGGGTCGGGGCGGCCCGCGGACTCCACCTTGATCACGTCGGCGCCGTGGTCGGCCAGGATCTTCGTGCAGTACGGCCCGGCGAGGACCCACGTCAGGTCGAGGACCCGGATGCCGTGGAGGGCGGGGCGTACGGGGTCCTGCGGGTCCGCGGCAGAAGGTTTCGGACGGTGTTCGCCGAGCAGGTCCTGGTCCGCGCCCGGACCAGGTACGTCCAGCTCACGGACCCGGCGGCCTTCCGGGAACGCGAACGGGAAGCCCAGGTCGGTCCGCTCCCCCGCCTCGGTGCGGACCCGGGTGAAGAAGCCGCGGGCCTCGAGCTGCGGGTTGCGGGGAAGTTCGTGGGGCAGGTCGACGGCGGCCCAGGGCAGCTTCCTGGCCTGGGCCCGCTCCGCGAACTCGGCCTTCGGCCACGTCCCCACGAAGTCCTGGACGACCTTGAAGACGTGCTCCTGGTGCTTCTTGCGTTCGACCGGGTCCTGCCAGCGCGGTTCCGTGAGATCGGCCGCCGCGCCCTCCTCGCGCAGCCAGTCGAGCAGCGCGTCCCACATCCGCGGGCTGCCGCCTAGACCACCGCCCAGGTAGCCGTCGGCGGCCCGGAACAGACCGTGCGGAACCAGCGGATGGACGCGGCCCGGGCGTGGCGGCACCCGGTCCTCGTGCAGGTAGGCGAGGGTTCCGGCCTCCAGGGCCGCCGCCACGCATGCCTGGGCCGACACGTCGACGAGCTGTCCCGGGCCGCTCCGCCGGGCGCGCAGGCCGAGCACGGCGGCGATCGCCGCGTTGACGCCGGCGAGCTGCTCGGCCTGGTGCTCCGGGAGCCGCAGCGGCGGGCCGTCCGGATCACCGACCTGTGCGAGCATCCCGCCCAGCGCGGCCACCACGAGGTCGGTGCCCTGCCAGTCGGTGCGGGGGCCGACGAGGCCGAACGGGGTGACGCGGACGTGTACCAGGTGATCCAGACCGTCGGTGAGTGCCTCGGCTCCGCTCGGACTCCCGTCGAGCAGCACGTCGGCGCCCGCCAGCAGGCGACGCAGGTCCTCGGGCGTGGCGGGGACCACCGATCGCTTGCCCGCGTGCCAGTGGACGAACGCGTCGCCGTCGAGGTCGCGTCGGGTCGCGTCGCCTTCCGGCGGCTCGACGAGCACGACCTCGTACCCGAGCCCGACCAGCAGCCTGCCCGCGAACCGGGTGAAGGGGCTGGACAGTTCGACGACACGCACGGCGGTCTCGCTCATGTCTCCTCCCCGGAGAGTCAGTTGTGCCGCTGGTTCAGGAAGCCGGAGACGACGCTGTAGTAGTCGTACGGCCGTTCCTCCTGCGGGTGGTGGGAGGCCTCGCTGATCACGTGCAGGTTGCCCTTGGGGATCATGCGGGCCAGCATCAGCGGGTAGTCGGGGGTCAGGAACGCGTCGTGCATGCCCCACACGAAGAGCGTCGGCGCGGCGATCCGGCCGAGTTCGGCGGTGAGGTCCTGCCAGTCGCCGCGCGGGTTGTCGGAGGCGCCTGCCAGGGCTGTCTCCTCCGGGTCGAGGCTCTGTTCGTGGCGCAGGGTCACGGTGCCGTCGGGGATGGCGTCGGGGTCGAACCACTCCAGGCGGGCGATGAGTTCGCGCATCTTCTGCCACGAGGGGCCGGTGCCGCCGTAGTACACGTCGCGGGCGTTGCGGCCACGGCGGCCGCCCTCCGGCAGGGGGGCGAGCGGGCCGTAGAAGACGGGCATGCTGCCGGTGATCACCAGCGACCGTACGCGTTCCGGGTACTTGGCGGCCAGGTTGAGCGCGATGGTGCCGCCCCACGAGTTGCAGACGAAGTCGGCCCGCTCGATACCGAGTTCGTCGAGCAGTGCCACGGTCTTTGCCGCGTGGTAGTCCCACATGGGGCCCTCGATGACGGGCTTGGCGGACTTCCCGTACTGCAGGATGTCCACGAGCAGGCACCGGCGGTCCGCGGCGAACAGGGGTGCCACCTGCCCGAAGTCCGACCATCCGGTGCAGCCGGGGCCGCCGCCGTGCAGGAAGACCGTGGCGCTGCCCTCCCCCAGTTCGACGTAGTGGTACTTGACGCCGTCCGCTTCCGCGTAGGTGCCCTCCGGGGGCGCCTGGATGTCCATGAGGTCCATGGACCGATGGTGGGACGGCGGCGATCCCCGCCCAAGCGGAACGGTCCGCTGAGCGGGCCGGTTCCGTGGCGGCCGGCGCCGGCCGTCCCTAGCGTCCGGGCACCGGACGACCGCAGGAGGCAACGCATGATCCACAACACCGTGCTGGAGCTGGCCGAGGAACGGGCCCGGGCGTCGATCGGGAGTGCGGAGCGGCGCTCGCTGGGGATCGTACGGGCCGAGGACGCGGCGGAGTTCGCGCGGGCGGCCGGGGAGAGCACGCCGTGTCTCGTCGATCCCGCCTGCGCCGACTTCGCCGTCCATCCGATGTACGTGGTGAGTCTGTTGCGCGGGGCACCCGGGGCCGACCCGGCGGAGTTCCGGCCGGACGGCATGTACCGCGACGAGGTGCCCGGCACCGACGGGCTCGACGTCCGGCTGATGGCGGGCGGGCAGGCCGTGCGCTGGATCGGGGCGGTGCGGCCGGGAGACCGGATCGAGATGCGGCGCACGCTCACGGCCGTGGAGCGCAAGGGCAGCGGCGAGGGCTTCCTGCTGCTCACCGTGGAGAAGGTGTACGGCGCGGAACGGGGGACGCTGGTGGAGGTCACGGAGAGGTTCATCGTCCGATGACGGAGCAGGCGCGGCGGATCGTCGTGGGGCAGGCGGTCCTGCCCGTGGAGCTGACGCCCGATGCGGTCACCCTGCTGCGGTTCGGCGCGGTCACCCGCAATGCCCATCGCATCCACTACGACACCGGGTTCGCCCGGTCGGAGGGGCTGGCCGGGCCGGTCGTGATGGCTCAGCTGCACGGCTGTCTCTTCTACCGTGCCGCCGCGGAGTTCGCGGGCACGGGCGGACAGGTGCGGGAGGTGGGGTGGCAGAACCGGGCGCCGGCCCACGTGGGTGACCGGCTGGTGGTGACCGGCACCGTGGCGTCCGTGGACGCGGTCAGCGGTGCGGTCACTCTCGATCTGGTCGAGCACTGCGGTGCCGAAGGCGTGGTGTGTTGCCGGGGGCGGGCGGTGGTGGTCCCGGGGTAGACGGGCCCAGGGGGTGCACCGCGGTCGGCTCGTCCTGGGGGACCAGCGCATACGATCCGTGGACGAGAAGTGTGCGGCCGACGACCGGAGGTGTGCCGATGAGCAAGCCCGAGCTGGAGTTCCACCGGCCCGACGCGCCCTGGACCACACCACCGGGAGCCGCCCTCGGCGTACAGGAACAGACCCTCGCCGAGGACCCGGCCACCGGTGCCCGCACCGCGCTCGTGCGGTGGGCGCCGGGCACCGACACGTCCGCCCAGGGCGTGACACGGCACGGCTTCTGGGAGGAGGTCCACCTCCTGTCGGGAGCCCTGCACGACCTCACGCTGGACACGACCTTCATCGCCGGCATGTACGCGTGCCGCCCGCCCGGCATGCCGCACGGGCCCTGGACCTCCGAGGACGGGGTGACGATGCTGGTCATCACCTACCCCGACCCGGCCGGCCGAGCGGCACCCTGAGCGTCGGGACCGGGGCGCGCGTCGCCGGCCGCGGGTGCGGCGCCGGGGTCCTTCAGTCCAGGTCCAGCACCACCTTGCCGATCGCCTCGCCGGTCCGCAGCCGGTCGGCGGCCTCCGCCAGCCCGTCGAGGCCGTGGCGCTCGATCTCCAGGGTCAGCGCCCCCGACCGCAGGTCGGCCAGCAGGCCCTCCGCGTCGGCGGCGACCTCCTTCCCCCGCGACATCAGGTTCACCGGCAGCACGGACACGTCGGCCAGCAGGAAGTCCGCGAGGTCCACGGTGAACTCGCGTCCGGCGGTGTAGCCGACGAGCGCGGCCCGGCCCCGCGGGCGGACCAGCGGGAGGGCGTCCCGCAGCACCGGGCCGCCCACCGTGTCGATGAGGACGTCGAACTGCCCGCCCGCCGACTCCGCGGACAGTTCGGCGGCGAGGACGGGCTTGGCGGGAGCCGGGACGTGACCGAGCTTGGCCGGCCGGCCGACCACGCCGACCACCTCGGCTCCGGCCCGCGCGGCGACCTGCACGGTCAGCGCCCCGACCGCGCCCGCCGCGCCGGTCACGAGCACCCGCTCCCCCGGTCGTACGGCGGCGACCGTGTGCACCGCCGCCCACGCGGTGCCCGCCGGCGAGAACCAACTGCACGCCAGGGCGGGGTCCGTGCCCTCCGCGACCGCCTCCACGGCGGCGTCCGGCACCAGCGCGTGCTCGGCCCAGCAGCCGTCGCGGCGCAGGCCGAGGCCCTTCCCGCCGAGCCGGACGAGGCTGCCCTCGGGGTGGGTGTCCGAGGCGAGGACGACCCCGCATCCCGTGGTGCCCGGTACCGCCGGCAGATCGGGGAGGATGCCGAACCTGCCGTCCACGACGTTCAGATCGAGGTGGCCGACCTGGGCCGCCCGCATCCGTACGAGGGTGTGGCCGGGGCGGGGTTCCGGCACCGGGCGCTCCACCAGGCGGGGCAGGGAACCGAAGGTCTCCAGGACCAGGGCGCGGGACGTACCGGTTGTCACAGCTTCACTCCGTATCGACGCAGAACGCGGGACGCGACGATCCGCAGGACGCGGTCGAAGACGAACCCGAGGATTCCCAGGGTGATGATTCCGACGAAGACCCAGTCGATCCGCCCGTAGTTGCGGGAGGTCCAGATCAGTGAGCCGAGCCCGACCCGGGAGGCGACGATCTCGGCGGAGACGATGGTCAGGAAGCTGTTGCCCATGGCGAGGCGCGCACCGGTGACGATGTGCGGCACGGTCGAGGGCAGCACGATCCCCTGGAGGATCTGGCGGCGGCTCGCGCCCAGGTTCTGCGCGGCCCGCAGCTTCGACTCGCTCACGGCCAGCACGCCGGCGCTGGTGTTCACCGTGACGATGAAGACGGCCGTGTAGAAGATCAGGACGACCTTGGACGACTCGCCGATGCCCAGCCACACCACCGCCAGGGTCACGAAGGCGACCGGCGGGATGAACCGGAAGAACTCGATGTAGGGCTCCAGGAGTTGGCGTACCACCGGGACCTGTCCGACGAGCAGACCGACCGGTGCGCCGACGAGGACGCCGAGCCCCCAGCCGATCAGGATCCGCCGGCTGGAGGCGACGATCGAGTTGGTGAGTGTGCCGTCCGCCGCCAACTGGCGTGCGGCGCTGAGGGTTTCGCTCGGGGAGGCGACCAGCGAGGAGCCGTACCGCATCGCCAGCAGCTGCCAGACGCCGAGACCGACGAGGACGGACAGGGTGTACATCCCGATCGTGCGCAGCCGTCGTACGCTCGCCCAGGCCGGGCGTTTGCGGCTTTCCGCGCTGCCGGCGGCGGCAGCCGTCGCGACGGTCATCGCTCGTCCTCCTCGGTGTCGAGCCCTTGGTCGCGCAGCGCCTTGCGGACCTCTTCGCCGATGTCCTCCCGCAGCCGGCGCCGCAGTTCGACGGCGGCCGGATCGTCCTCGTCCCGGGGCCTGGGCAGGTCCACCGGATAGACGGACTTCACCGAGGCCGCCGGGCCCGCCGTCATGACGGCGATCCGGTCGGCCAGCAGGATCGCCTCGTCGATGTCGTGGGTGACGAAGACGACGGTGCAGCCCGAGGCGCGCCAGACGCGGTCCGTCTCCTCCTGCATCACCTGCCGGGTCTGCGCGTCGAGCGCCCCGAACGGCTCGTCCATCAGCATGACGCCCGGTTCGTTGGCCAGTACGCGGGCGATCTGCACCCGCTGGCGCATGCCACCGCTGAGCTGCCCCGGAAAGCGGTCCGCGCAGTGGCGCAGCCCCACCAGGCCCAGGTACTCGTCGGCGAGCTTCGTCTGTTCCGCGCGTGAGGCGCCGCGCATCCGTGGGCCGAACGCCACGTTCTGACGCACCGTCATCCAGTCGAACAGCGCCTCGCTGCTCTGGAAGACCATGCCCAGCTCCGGATCGGGACCGGTGATCGGGGAACCGCCGACGGACAGAGTGCCTTCGTCCGCGGTCACGAAGCCCGCCATGGCGGACAGCAGCGTCGACTTGCCGCAGCCGCTGGGGCCGAGCAGGCAGAGGAACTCACCGGCGGCGATGTCGAGGGAGATGTTCCGTACGGCCTGGAAGGAGTCGAAGCGGATACCGACGCCGTCGGCGGTCAGGGCCGCGCCGCGGCGACCGGTCTGCGGGGGGTGGGTCCCCACGGCCTCCGTCATGAGGTTCCCTTCAAGTGCTGGGTGAACCAACCGCGTTGGACGGCCGCCGACACGTCCGGTTGGGCCTTGACCTTGCCGGTGTCGACGAAGAACTTGGCCGTGTCCGCGTATCCCTTGAGGTCGGCGGCGGTGAAGTCGCGGGCTCCGAAGTCGATTTCCTTGATGGCGGTCAGGGTCTGGGCCGCCGGGACCTTCACCGCTTTTTCGGTCGCCTGGGCCGCGGCCTCGGGGTCGGTCTCGGTCAGCCGGGACGCCTCCTCCAGGGCCTGTGCGACCTTGGTGGCGGTGTCGGAATTGGCCTTCAGCCAGGCGGCGCTGGTGAGCAGCCACTGGGAGTAGGTCACGCCGTAGGCGCCGGTGTTCTCCAGGATCCTGCCGCCCTGTGCGACCCCCTTGGTGGGCCAGGGCTCCCACAGCACGTACGCGTCGACGTCGCCCTTCTTCATCAGCGCCGGGATCTCGGGCGGGTCGGCGGTGACGAACTCGACCGACTTCGGGTCGATGCCCTTCGACTCCAGGAACCGGGTCGCCGCGAGTTCGGACAGCCCCGGGGCCACGGCCATCTTGCGGATCTTCGCAGGGGACGCCACCTTCGGGCCGAGGACGACCTTGAGGTACTTCCCGGACTGCTCGTAGACCATCAAGGACCGCAGGTCGGGGTCCTGGGGCAGCATGCTGATGGTGGTGCTGTCCGAGTTTCCGGACATCTGGACCTGGCCGGCGACGAGGTTGTTGACGCCTTCGCTGCCCTGCCCGAACTGGACCAGCTCGACGTTCACACCGTGCTTGGCCCACAGGCCTTCGGCGTCGGCGAGGAAGAAGGGCGCGTACGAGGCGTCGATACCGACGCCGATGCGGATCGTGGGGCCCGCGGCGCTCTGGCCGGAGCCGGCGGCGGAGTCGGTGGTGGCCGCGCTGCACGCGGAGAGCGTGAGCAGTGCGACGGCGAGGGCGGCGGGGCCTGCGAGGGGGTGGCGTGTCGTGGACCGTGTCTCCATGAGTACCTCAGGGGTCGATGGGAGACCGCCGGCTTCGGCTGGTCGGTGGGGGGCGGCACGGGATTTGGCGCACCGTAGAACGGAGGGTGTCCGTCGCGCATCGACAAGGGTCCGCTGAACGGGACGCGCAGGTGGGCCCCGGTCTTCCGGCGGCTCCACGCGACCCGGTCTGCTCAGCGGACCGGGTCCCTTGGGCGGATCCTGCGGCCCGCCGCATGCTCACCTCACAGCTCACCCGGCAGCAGGAGGACGCCCACGATGACGGTCGACGACTCTCCCGACACACCGCCCCCGGTCCGGAGCCGCCGCAGACCAGCAGGAGAGCCCGGCCGCCAGGACTGGAAGTCGTGGCCGCACTACGACGCCGCGGGCGCGGGCTTTCGCGGGTACTGGTATCCGGTCACCTGGTCCAGCCACATCACCGCCGATCCGCTCCCGTTCACGATCTGCGGCGAGAAGATCACACTGATCCGGGACGGCGGCACCGCGTACGCGCTGCACAACCGCTGTCCGCACCGCGGTGTGCCGCTGTCCGAGGGCAACCAGCAGTTCCCCGGCACGGTCAGCTGCCCGTACCACGGCTGGACCTTCGACCTGCCCACCGGCAAGCTGGCCGCGGTCATCACCGACGGGCCCGGCTGCCGCCTGACCGGCAAGGTCTCGGTGCGGACGTACCCGGTCGAGGAGCGCCTCGGCATGGTGTGGGTGTACATCCCCCTCGCCGACGAGGAACCGCACCCCATCGACTCGCAACTGCCCGAGGAACTCGTCTCCAACGCCTTCGTGATGGGCGGCCGGATCGATCCGCGCAGCGGCAACTGGCGCTTCGCCTGCGAGAACGGCTTCGACGAGGGCCACGCCAAGTACCTGCACCGCACGGCCCTGTGGCGGCTCTTCAAGCCGATGCCCACCTGGAACATCACCCGGATCGTGGCCAAGGGCCGCTGGATCTTCCGCGTGCAGGACGAGGTGTACTGGGAGGCGGAGTTCCCCGGCGTCGGCCGCTGGACCAACAAGCGCTGGTGGAAGGCCCAGCCGCCGAAGGAGACCTTCAACATCGGCAACACGGGCAAGCCCGACAAGGTCGACCCGACGATCGAGGCCCAGGAGTTCCCC
Organism: Streptomyces sp. NPDC058683; assembly: GCF_042716195.1. NCBI lineage: Bacteria > Bacillati > Actinomycetota > Actinomycetes > Kitasatosporales > Streptomycetaceae > Streptomyces > Streptomyces sp. NPDC058683. Next base: position 88,787 of record NZ_JBHXSK010000042.1, read on the forward strand.
GGCTTCGCGTCGCTGTCGATGCCCGGCGTGCTGCGCATCGCGTATCCGAACTTCATCCACTACGAGTTCTACGTCCCCGTCGACGAGGACAACCACCGCTACGTCGGCGTGATGGTCAACTTCACCGAGGGCTGGGACACCCTGCGCTTCTACGGCAAGTACCTGGGCGCGATCCGCTGGCTGTTCCACGGCCAGTTCTCCGGCCAGGACGCGTGGATGGTCGACATCACCGACGCACCCCCGGAGAAGCTCTACCGCCCCGACATCTCGCTGACCGCCTGGCGGAACCTCAGCGAGGAGGAGTACGGCAAGAAGCTCGCCGGCAGCGGTTCCCATGCCGGCACCGACGAGAAGAAGGCATGACCATGGGCCGCACACTGCTCACCCTGCTGATCGGGGCCGGGATCGCCATCGGGCTCCCGCTGGCCAGGAAGCGCTTCGCGCGCACCACCATGACCCAGGTCCACAGGATCAACCAATGAGCGCCGCAGGCGAGTTGGCGGGGCTGGACGCCCGGCGGCGCGGCTGGGTCGAGGACGCCTGGCGGCAGGTCTCCGGCGACCGGTTGCGCGAGCTGATCACCGGTCTCGTCGACATCCCGAGCCCCACCGGCGACGAGGGCCCGCTCGCGGAGCACATCGCCGCCACCCTCACGGCCGCCGGCTGCCCTGCCCGGGTCCAGTCCCTGGACGACCGGCAGGCCAACGCCTGGGCCCGGCTCTCCGGCGACGGCACCGGCCCCGACCTCATGCTGTACGCCCCGATCGACACCCTGACCGTGGGCGAGGAGAGCGAGGACCTGCCCTGGATCGGGCCGGAGCTGCGGGACGACATGCGCCCGCGGGCCACCGTCCACGACGACCTGGTCGTCGGCCTCGGCGCCTCCAACCCGAAGGGCCACGCCGCCTGCGTGATGATGGCCGCCGAGGCGATCGCCCTCGCCGGGATCCCGCTCACCGGCGACCTGGTCGCGGCCTTCGGCGCGGGCGGCATGCCCACCAACGCCCGGCCCGGCGGCACCCGCCGCAACACCGGTCAGGGGGTGGGCTGTTCGTTCCTCCTGGAGCAGGGCGTGTGGACCGACTACGCGCTCATCGCCAAGCCCGGCTGGACGGTGTCCTGGGACGAGGTCGGCCTCGTGTGGTTCGAGGTGACGGTCCACGGCACGCACACCTATGTGGGCTCACGCCACCGCCTCCCCTACGACAACGCCGTCGCGCGCGCCGGTGAGGTCGCCCGGCATCTGGAGGAGTGGTTCGTCGAGTACGCCGACCGGCACACCGCCGGCACGGTCGCGCCGCAGGGCATCGTCTCCTCGATCCGCGGCGGCTGGCCCCGGATGGCGGCGGTGACACCGGCCGCCTGCACCCTCATGGTGGACCTGCGCATCGGCCCGGACACGACACCGATGCAGGCCAAGCGGGAGTTCCTCGCGGCCCTGGACAAGGTGCCGGCGGACGTCACCGCCGACCTGGTCCTGGCGATCCCCGGCACCCGGACCGACCCGGAGAGCTGGATCTGCCGCTCGGCGACCGCCGGCTGGGAGGCCTTCGAGGGACGCGCGCACGAGGTGATCCGGGGCAACAGCGGGGCCACCGACGCCAACATCCTGCGCGGGCGCGGCATCCCGACCGTGCGGGTCGGCATGCCGAAGGTCACGGACTCCCTGTTCGACATCGACTTCGCCCGCGGCATGAACACCGTCTCCGTACAGGCCATGGAGAAGCTGACGCGCCATCTGATCCGTACGGCGGTCGACACCGTCACCCGGTCCCGCGCCGAGGTGGAAGGAGCAACACCGTGACCGAGATCGTCCTGGGCGTCGGCGCATCCCACAGCACGCTGATGAACACCCACTGGGAGGAGACCTTCCACAAGGACCGCGCCGAGCGGTTCCGCGACGCGCTCGTCGAGGCCCGGGAGGCCCTGGCCGCGGCCCGCCCCGACACCGTGATCCTGGTCGGCTCCAACCACTTCCGCGGCTTCTGGCTCGACCTGATCCCGAGCTTCACCATCGGTGTCGGCGAGTGCATAGCGAGCGGCGAGTCGGGCACCCCGAAGGGCCCCCAGCCGGTGGACGTCCCCCTGGCCCGGCACATCGCCGGCTCCCTCGTGGAAGACGGCGGTTTCGACCCGGCGTTCTCGGCCAGGCTCCAGATCGACCACGGCCAGTCGCACGCGATCCAGTACCTCCTCGAAGGGCTGGACGTGGAGATCGTGCCGCTCGTCGTGAACGTCTTCGCCCCGCCCCTGCCCACCCTCACGCGCTGCGAGGAACTGGGCCGGGCGATCCGGGACGCCGTACTGGCCTTCCCCGGCGACCGGCGCGTCGCGGTGATCGGCTCGGGCGGGCTCTCGCACCGGCTGCCCTGGCCGGACTGGCGGGAACCGCACGGCGACGACGAGGAGTTCATGGTCGGCGCCTGGCTGAACGGCCGGGAGAACTGGCAGGACTACGACGTCCGGCGCCGCGAGATCATCCGCGCCGCCGAGGCCGCGCTCAACCCCGAGTTCGACGACGGCTTCCTGTCCCTCGTCGAGCGCGGCGAGACCGCGCGGATCACCGCGTACTCCACCGAGGAGTTGGAGAAGGTCGCCGGCAACGGAGCGCAGGAGCTGCGCACCTGGCTGCTCATGTCGGCCGTGCTCGACCACGTGCCCGGCCGCCGGCTGGCGTACGAACCGATGCCCGAGTGGCTCACCGGAATGGGCGTCGCCGTCCTCGACCCCGCACAGGCACACACCGAAAGGCAGTCATGAGCATCTGGACCGAACTCTCGGGCATCGACTACCGCCACGCGTACGTCAAGACCGGCGACGTCACCACCCGCGCCCTGCAGGCCGGCCCCGAGGACGGCGAGCACGTCGTGTTCCTGCACGGCACGACCGGCCACCTGGAGGCGTTCGTCCGCAACATCCCGGCGCACGCCGAGGCCGGCTACCGCTGCCACGCCATCGACATGCTCGGCCACGGCTACACCGGCAAGCCGGACCGCCCGGGCGAGATCCCCGCGTACGTGGAGCACCTGATGGCCTACCTCGACGCGGTGGGCGCCGAGCGCGCGCACCTGGTCGGCGAGTCGCTGGGCGGGTGGGTGTCGTCCTGGGCGGCGAGCGAGCACCCGGACCGGGTCGCCTCCCTCCAGCTGCTGTGCATGGGCGGTACGAAGGTCAACCCGGCGGTGATGGAGCGGCTGAAGACCTCGACCCGCGCCGCGGCCCTGGAGCCGGAGGTCTCCTACACCCGCGACCGGCTGGCCCTGCTGTGGGCCGAGTGGGACGAGGACCTGGGCGAGGAGCTGACCCAGGTGCGCTACGAGATCTACCACCACCCCGACTTCCAGCGGAACCTGCACAACCTGCTGGCCCTCCAGGAGGTGGACGCCCGCGAGCGGAACCTGCTGCGTCCCGACCGGATGGCGCGGATCAAGGCCCCGACACTGGTGGTGTGGGGCAACAAGAACCCGCTCGGGGACGTCCCGGAGGCCGAGGCGATCGCCGCCGCGATTCCCGGGGCGAGGTTGGAGGTCTTCACCGAATGCGGGCATTGGCCGCAACATGAGAAGGCCACGCTGTACAACCCGCTGAGTCTCGCGTTCCTCGCCGAGTCGTCATCCGGTCACTGATCGTGAGATTCCAGCCGTAACCCCTGATCGTGAGGTGTCTGCCATGACCGTCGTCCCGATCGCCCGCGCCGTGGCCCCTGCCGCCCCGCCTGCCGAGACCGGGCCGTCTCTCGGTCCGGACTCGATGAACTCCGTCCTCGGCAAGGTGCGGCCCATCCTGGAGGCGTTCACCGTCGACGACGAGTCGCTCTCCCTCGCGGATCTCGTGCGCCGTACGGGCGTGGCGAAGGCGACCGTGCACCGGCTCTGCCAGGAGCTGGTCGTCTGGGGACTGCTGGAGCGGGCGGGCTGCGACTACCGGCTCGGGCTGCGGCTCTTCGAGATCGGGCAGCGGGTGCACCGGCAGCGGATCCTGCGCGAGGTGGCCCAGCCGTACATGGAGGATCTGCTGCTGGCCACCCAGGAGACCATCCACTTCGCGATCCACGACGGCCTCGACGTGGTCTACCTGGAGAAGATCCTGCCGCACCGGGGTCTGAGCGAGGAGTCCCGGGTGGCGGGGCGGCTCCCGCTGTACTGCACCGCCACCGGGAAGGCGATCCTGGCCTTCTCCCCCGCCACCCTGTTCGGGGAGGTGGTCAGGAACGGGCTGAAACCGTTCACCCGGCACACGATCACCTCTCCGGGGCGGCTGCGCGGTCAGGTGGAGCGCATCCGGGCGGAGGGCATCGCCGCGGAGGCGGAAGAGGTCCGGCTCGGCTACATGAGCATGGCCGTGCCCGTCTTCGGCCGGCAGGACACCCTCGCCGGCGCTCTGTCGATCACCGCCCCGACCTACCGCGTGGACGCCGCCGCGCACGCGAGCGCGCTGCGCACCGCGGGTCTGGGCATCGGTCGGGCGCTGCGGTCGGCTCTGTGAGCGTCCTGGACCAGGTACTGGCCCGGGCCCGGAGTCTCGTCGGCCGGTGGGAGGACGAGGACTGCGGCACGGTGACCGTCAAGGACTTCTGCCGGTACGCCGCCGCGCTGAACGACGCCGACTACATCCGCCGGGCCCGGGAACGGGAGGCGGCGGGCGCGGCGGTCGAGGCGCCCGTCCTCTTCCTCGCGGCCACCATGAGCTGGGAGGACGGGCCGGTCGAGGGGGACCTGCGGCCGGACGGGCTGGCCGCCCGGGAGTCACCGTGCACCGAGGGCCTGCCGGTGCGCCAGGTGCACGGCGGACAGACCGTACGGCTGTGCCGGGCCCCGGTCGCGGGCAGTCGCGTCACCGCTTCGCGTGCGGTCACCTCGGCCGAGCGCAAACAGGGCCGGTCCGGCGCCTTCGTCCTGCTCGGTCTCACCACCCGCTTCACCTCGGCGGACGGGACCGAACTGACGGCCGTCGACGAGACGATCGTCGTCATGGAGGCACTCGACTCCCCTGGAGCCGCATGAACACGCCCCTCGCCGGCGACATCTGTCCGCCGCGGCAGTACACGCACAGCAACGTCCAGCTCTTCCGCTTCAGCGCCGTGTCCTGGAACGCCCACCGCATCCACTACGACGCCGGGTTCGCCGCCTCGGAGGGCTTCCCGGACGTCGTCGTGCAGTCCACCCTGCACGGCGAGACACTCAGCCGGTACGCGCTGGCGTGGGCCGGACCCGCCGCCCGTCTGGAGACGGTGAGCTGGCGCAACCGTACGACCGCGGTGGCCGGCGAACCGCTCACCTGGACCGCGACCGTCCGGGCCGTGGAGGGCGCGCGCGTGTCCCTGGACGTGGCCGTCCACAAGGCCGACGGCACCCCGTGCGTGACGGGAACCGTCGAACTGGCCCTCGCCTGACCGTCGTCCCGTCAGCCGGACCGGTTCCGTTGGGCGGAGAGCGGCCCGTTCCTACGCTCCTGAAGCATGAGCGTTCCTACAGTTGAGCCGGTCGCCCCGGACGAGTCGTCGGTGACCGAGACCGACATCCTGATCATCGGCGCCGGCCCGTCCGGCCTCTACGGCGCCTACTACGCCGGCTTCCGCGGACTGCGCGTCACCGTCATGGACGTACTGCCCCAGTGCGGCGGCCAGATCAGCGCGATGTACCCGGAGAAGCCCATCTTCGACATCGCCGGGTTCCCGTCGGTGCGCGGGCGCGACCTCGTCGACAACCTGGTCGCGCAGGCCGCGCCGTACGGCGTCCGCTACCTCCTCGGGGAGCGGGCGGTCGACCTGGCCCACGGGCCCGACTGCCGTCCCCTGGTCCGCACCGACCGGGGAACCGTCGTGCGGGCCGAGGCAGTGGTGATCACCGGCGGAGTGGGGACCTTCACCCCCAGGCCGCTCCCGGCGGGCGAGGACTACCTCGGCCGCGGGCAGGTGTACTTCGTGCCGGACCCGGCCGAGCACACCGGCCACGACGTGGTCGTGGTCGGCGGCGGCGACAGCGCCTTCGACTGGGCGGCACTGCTCGCCCCGATCGCCAGGTCCGTCACCCTCGTCCACCGCAGCGCACGCTTCCGTGCGCACGCGGCGAGTGTGGAGAAGGTACGCACCCTCGGCATCGAGATCATCACCGACTCCGAGGTGAGCGCGCTGCACGGCGCGTCGGGCGTCGAGCGGGTCGAGGTCCGGCACCGTACCGAGAAGACCACCCGGCTGCTGCCCGCCCGCACCGTCGTCGCCGCCCTCGGCTTCGTCGCCGACCTCGGGCCACTCCAGACCTGGGGACTCGAACTCCAGGCCCGGCGGATCGCCGTCGACACCCGGATGGCCACCAACCTGCCCCGGGTGTTCGCCGCCGGCGACATCACCGACTACCCGGGCAAGGTGCGGCTGATCTCCGTCGGTTTCGGCGAGGTCGCCACCGCCGTGAACAACGCGGCCACCGTCATCGATCCGGAGGCGGCCCTGTTCCCCGGACATTCCACGGAGAAGGAGAACTGACATGGCCTACGTCATCGGATCGGCCTGCGTCGACATCATGGACCGGTCGTGCATGGAGGAGTGCCCGGTCGACTGCATCTACGAGGGCGAGCGCAAGCTCTACATCAACCCGGTGGAGTGCATCGACTGCGGCGCCTGCGAGACGGCCTGCCCCGAGCAGGCGATCACCGTCGACCGGCTGGCCGACCCGGAGTTCCGCGCCGACAACCGCCGCTTCTTCGAGGAGCCGCTGTCCGGCCGTACGGCTCCCCTCGGCACGCCGGGCGGGGCGAGCGGGCTGGGACCGGTGGGTGTCGACACCGCCTTCGTGAACTCCCTCGAAGACCGTGCCTGACGGACGGGGTGGCGCAAATCTGCGTCTCCAGGGGTGGCGCAATCCTGCGCCTCCCGACGGAATTCCAAGCGAAAGCTGCACCGCAACACGGGCATACCCTCGCCCACTCACACTCCTCCTTACCAGTTCCCACGGAGAGGAGTGAACACAGCCTCATGACGGAGCGAACGGTCCTGTCGGGAGTGACGTTGATCGACGGCACGGGGAGTGCCGCGCGGGCGAATGCGACCGTGGTGATCGACGGTGCCGTGATCGCCGAGGTGGGTCCCGCGGACACGGTGGCGACGACCCCCCGGGACACGGTGTACGACCTGCGGGGGACGACCCTGTTGCCCGGCCTCATCGACTGTCATGTGCATCTGCGGTCCAACGCGGGCACCCGGCCGCACGACGTGCACCTGTGGAACATGCTGACCTCGGTGGAGGAACAGACCCTCCATGCCGCGGCCAACGCCCGTGAGGCGCTGCGGTCCGGTTTCACCACGGTCCGTGACACCGCCGGCTCGCTGCCCGAGGTGGCGGTCAAGCACGTGATCGACGAGTACGTCCTCGACGGGGCGCGGGTCGTCGCCTCGGGTCTCGTGGGCATGACCGCGGGACACGGCGACATGTTCTGTCCGGCGACACTCGACGAGAAGCGGATGTGGTCGCCGGCGGACGGGGTCGACGAGTGCCGCAAGCGGGTCCGGCAGTACGCCCGGATGGGCGTGGACCTGATCAAGATCTGCACGAGCGGCGGCACGCTCTCCCTCGGCGACAAGACCGAGTGGCGCAACTACACGGACGCCGAGATCGACGCGATCGTCGACGAGGCGCACGCCCTGGACCTGCGGGTGGCGGCCCACGCGCACACCCGGGGCGGGATCACGGCGGCGCTGAGCGCCGGGGTCGACACCCTGGAGCACGGCTCCGACCTGGACGAGGACCTCATCGAGCTGATGCTCGAACAGGGCACCTTCCTGTGCCCGACCCTTTCGATCAGCGAGTTCATGAGGGAACACGGGCCCGGGCGCGGCCTGGCCGCCGAGCAGTTGGACAAGGCGGAGCGGCTCCACGAGCGCCGGCTGGCGTCCGTGCGCAGGGCCTACCGGGCCGGTGTACGGATCATCTCGGGCAGCGACTCCTCCAACACGATGCGCTTCGGGAACCACGCACGCGAACTGGAGCTGCTGCACGAGCAGATCGGCATGACACCGGCGGAGGTCCTGGTCGCGGCGACCTCGGCGGCCGCGGACGCCCTCGGCCTCGGTGCCAGGACGGGGACGGTCGCCCCGGGGATGTGGGCGGACCTGCTGCTGGTGGACGGCGATCCGCTCGCCGATCTGAGCGTGCTCGCCGACCGGCGGCGACTGCGCGCGGTGTTCCGCGAGGGCCGGGCGGTGGACCCGGGCGCGGCCGAGTCCGTCCCCGCCGCCCTGGCCGCGCGCCGCCGTCCCTCCGATCCGGCCCGTCCGACGCCCCGGGCGTCGGCGCCGGCCGCCGCGATGTAAGGGGAGAGACCCAGTGCTGCGTTATCTGTCGATCCGATTGGTCCGCTCGCTCGCGGTGGTCCTCTGCCTCAGCGCCATCGTGTTCGCCCTGGCGCATCTCGTCCCCGGTGACCCGGCGGCCCTGATCGCGGGCGAGAACTCGACTCCCCAGCTGCGTGCCGAGATCACCCGGCAACTGGGACTCGACCAGCCCGTGTGGTCGCAGTACCTCAGCTGGATCGGGCACGCCGTCCGGGGCGACCTGGGCTCGTCGCTGCTGGACGGGCAGAGCGTCGCCGCACAGGTCGCCGCGCGCCTCCCGGTGAGCCTGGAACTCGCCGTCTACGCCGCGGTGATCGCGGTCCTGTGGGGCATTCCTGCGGGGATCTGGTCGGCCATGCACCAGGGGCGCGTCAAGGACCGGGTGGTCAACAGCGCTGCCTTCATGGGGCTCGCCGTCCCGCCGTTCGTGGTCGGCACGGTCATGGTCCTCCTGGTCAGCACGCTGGCACCGGCCTGGCCGCTGTTCTCGTTCGTACCGTTCTCCCAGGACCCGCTCCTCAACCTCCAGGTGCTGCTGCTGCCCGCGGTGGCGCTGGGCATCCCGTTCGGCGCGACGCTCTGCCGCTACATGCGGACCGCCGTCCTCGACGTCGAGGGCCAGGACTTCATGCGGACGGCGGCGGCGAAGGGCGCGGGACGGCGACGGCTGATGCTGCGGCACGCGCTGCGCAACGCGCTGGTGCCGGTGGTCACCGCCGGCGGGCTCCAGCTCGGGGTGCTGGTCGGCGGCACCGTCATCGTCGAGCAGGTCTTCGCCCTCCCCGGGCTCGGCTCACTGATCGTCAACTCCATCACCCAGCACGACTTCACGGTGATCCAGGGCGCGATCCTCGCGCTGGGCGCCTCCTACGTGCTGATCAACCTGGTGACCGACCTGGTCTACCCCCTCATCGACCCCCGCATCCGGACGACTGGAGCTCGCCGTGACGGTTGAATCCACCGCGTCCGCCGTCCCCGTGACCGCGGCGCCACGACGACGGCTCCGCCTCGGCTGGAACCCGACGCTGACCACGGGTGTCTGCATCCTCGGCGCGATCGTGGTGCTGGCCCTGCTCATCGCCGGCTTCGGCCGCTACTCGGCGGAGGACGTCAGCGACTCGCTGCTCACCGGTCCGTCGGGAAGCCACTGGCTGGGCACCGACAACCTCGGCCGTGACCTGTTCACCAGGACTTTCGTCGCCGCCCGGCAGTCCCTCCTAGTGGCCTTCGGGGCGACCACGCTCGCGGCGCTGATCGGCGTGCCGATCGGTCTCGTGGCCGGTTACAACGCCCGGCGGCTTGACGCCGTGCTGATGGCGGCGATGGACACCGCGATGTCCATCCCCTCGGTGCTGCTCGCGCTCGTGCTGGTGTCGGTCTTCACCCCGGGCATGTGGGTCCTGATCACCGGCATGGGGCTGATCTTCGTGCCGTACTTCGCCCGGATCGTGCGTGCTCCGGCGCTGACCGTGCGCGAGCGCGACTTCGTCTCGGCGGCCCGTATCGCCGGGGTCCGCACCCCGGTGATCATCGGCCGCCATGTGCTGCCGAACGTGCTGTCCTCCGCGCTCGTCCAGTACGCGAACACGGCGGCGACCTGCGTCCTGGTCGAGGCGTCCCTGAGCTACCTGGGCCTCGGCATCCAGCCGCCGACGCCGAGCTGGGGCCGGATGATCTTCGAAGGGCAGCGCTACATGAAGGACGACCCGCTGCTGGTGATCGTCCCCGGCATCACGCTGGCCGTCGCCACCGCCGCCTTCGGCCTGATCTCCGACGGCCTGCAGGAACAGCTGAACCCGCGCGGCAAGCGCCGCACCACCTGATCGGACGTCGGTCCACGTCATTTCACCCTCACGTTCTTGAGAAACAGGCGGTCACCATGACGAACCATGTACACACGCGCAGAACGGCGCTGACGCTCGGCGGGAGCACGCTGGCCGGCCTGCTGCTCGCGGGCTGCGGCGGCACGGCGACGGCCGGCAAGGTCTCGGGCAAGCCGGTCAGCGGCGGATCCCTCCTCGTGGGCCTCGACGGGGAGCCCACCGTCGGCTTCGACCCGCATGTGGCCCAGGCGTACTTCGACCAGCAGATCGTCGCGCAGTTCTACGAGGGCCTGCTGAGCCTGGACAGCAAGGGCAAGGTGCAGCCCGGCCTCGCCAAGAGCTACCAGCAGGTGAACCCCACGACCTACCGTTTCACGCTCCGCGACGGGGTGACCTTCCACGACGGCAGCAAGCTCACCACCGATGACGTGATCTTCAGCCTGAAGCGGCTGATGGATCCCGCGATCAAGTCGCCGTACACCCAGCAGTACAAGATCAAGACGGTGACCGCCGTGGACGGCAGCACGGTGGAGGTGAAGCTCAGCACCCCCCAGCCGTCCCTGTACAACTTCCTGGCCCGCCCGTGGAGCGGCGCCATCATGAGCCGGAAGTGGACGACGTCCCGTACCGGCAACCAGCTCAAGCAGTCGGAGAACGGCACCGGCCCCTTCGCCCTGAAGAAGTGGACGAAGGGCGTCTCCATCCAGCTCTCCGGTTACCGCGGCTACTGGGAGAAGCCGAAGCCGTACCTCGATTCGGTCACCTACCGGCTCATACCCGATGAGACCTCGCGCGTCGCCTCGCTGCGCTCGAACTCGGTACAGCTGCTGTCCTTCCGCGACCTGCGCATGGTCGAGGACGTCAAGAGCACGAACGGCGTCACCGAGGCCAACGGGCCCCTCGTCTCCAGCATCTGGCTCAACATGAACACCCTGAGCGGGCCGCTCGCCGACAAGCGGGTGCGGCAGGCGTTCAACCTCGCCATCGACCGCAACACCCTGATCAAGACCCTGGGCAGCGGCTCCGCCACCTTCGGCTACGTCATCCCGCCCCAGGACCCGTACGGCACCACCCCCACGGCCTCCGACCCGATGTACCAGCAGAACCAGGCCAAGGCCAAGGACCTGCTCAGGGCGGCGGGCCAGAGCAAGGTCGACATCGAACTGCTCGCCCCCAGCGACCCGGCCTACGGCCCCGACATCTCCGCCATGGAGCTGATGAAGGCCCAGCTGTCCAAGGTCGGCATCACCCTCAACCTCAAGCTCGTGCCGTTCGCGAGCATCGTGCCGCACGTGCTGGCCGGCGACTACAGCGACATGGTGATGATGACCAGCGTGCTGAACGCCGACCCGAGCCAGTACCTCGACCTGTGGTTCGCCAAGGGCAGCCCGGGGACCAAGGTCAAGGACCAGCACCTGTGGGACCTGATGGCCGCCGCGAAGGCCGAGGAGAACAACACCAAGCGGGTGACGCTGTACCACCAGCTCGCCCAGTACATCGCCGACGAGGCCTACCTGCTGGTGCCCTATGCCAAGGCGGTGCGGGGCGAGGCGTGGAGCGACCGGCTGCACGGCTACCAGCCGGATGCCACGGCGACCCGCCTCAACCTGAAGAACGCGTGGCTGGTGCCGTGAAAGCCGACACACTGACTCCCCCTCGGACCGGTACGGAGGCGGACGGCACGGGCCCGGTCCTCGATGTGTCGGGACTGCACATCGGATTCGGCGGCTCGGACGTGGTCTCCGGTGTGGACCTGCGCGTCGAACAGGGCGAAGTGGTCGGCCTGATCGGCGAGAGCGGCTGCGGCAAGTCCAGCGTCGCGCTCGCGGCCATGGGGCTGCTGGGGTCCGGCGCCTCCGTCCGGGCCGACCGGCTGACGGCCTGCGGCACGGATCTGCTGGGCAGCAGCCCCGCCGAGTTGGAGAGCCTGCGCGGCGACCGGGTGGCGATGGTCTTCCAGGAGCCCATGACCTCCCTCAACCCGTGCATGCGGGTCGGCGCGCAGGTCGCCGAGGTGCTGCGGATCCACGGCAAGGCAGGCCGGCAGGAGGCCCGGGAGCGGGCGGTGGAACTGCTGCGCCTCGTGGAGATCCCCTCGCCCGAGCGCCGGGCCCGGCAGTTCCCGCACGAACTGTCCGGCGGCATGCGGCAGCGCGTCGTCATCGCCATCGCGATGGCGGGCAACCCGCGGCTGCTGCTGGCCGACGAACCGACGACCGCGCTGGACGTCACCGTGCAGGCCGAGATCCTGCGCCTGCTGCGCTCGCTCCAGGAGGAGCACGGCATGGGGATGCTGCTCATCTCGCACGACCTCGGTGTCATCACCGCCATGTGCAGTCGGGTGCAGGTGATGTACGCCGGTCAGGCGGTCGAGTCCGGCACCGTCGACCAGGTGCTGAACGCACCCCGGCACCCCTACACGCGCGCGCTGCTCGCGGCGGTACCGCGGATGAGGGACGGCGACCGTACCCCGCTGACCGCGATCCGCGGCCAGCTCACCGACGACGCCCGCCGGCTGCCCGGCTGCCGCTTCGCGGCGCGCTGCCCGAGCGCCGCCGACGCCTGCGCCGACCCGCAGCCGCTGCGGCCGGTCGGTGACGGGTGGGTGTCGCGCTGCTGGCGCGACATCGAGGACGCCCCGACGGCAGCCGGAGGAAACGATGAGTGAAGCGCAGCCGGACCGGACCGTGAGCGAGCCGCTGCTCGAACTCTCCGGTATCGGGCACGAGTTCGGCGGCCGCCCGGGCCGTTCCGGTGTCCGGGCGGTCGACGACATCTCGCTCACCCTGAACCCCGGCGAGACGGTCGGTCTGGTCGGCGAGTCGGGATGCGGCAAGAGCACGCTGGGCCGGATCGCGACCCGGTTGTACCGGCCCACTCGCGGCGCGGTGCGCTTCGAGGGCAGGGACATGACGCACCAGCCGAAGAGTGCCGACCTGAAGGCCTTCCGGCGTGCGGTGCAGATGGTGTTCCAGGATCCCAACGGCTCGCTCAACCCGCGGCTGCCGGTCGGCTCCAGCATCGAGGAACCGCTGCGCGCCCGGGGCGTGCCGCGCGCCGACCGGCGTACCCGACTGGCGCAGGTGCTGGAGGAGGTCGGCCTCGACGCGGCGGCGGCCACCCGCTACCCGCACGAGTTCTCCGGCGGCCAGCGCCAACGGCTCGCACTGGCCCGCGCGTTGGCCCCGCGGCCGTCCGTCATCGTCCTGGACGAGCCGACGTCGGCACTCGACGTCTCCATCCAGGCGCAGATCCTCAACCTCCTCCAGGAGATCCAACAGCGCGACCGCATCGCCTACCTGTTCATCTCGCACAACCTCGGTGTGGTCCGCCACCTCAGCGAACGGGTGGCCGTGATGTACCTCGGGTCGATCGTCGAGATCGCCCCGGCAGGGGAGCTGTTCGAGGCTCCGCAGCACCCGTACTCGATGGCGCTGCTCTCGTCCGTCCTGGAGCCGGGCGCCGGCTCCGAGCCGGGCGAACGGATCGTCCTCAAGGGCGAACTGCCCTCCCCCGCGGACGTTCCGGCGGGCTGCCCCTTCTCCTCCCGCTGCTGGCTGGCGGACGACCACTGCCGCAGCGAGCGCCCCGAACTCACCGAACAGGCGCCGGGCCATCTGACGGCCTGCCACAAACCAGGGAGTCACTCATGACCCACACGCTGCGCCGCGGCTACGTATCCAGCCGTTTCGGTCAGCTGCACTATGCCGAATGCGGTACGGGCGAGCCCGTACTGATGCTCCATCAGACACCCCGGTCCTGGACCGAGTACCTGGAGGTGCTCCCCCGCGTCGGGGCGGTGCACCGGGCCATCGCCATGGACACCCTGGGCTTCGGCGCCTCCGCGAAACCCGACGAACCGCACACGATCGACCGGTGGGCGGACGCGGCCGACGACCTGATCGAGGAACTGGGCCTGGAGCGCTTCCATCTCGTGGGCCACCACACCGGCGGGGTGATCGCGGTGGAACTCGCCGCGCGCCACGGGAAACGGGTCGCGAGCCTGTTCCTGTCCGGCACGCCCTTCATCGACGAGGAGAAGCGGCGTACGGCGGACCAGCGCAAGGCCGTCGACCATGTCGTCCCCCGCCCCGACGGCTCGCATCTGCTCGAACTGTGGAACCTCCGGCGCCCGTTCTACAAGGACGGCGAGGAGGCCGCCCTCAACCGGTTCATGGTCGACGCGCTGACCGTGCTGGACCGGGTGGAGGAAGGTCATGTCGCGGTCCGGGGCTCGATGATGGACCAGCGGCTGCCCCTCGTCACCGCCCGCACCCTCGCCGTCTGCGCCTCCGAGGACCACTTCTCGATGCCGGGTCTGGAGAAGTTCGCGGACGCAGGCTGCGAGACGCTGGTCATCCCCGGCGGCCACGTCCCCGTGCCGGAGCAGCTTCCCGAGGAGTTCTCCCGGCACATCCTCGAATGGGTGGCGGCGGTATGACCACCGTCAGCGATGTCCGGGCGGCCGACGAGCGGCCCAACTCGGTGCTCGGCAAGGTGAGTCTCATCCTGTCCGCCTTCGGGGACGACGACTTCTCGCTGGGCCTCGCCGAGCTGCGGTCCCGTACCGGGATAGCCAAGGCCACCGTCTACCGGCTCTGCCAGGAGCTCGTCGCCACCGACTTCCTGGAGCGAGACGGCTGCAACTACCGTCTGGGCGTACGGCTTTACGCGATGGGTCTGCGCTCACCCCACCAGCGCACCCTGCGCGAGGCGGCCAGGCCCGTCATCGAGAACCTCGCCCAGAGCCTCGACAACGCCGTCATCCTGGCGATACCGCACGACTCCGAGCTGCTGTGCGTCGAGAGCCTCGGCACCCACCGCAACCGGGCCCGCTCCACCGCCGGCGGCCGGCGTCTGCAGTTGCACAGCACCGCGGCGGGCAAGCTCACCCTCGCCCTGCTCCCCGAGCAGTACCCGCTCACGCGGATCCTCCCGCTGACGGTCCGCTGCACCCCGTACACGCTCGGCCCCGCCCAGCTTCCCGGCGAGCTCAGGCGTATCCGGGAGCAGGGCCACGCCGTCGAGGTCGAGGAGAGACGGCTCGGCTACCTCGCGGTCGCGGTGCCCGTGCGCGGCACCGACGACGCCTACCTGGGCGCGCTGTCGGTCATCGCCCCCACGGCGGGCAGCAGGATCTCCCGGCTGCTCCCGGCCCTGACCCGGGCGTCGGGCATCATCACGGCGCGACTCGCCCGGTACGAGTCCCTCCTCCCTCCGCTGTGAGGGCGGGCACCGCACCGCCTTCGACGAGGGCCGCCACGAAACCCGCGGGATTGTCGCGCATCATGTGGTGGCCCGCGTCGGGGACCTCGACGACCGGGATGCCCGCCGCCCGGACCGCGCGTTCGTCCTCGTACGGGCGGCTGCGGGTGCCGAGCAGCATGACCCGGGGCTGCGGAAGGCCGTAGAAGATCTCCGCCGTCCCGGGAGTGGTACCGCCCACCAGGCTCACCGCGCTGCGGTGCAGGATCGCGGGGTCCGCCGCTCGCACCCGTGCCGCGTAGTCGGGCTCCAGCCCCGCCAGTACGGTACGGAATCCATGGCTGACGAAGTCCTCCTCCCGATGGGCCGCGATGGCCGCGCTGTACAGCCCGCCGCCGGCCCGCAGGTTGGGCTCGGCCACGACGACCCGCGAGGCCAGCTCCGGGCGCGCCGCGGCGAGGACGATCGCGATGCTCCCGCCCATCGAGTGCCCGATGAGAACGGCGTCCTTGATCCCGCAGTGGTCCAGGACGGCGGCGACCGCCTCGGCATGGGCCTCCAGCGTGCCCGGGAACGCCTCCGGACGGTCGCTGAACCCGTGCCCGAGGAGGTCGACGACCACCGCCCGCCGGCCCTGGAGGCCGGGATGCGTGACGGTCCCGGTGAAATCGGCGGAACCGGCGCACCCCAGCCCGTGGATGTACACCTGCGCGGGGCCCTCGCCGGGGATGTCGATCCAGCGCATGTGGCCGCCGGCCGTCGGGATGTACGTGGATCGCATCAGTGCTCCTCAGCAGGCGTCGGGCAACGGGAGGCCGGTGGGTTCGCAGGTGGCGTCCTCATCGCCACAGACGCCTCTCGTCCGGCATCTCCGCGAGGCGGTCGGCCGGGGCGTGGGTCGCCTGGGGTTCCCGCAGTGGCACGACGCCGACGCACCGGCCGTCCCGGTCCAGCAGCCGTCCCATGTGCTTGACCGTACGCAGCACCACCGAGCGGTCGTCGATCACGAGGCGGGGCAGCCGGCGCGACAGGTGTGCCTCGAAGGTGTGCACGTCGGCCAGCGCGCGCAGCCACACGTCGATCACCAGGTTGTGCGGGCCCGCGGTGATCGCGCACGAGCGGACCTCCCGTACACCGGACAGCACGCGGCTGGTCTCCTCCAGGTACTGGGCGGGGACGGACGCGAAGTACACCGCGGACAGCGGCCAGCCGGACAGCGGCCTGGCCAGGTCGCAGCGCAGGCTCACCCGCGAGGCCAGCAGCGACTGCAGCCGGCGGCGCACCGTGGTGAGACCGACGCCGGTGGCGGTCGCCAGGGCGCGGATCGACATCCGGCCGTCGGAGCTGAGCAGTTCCAGGATCTGTGCGTCCAGGGCGTCCCAGGGCGCGGTGGTCCCCGTGCCCGCATCGGGCGGAACGTCCGACGCGTGGCTCGCCTCGATACGGGCGCACTGTGCCGCGTCCAGGCTGCGCAGCCGCCAGCGGCTGCCCTCGGTCGGGACACCGGTGGAGACGTGCGTACGCGTCGCCCGTACGCCGGGTGTCTGCTGGAAGAGCCGGGTGGTGAGGTGGGCCAGTTCGTCGAGATCCCTGGTCTGTACGGCGGTCACGACATCGCGTCCGCCGGCCGTGATCTTGACGTTCGCCACGGCGTGCTCGGCGGCGAGCGCGCGTGCCACGTCCTCCGCGACGCCCGGCTCGGTGTCGACCTCGACGATGCCCGTCACCACGATCCGGAAGTCGGACAGCCGCGGATAGGCGGTCACCCATGCCAGGCCGGCCTCCTCCAGCCGCTGCCAGCGCCGGGCGACCGTCACCGGGTTGACGCCGAGTACGTCGCCCACCAGAGTCCACGGGGCCCGGGGGTGTATCTGCAGCGCGTGCACGACACCGCGGTCGAGTTCGTCGAGGTCCGACGCAGCGAAATCCTGCGCCTCCTGGGACGGCGCATTCCTGCGTGCCCCACTGAAATCACGACCGGAAGCTGCACCGTAGCGCTGGGTTCTCTCGTGCATTGCAGACTCCCTTTCGCCTGTTCCTGACACCGAGGTGCCCGATACCGGGGTTCCTGATACCGAGGAGTGATTCGGCCCCACCATGACGGATGCCATGACGCAAGAGACCTTCAGGACCGCGCTGCGAGTCGAGAATGCCCGCCTCATCGACGGTACCGGCGCCCTCCCGGTGGACGACGCCGTCATCGTCTCGGACGCGGAGGGAACGCTCACCTACGCCGGCCCGGCCGCCACGGCCCCGCCGATGCCCGGTGACACCTCCACGGTCCGGATTATCGACGCCGGCGGCCGGACGGTGCTCCCCGGGTTCTTCGACTGCCACACCCACCTCGCGTACGCGCATGGCTCGCCGCCCGGGCGCCGTGGCGAACTCGACCCGGTGCTGGTCACCTACGACACCGCGACCCGGCTCCGGCAGACCCTGGACGCCGGCATCACCACCGCCCGTGACCTGGGCGGACTGTCCACCGGATTCCGTACCGCCGTCGAGACCGGCCGGATCGTCGGCCCCCGCCTGCACACCGCCGTCCGCATCATCAGCCACACCGGCGGACATGCCGACTTCCGGCTGCCCGACGGCACCGACCTCAGCGGCGGAGAGATGGCCCAACTGGCCGACACCGTGGACGAGTCCCGGCTCGCCGTACGCACGATGCTGCGCGCGGGCGCCGACGTGATCAAGATCTGCGCCACCGGCGGCATGGCCAGCCCCTACGACCAGCCCGAGGACGAGGGGCTGCTCGAAGAGGAGATCCGGGCCGTGGTGGACGAGTGCCGGCGGCACGGCGGCAAGCCGGTCGCCGCCCACGCCCAGGGCACCGCGGGCATCCTCAACGCCATCCACGGCGGCGTCACCAGCATCGAGCACGGCTACGGCCTGGACGAGCAGGCGCTGGACCTGGCGGGCGAGCGGGGGACCTTCGTGGTGCCGACCCTGTCCACGGTGTTCGCGGGGATCGACAAGGACACGATGCCCGCGCACCACTACCAGAAGAAGATCCGCTGGTCGGGCATCACCAAGGAGAACATCGCCCGCGCCATCGAGCAGGGCGCCCGCATCGCGCTCGGCACCGACGCCGCCGTCTGCCCGCACGGCCAGAACCTGCTGGAGCTGCGCTACCTCGTGGACCTGGGCATGGACCCCATGGCCGCCGTCGTCGCCGGCACCCGCACCTCCGCCGAGCTCCTGGGCCTCTCCGACCGGCTCGGCACCCTGACCGCCGGCAAGACCGCCGATCTGGTCCTGTGCGACGGCGACCCGCTCACGGACATCGGGGTGCTCGGCGATCCCGGGAACATCGTGTGCGTCGTCCAGGACGGCGTCGTACGCAAGGATCTCCTGCCGCCCGCCGGACGACGCTGACGTCCTCACGTGCCGGCCTTGCCGCTCCGGGCGGCGGAACGGAGGGCCGGCAGGACCGAGGAGCCGACGGTCTCGATCAGTTCGGTGGGCGCGTCGTAGGAGCCGACGTGCTGCAGGAACACATCGGTCACTCCCGCCGCGCGCAGTGTCCGCAGCCGTTCCGTGATCTGTGCGGCCGTTCCGAACAGGCAGAACTCCTGGGCGAACCGGACGGCCGCCTCGTCGCTGATCCAGGCCGAACAGATCCTGACGGCCGCGTCCCAGTCCTCGGCGTGCACGAGGTCCGGATAGACGCCCTCCACCGTCGCCGGGACGTCCACGTCGATCCCCGCGAGGGCGAGGAAGGGCGCGCCGCCGTTCTGCGCGATCGAGGCGCAGATCGGCTTGATCTGCCGGGCCTCGGCCGCGATGTCGTCGGTCACCGCGCAGAACGCGGAGACGGTCACCGGCAGTGTCCCGGCACTCCGGCCGACCGCCTCGGCGCCTTCCCGCACCCGGGCGGTGGCGGCGGCCAGGGTCCGCGGGGAGACACCGCTGAGCAGGATGACACCGTCGGCGATCTCACCGGCGAGGCGCAGGTTCCGCGGCCCGCTGGCCGCCAGATGGATCGGCACCGACGGCTGGGGATCGCGCAGCCGGGAGCGGACCTTGCCGTCGAAGTCCCACTCGTGCCCGTCCAGCAGCGCGCGCAGCATGCTCAGTCCCTCGCGCAGTTGCGCCGCGTTGGTCTGCCGCAGGCCGACGGGCGCCACGGAGCTGTTGCCCACGCCGAGGCCGAGGGTGAACCTGCCGGGCGCGAGTTCGGCCACGCTGCGTGCGGCCGAGGCGACGACGGACGGGTGCCGGGTCGCCACGTTGGTGACGGCGGTGCCGAGGCCGATCCGCTCGGTGCCCAGGGCGGCGGCGGTCAGCGTGGTGAACACGTCCCGCCACAGCAGCTGCGAGTCGGGGAACCACACCTGGTCGAACCCGAGTTCCTCGGCCCGCCGTACGGTCCCGGCCACCCGGTCCGCCCGGTCGCACGGAGGGATGCGAACCCCGATCCGCAGCGGGCCCTTGTCCGTGCTCACCGGCACATCTCGAAGAACGCTCATGGACAGCACCCTAGGAAGGACCCGGCTGCCGCCGAACGTCTGCGGTCCGTTGAGCGATCCGCTTCCGTCGGTACGAACGGGGCCACGAGCACGCGAGGATGATCCGGAGTTCCGCCCGTCGTGCCCGGTCGGCACCGGTCCTCACGCATCCCCGTAGGCCTCCCCGCCCAGTTCGAGGCCGGCCGTTCCCGCCGTCGCGTCGGCCAGCCACGCGCGGAAGGCGTCCACGTCGGCGTCCGGCAGCCCGATCTCGATGGTGACCGCCTCGCCGTAGCGGACGTCCCGGACCTCGCGGCCGGTGGCGCGCAGGTCGTTGTGGACCTTGCCGGCCCGCTGGTGGTCGACGGTCACCGTGGCCAGCCGGAAGCGGCGGCGGGTGATCGCGCCGAGGCTGTCGAGGGCCTCGCCGACCGCGCCGCCGTACGCGCGGATGAGTCCGCCGGCGCCGAGCTTGACCCCGCCGTAGTAGCGGGTGACGACGGCGACGACGTACCGCATGTCGCGGCGCAGCAGCATCTGGAGCATGGGGACGCCCGCGGTGCCGCCCGGTTCGCCGTCGTCGCTGGCCTTCTGCGTGGAGGCGTCGGCGCCGATGACGTAGGCCCAGCAGTTGTGGGTGGCGTCGGCGTGCTCCTTGCGGACGCGCGCCACGAAGTCCTGGGCCTCCTGCTCGGTGGCCGCCGGGGCGAGGGCGCACAGGAAGCGGGAGCGGTTGACCTCGGTCTCGTGGGTACCCGCGCGGGCGACGGTGCGGTACTCGTCCTGCATCCGCCCACCCTATGCGGACGCCCCGTGGCCCTTCTCCCCGCGAGGCACCGTCACCTCCGTCAGCAGTGCCGTCCCCGGGCCCAGCGCCGTCCATGCCGTCCCGTGCCAGGCCAGGACGGCGATCGCCGACGTCGGGAACTTCCTGCGCACCTGCTCCAGGGTGTCGTCCAGGCCGTCCCCGGCCAGTTCCAGGACCAGTTCCTCCAGTCCCGGGTTGTGCCCGACCAGCAGCAGCGTCTCCACCTCGGCCGGTGCCTCGCGCACCACCTCCAGGAGGTCGGGCACGCCGGCCGCGTACACCCGGCGGTCGTGGCGCACCGGCGGTGGTGTGCCCCACTGGGCGGACGCCAGGTCCCAGGTCTGCCGGGCGCGTACCGCGGTGGAGCAGACCGCGAGGTCGGGCAGGCAGTCGGACGCGGCCAGGGCGCGGCCGGCGGCGGGGGCGTCCCGGCGGCCGCGGGCCGCGAGCGGGCGCAGCTGGTCGGCGACGCCCTCGGGCCAGGACGACTTGGCGTGCCGCAGGACGACCAGCCGGCGCAGCGGTCCCGCGCCCGCCCTGGCGGTCACGCGGCGCTCCCGAGATCGCGGGTGAGTTCGAGGGCGAGCAGCCGGTCGGCGAAGGCGCAGGTCTCGAAGCGGGCGCCGTCGGGGATCTCGGGCTGGTTCTCCATCCAGCGCAGGACGCCGAGCACCCCGGGCACGTCGAGGTCGTCCTCCCAGGCCTCCCGCAGCCGTCCCCGCACCTTTTCGGGCACCGGCCGCGAGGGACTGCGCGCCCATCGGGCCACCGCCTGCCGCAGTCGCCCGAGCCGCCGCCCCGCCGCGTCGAGGGCGCCGGCACCGAGGTGGACGGCCGTGCCGCGCGGGGCGTCGAGAAGGGCGAGCCGGAGTGCGGCGGGGTCGGCGAGCCCGTGGAGGACGCCGGCGTCGGGGCCGCCGGCCGGGGCGACGGCGACGGTCGGCCCGGTGCCGGGCACGGTCACGCCCTCCGCCGCCACGTGGACGACCTGGGCCTCGCCCAATCCCGAGGAGAGGTCGCGGCCGTCCTCGAAGGGGCGGATGCCGAGGGTGGTGGCGGCGGCGTGCAGCTCGGCCTGGTGGTGGTCGGCGGTGAGCAGGGGCAGGACCGGGGTGCCGCCGATCTCCAGGGCGCGCAGGAGCAGGTCGGTGGTGAGCAGGACCCGCAGCGCCGTCAGGTCGTACCCGCAGGCATGGACCTCGACCCGGGTCAGGGCACGGCGGGCGGGGGCGGCGGGGACGGTCTCACCGGTCTTGGCGTCGAGGATGCGCAGCACGGGCTGAGCGTAGGCGGGCGGAAGGCCGTACGCAGGCACCTTGCGACGATTCCGGTCACCGTGGCGGGAGATGCGGGACATGCGGGACTTGGGACACCTTCTGCCGCGAAGACTGTCCCGACGGCATTGCGCGGGTCCTGCACCCTCCCACGCCTGGGCACCACGCGCGCCGGTCGCCCCCTCCCGACGTGCTGTGATGGGCTTCACCGTAAACATGAGGCACCCCTCGAGTACGCTGGGCACGGCCGAACATGAGGACCCCCTCAGGATGTCCCCCACAGCTCGGCACCGGGCTGATCCGGAATCTCCGGGTCGCACCGCACGAACATGACAGCGGCCGCCACATCGGCGGAATCGCAGCACCTCACAAGGAATGACTATGAACACGTGGATCAGGCGCGTCTCGATCGCCGTTGCTTCTACCGCGCTGGCAGGCGGAGCCCTCCTCGGAGCCGGCGGCTCGGCATCGGCGGCGACGGCATCGGGCCCCGCGGAGCACACACGATCCTCGATCGTCGCCCTCGCTACCGGCAGCGACCATGACAGCCACAGCGAGACCGGATACGAGAGCGGCCACCACGGGGAGCAGGACGACGGCTGGGACGCACCCCGCGGCTGGTACACGAACGACGACCGCCAAGGTCACGACGCCGACCAGCACCCCTACCGCACGCAGGAAGAGCGTCGGGACGGTCACCACCTGTACGTCTGGGACGGGCACCGCCTGCAGAAGACGACGACGCGGTACAGCGCCGGCGCCGACCGCTGGTACCTGGACCAGGTCGCCTGGTACCTGCACCAGCGCTGATGCGGCCGCAGGCCATCACGGTCGGTGTGACGAGCCGCGACGACGCGGCCGGGGGTCACGC
>NZ_JBHXSK010000043.1:0-107033 GCF_042716195.1 Streptomyces sp. NPDC058683
TCGGGTCGGGTTGCTTACAGTCTGGGGCTTGAGGGTCCGGCGGTGTCGGTGGATACCGCGTGTTCGTCGTCGCTGGTGGCCATGCACATGGCGTCCCAGGCACTCCGCTCGGGCGAATGCTCGCTTGCGCTGGTGGGCGGCGTGACGGTGATGGCAGGTCCGTTCCTGCTGATGGAGTTCAGTCGGCAGCGTGGGCTGTCGCCCGACGGACGCTGTAAGTCGTACGCGGCCGGAGCGGACGGTACCGGATTCTCCGACGGCCTCGGACTTGTCGTCCTGGAGCGGTTGTCGGATGCGCGTCGCAACGGTCATCGGATTCTTGGTGTTGTCCGGGGCAGTGCGGTGAATCAGGACGGTGCGAGTAATGGTCTGACGGCGCCGAACGGTCCTTCGCAGGAGCGGGTGATTCGGCAGGCGCTCGCCAACGCCGGGTTGAGCCCTGCCGATGTCGATGCGGTGGAGGGTCATGGCACGGGCACGAAGCTGGGTGACCCGATCGAGGCTCAGGCGTTGTTGGCGACGTATGGGCAGGAGCGGGCTGAGAACGATCCGCTGCGGTTGGGGTCCATCAAGTCGAACATCGGGCATACGTCGGCGGCGGCTGGTGTCGCCGGTGTGATCAAGATGGTCATGGCGATGCGGCACGAGAAGTTGCCTGCCACGTTGAACGTTGATGCGCCGTCGCCGCATGTTGACTGGGAGGCCGGCCAGGTCAAGCTGCTGACGGAGGCGGAGGAGTGGCCTGCGGGTGAGCGGCCGCGACGTGCTGGAGTGTCCTCCTTCGGAGTCAGCGGCACGAACGCCCACCTCATTCTGGAAGAGGCTCCAGAAGGTCCTGCGGAGTCGGCCGCGGAAGTGAGCGTGCTAGGCCGGCCGGCTGCGGTGCTGCTGTCGGCCAAGGGTGAAATGGCGCTGCGGGAGCAGGCCGAACGGCTGCACACCCACCTCCAGGACCACCGCGACCTCGGTCTCCTCGATGTTGCTTTCTCGACGGCGATGACCCGGGCGCAACTGGATCGGCGCGCCGCGGTAGTGGCGTCCGACCGGGACGGGTTGCTGGCTGGACTTGCCGCTCTGGCCGGCGGTGAAATCGCGGCCGGGGTGCTGGAAGGGCGTGTGGGTGCGGGGCGTACGGCGTTCTTGTTCACGGGGCAGGGGGCGCAGCGGGCCCGGATGGGTGTGGAACTCGCCGGCGTCTATCCGGAGTTCGCGCGGGCGTTGGATGAAGTGTGTGCGGAGCTGGATCCGCGGTTGGGTCGTTCGCTGCGGGGTCTGCTGGCCGCCGAGGACGGCTCTGCGGATGCGAAGTTGTTGAATGCGACGGAGTTCACGCAGGCGGCGTTGTTCGCGGTCGAGGTGGCGCTGTTCAGGTTGGTGGAGTCTCTCGGGGTGCGTCCGGATTATCTGATCGGGCATTCGGTGGGTGAGCTGGTGGCTGCCCATGTGGCGGGAGTGCTGTCGCTGGCGGATGCCTGTGCCCTGGTGGTGGCGCGTGGCCGGTTGATGGGTGCGTTGCCTGCCGGTGGTGGGATGGCTGCGGTGCAGGCGACGGAGGAGGAGGTGGCCGGGGAGCTGGCCGGGTTCGAGGACCGGCTGGGGATCGCGGCCGTCAACGGTCCCCGCTCGGTCGTGGTCTCCGGGGATCTGGACGCGCTCGATGAGTGGTTGCCGCGGTGGCAGGGCCGTAAGACGAGCCGGCTGCGGGTGAGTCACGCCTTCCACTCGCATCGGATGGAGCCGATGCTGGCAGAGTTCCGTGCCATAGCCGAGGGACTGACGTTCAGCGCTCCCCGGATCCCGGTGGTGTCGAACGTAACCGGTGCTCTGGTGTCGGCGGAGCTGGCCGACCCCGGCTACTGGGTGGATCACGTCCGGCAGGCCGTGCGGTTCACGGACGGGGTTCGTACCCTCCAGGCCGAGGGTGTGACCCGGTTCCTGGAACTCGGTCCGGATGGCGTGCTGACGGCGTTGGCGCGTCAGTCGCTGGATGAGGACACCACGGCGCTGTTCGCGACCGCATTGCGCGCCCGTAAGCCGGAGGGGGAGACGCTCGCCGCGTTTCTCGCGCAGGCGCACACAGCCGGTGTGCCGGTGGATTGGTCGGCGTTCTACGCGGGCACGGGCGCCCGGCGCGTCCCCCTGCCGACCTACGCCTTCCAACGCGAGCGGTACTGGTTGACCCCCGGCGCCGGAGTCGGTGACGCGGCTGCTGCCGGACTTGGCAGGCTCGACCACCCACTGCTCGCTGCCGCTGTCCAGGTGGGGGAGCGGGACGAGTGGCTGTTCACCGGGCGCATGTCGCAGGACAGTGCGCCCTGGGTGCAGGACCACGTCGTGCTCGGCATGGTGATCGTGCCTGGCACCGCGCTGGTCGAACTGGCCGTCGCGGCCGGGCAGCACGCAGGCAGCCCAGTGCTCGAAGAGATCGTCATGGAGGCGCCGCTGATCTTTGAGGACAGCGCGGCGGTGCAGTTGCAGGTCACTGTTGGCGAGCCCGATGAGGACGGCCGCCGTGCGGTCGCGCTCTACTCCCGCCCGGAGAAGCGGGGTGAGGGCGAGCGGTCCGAGGCGGTGTGTCACGCGCGGGGCATGCTCGTGCCGGAGACGCAGCCGTTGGCCTCGGTGCTGCCGGTGGAGTGGCCGCCGCCGGGTGCCGAGCCGGTTGCTGCCGAGGCGTTGTACGCGCGTCTGGCGGACGCCGGATACGACTACGGGCCGGTGTTCCAGGGGCTGCGGGCGGCCTGGCGCGATGGTAAGCACATCTACGCCGAGGTCGCGCTTCCCGAGGAACACGCCGAGTCCGCCCGGGGCTTCGGTATCCACCCGGCACTCTTCGACGCCTCACTCCACGGCGGACTCGACTGGCTCGACAATGGGGAGGAGGGGTTCTCGGCAGGGCTGCCCTTCTCCTGGTCCGGCATTCGGCTCGGGAACGGCGGTGCCTCGCGGGTACGGGTGCGGATCGGATCCGCGGGCGAATCAGCGCTGCGGATCGACATCGCCGACGAGCAGGGCGAGCCGGTTGCGAGCGTAGGGAAGCTGGCCTTCCGCCCTGTCGACCAGGCGCAGCTCGCGAGTGTCCAGAGGCCGGGGAACAGTTCGTTGTTCACGGTGGACTGGACCACCCTCCCCACACCGCCCGCGACTCCCGTAAAGATCGCGGTGTTGGGTGAGGCGGGGCACGCCGATCTGGACGTGCTGGAGGGGGCGTTGGTCGATGGTGCCCCGGTGCCGGATCTGGTGCTGGCCGAGGTGGAAGGGGCGGCGGGTACTCCGTTGACCGTGGCCACAGGGATGCTGGGGCTGCTGCAGCGGTGGCTGGCGAGTGACCGGTTGGCTGATGCGCGGCTGGTGGTGGTGACGAGGAACGCGATCGCCGTCGGTGATGAGGTTCCTGATCTGGTGCTGGCGCCGGTGTGGGGTTTGGTGCGTAGTGCGCAGTCGGAGCATCCGGGCCGGATCACACTGGTCGACCTCGACGGTGACGGTGACGTGCCCGACTGGAGCGCGCTGGCTGCTCTCGACGAGCCTCAACTCGCTGTCCGTCAGGGCAGGTTCCTGGCGCCGAGGCTGTCCCGGGCGTCCTCGGCCCTGGTCGAGGCCCCGGTACTGGACCCCGGCGGCACGGTCCTGATCACCGGAGGCACCGGCGGACTGGGCGCGGTCTTCGCCCGGCATCTGGCCGAACACCACGGCGCCAGGCGGCTGCTGCTGGTGAGCCGGCGCGGCCCGGACGCCCCCGGAGCCACCGAGCTCGTACACCACCTGGCGGGGTTGGGTTGCGAGGCCCGTGCCGTGGCCTGTGACGTGTCCGACCGCGGCCAGTTGGCTGCCTTGATCGGCTCCCTCGCCCATCCGCTCACGGCTGTGGTTCATGCGGCCGGTGTCCTGGACGACGGTGTGATCACCTCCCTCACCCCCGCGCAGCTCGAACGCGTCATGCGGCCCAAGGTGGACGCGGCCCTGCACCTGCATGAGCTGACTGCGGACATGGACCTGTCGGCGTTCGTGCTGTTCTCCTCCGTCGCCGCTCTGATCGGCAGCCCTGGCCAGGGCAACTACGCGGCGGCCAATGCCGTGCTCGACGCGCTGGCCGCGCAGCGTCGTGCTGCCGGCCTGCCGGCGACCTCGCTGGCCTGGGGTCTGTGGGCGGACGCGACGGGGATGACCGGGGAGCTGGACGAGGCGGAGCTGGCGCGGTTGGAGCGGATGGGGGTCGGCGCGCTGCCGACCGCCCTCGGCCTGGAGCTGTTCGACGAAGCCCGGCGGCGCGACGCGGCCCTGCTCGTGCCGGTGCAGTTGGACCTCGCTGCCCTGCGCGCGCAGGCCCGATCGGGCCTGCTGCCGCCACTTCTGCGCGGCCTGGTCCGTGTGCCGGCACGACGTACGGACGGGACGGCCGGTGGTTCGCTCGCGCAGCGGCTGGCCGACGTCCCGCGGACGGGCTGGGAGCGGGTCGCGGTCGATCTCGTGCGCGGTCAGGTGGCGGCCGTACTCGGCCATGCCACACCCGAGGCGATCGAACCCGAACGCGCCTTCAAGGAGCTGGGCTTCGACTCGCTCGCCGCCGTGGACCTGCGGAACCGGCTTACCCAGGCAACCGGTGTACGGCTCCCGTCCACGCTCGTCTTCGACCATCCGTCGCCCGCCGCCGTCGCACGGTTCCTGCTGACGGAGGTCGGCGAGGCACCGGCCCGTGGCGCGGCGCACCAGAAGTCCGCGGTGGCCGCACCCGTCGATCCCGTGGCCGGCGGAACGCTCAGTGCGCTGTTGCGCCACGCCCACGCCGCGGGTTCGATCGTCGCGGCGGTACCGCTGCTGACCGAGGCGTCCAGGTTCCGGCCGTCCTTCGCGTCGGCCGCCGAACTCGGCGGCAGCGACGGGTACGTCGTACAACTCGCCCAGGCCAGTGGTGGCAGAGGGCTGCCGAAGCTCGTCTGTGTGCCGTCCTTCGTGGTCGGTTCCGGTCCGCACCAGTTCATGCGGTTCGCCGACCACTTCGACGGGGAACGGGACGTATACGTCTGTTCGCTGCCGGGATTCCGCGGCGACGAAGCCGCGCCGGGGTCCTGGAACGCCGCGATCGAGGTCCTCGCGGACGCGATCCGGCGGACCGTCGGCAACGACCCGTTCGTCCTGGTCGGGTACTCGATCGGCGGTGTCATCGCGCACTCCCTCGCCGCCCGGTTCGAGAACGAGGGCGTGACGCCTGCGGGCGTGGTCATGATCGACACACCCACGCCCGAGGGCGAGGAGGAGACCAACCGGGTCTTCTCCCTGGTGATGACGGAAATCCTTGAGCGCGATCACGAGGCCATCGCCATCGACGACGCCAACTGGCTCGCCATGGGCACCTACATGCGCCTCCTCGCCGAGCACGACGCAGCCCGGATCACCGCCCGCTCCCTCCTGATCCGCGCGGGCGAACCGCTCGGCCGGCGGAGTGAGAGCGGCGGAGCAGACGCGCGCGGCGGAGCAGACGTAAGCGGCGGAGCGGATGTAAGCGGCGAAGAAGATGCGAGCCGTGAAGGGGACGCGAGCCGTCAAGGGGACGCGAGCCGTCAAGGGGACGCGAGCCGTCAAGGGGACGCGAGCCGCGAACGAGAAGCGAGCCGCGAGGGAGATGTCGGCGCGGCCGACGGCTGGCCCGCTTGGGAGGTGGGCGACGACCAAGTGGTGATCGCCGCCGACCATTTCGAGCTGATCGAGTCCGCGGCATCCGCGACCGCGGACGCAACTGAGAGGTGGCTTGACGCATGAGTTCGACCGCGCCCCGGCGAGGACTGCAGATCGCCGTGGTCCTCACCGGCGTCTTCGTGTCGTCGCTGGATCTGTTCATCGTGAACATCGCGTTCCCGGACCTGGGCCGCTCGTTCCCGTCGGCGACCCTGAGCGATCTGTCGTGGGTGCTCAGCGCGTACGCGATCACCTTCGCGGCCCTGCTCATGCCGGCCGGCCGCTGGGCCGACCGCTCCGGACGCAAGAAGGCGTATCTGAGCGGCCTCGTGGTGTTCACGGTGGCGTCGGCCGCCTGCGCGGCCGCGCCCTCGCTGGGGCTGCTGGTCGCCGCGCGGGTTCTGCAGGCGATCGGCGGCGCCATGATGCTGCCGAGTTCGCTCGGTCTGATGCTGCCGCTCTTCCCACCGGAGCGGCGCGGTGCGGCGATCGGGCTGTGGTCGGCGATGGGCGGCGCGGCCGCGGCGGCGGGCCCGCCCATCGGCGGGCTGCTCGTGGAGGCCGACTGGCGCTGGGTGTTCCTCGTCAACCTCCCCATCGGCGTCGCCACGGTGTTCCTCGGCTGGTGGATGCTGCAGGAGATTCGGGAGGAGTCGCGTCAGGTTCCCGACGCGCTCGGCGCTCTGGTGCTCGCCGGGACCATCGCGGCGGTCGTCGCGGCGATCGTGCAGGGCGAGGACTGGGGGTGGGGCGGGGCCCGGGTGCTGGGCCTGTTCGCTCTGGGCCTGCTGGGTGCCTGGTACAGCCTGCGGCGTGCCTTCCGGCATCCCACGCCCGTCATCGAGCCGGCCATCCTGCGGCTGCGGGCCGTGGCCTTCGCCGACCTCGCGACGCTGCTGTTCTTCGCCGGGTTCGGAGCGATGATCCTCGGGTCGACGCTGTTCCTGACGGAGGTCTGGCACCATTCGGTGCTGCGGGCCGGCCTGGAGATCACACCCGGTCCGGTGATGGCCGCCGTCTTCGCCGTTCCCGGTGGCCTGCTCACGACCCGGTACGGGGCGCGTGTCGTCGGCCTGGCCGGCAGTGTGCTGTTCGCGGTCGGCGGCGTCTGGTGGGGGGTGGCGACCGGCGGCACCCCGGACTACGTCGCCGACTTCCTCCCGGCGGGCATCATCGCGGGGATCGGCTCCGGTCTGGTGCTGCCGAGTCTGTCCGGGGCGGCCACGCTGCCGCTGCCGCCCGAACGCTTCGCCACCGGCACCGCGATGCTCTCGATGTGCCGTCAGGTCGGGCTCGCGCTGGGTGTCGCCGCCGTCGCGGCCGTGCTCGGTGCCCGGCCGGACGTCTCCGCCTTCCACACCACGTGGCTGTTCATGGCGGCGTGCGGGCTCGCGGGCGGAGTCACGTTGCTGGCGATCGGCGCCGAACGGCGCCCGGTGGCGGCGTACACGCTCGCTGAGGCACGCGAATGAGAGGGCCCGAGGAACGTCCGCGGCCTGAACCGACCATATGGTGTTCGAGAAAAGGATGACAGAGATGGATGTGTCCAAGTCGAGTTCGGGCCAGGCCGGTCAGCCCGAGGCGGAGGGCTGCCCGGTCGACCACACCGCGCTCGCCGCGGCCTCCGCAACCTCCGGGGCTACCGGAGCCTCCGAGGCTTCCGGCGCCGAGCGTCCGGCCGAGCCGGCCGCCCCGCACCAGCGGGCCGCCATGCCGGCCACCGCGCTGCCGGGGCCGCGGATCCCCGCGCCGTTGCAGATCATCAAGTACTGGAAGCGCCCGGCCGATTACGTGGAGCGCTGCCAGGACCAGTACGGCGGCCGGTTCGCGCTGCGCATCCGCGTGCCGCCCAAACCGCTGTACGTGCTCTCGGACCCCGAGGACATCAAGCAGATGTTTCTGGCGCCCGCCGATGTCCTGCACACCGGCACCGGCTCCTCCACCATCGAGAAATTCACCGGCCAGTCGGGTCTCGCCTGGCTGGACGAGGACGAGCACAAGGTCCGGCGCAAGCTCCTCATGCCGAGCTTCCACGGCAAGGCGCTCCAGCGCGTCGGGACCTCGATCGACGAGATGGCCGTACGAGAGGTGGCGTTGTGGCCGCGCGGCCGCGACATGCCGCTGCACCCGCACATCCATCGCTTCACCCTGCATGTGATCCGTGAGGTGATCTTCGGGTCCAAGGTGCCGCGGCAGTGGGACGAGCTGATCGAGGTGCTGATCGGGATGATGCGGTTCAACAACCGTATCGGCTCGGCCATGATGATCCACAAGATGCCGCCCGCGGCGGTCAAGGTGCTCAGGGCCATACGGCCGCTGGGCTTCCACGACTTCCTCACGCTCCGGGAGCGAGCGGACGCACTGATCGCCGAGGCCGTCGACGAGCGCCGCGCCTCGGGCGATCCCGGCGACGACATGCTCGCGGTGATGCTCGGCATCACCCATGAGGACGGCTCGCCGCTGACGCACCGGGAACTGCGCGACGAGATGATGACCATCTTCCTTGCCGGCACCGAGACGACGGCCGCTGCCATCGCCTGGTCGTTCGAGTTCCTGAGCCGGGAGCCGGCGGCGCTGGAGAAGCTGGTCGCCGAGATCGACGCCGGCGAGGGCGACGAGTACCTGACGGCGACGGTCCACGAGGTGCTGCGGATGAAGCCGTCGATTCCGCAGATCATCCCCCGTACGGTCATGAAGCCGATCGAGATCGGCGGTGTGCGCTTCGAGCCCGGGATGCTCCTGTGGGCGAGCGCGTACCTGATGAACCGCGATCCGTCCCTCTACCCGGAGCCGCAGGCGTTTCGCCCCGAGCGGTTCCTGGGGACCAAGCCCGGTGTCTACACCTGGATCCCGTTCGGAGGCGGGCGGATCCGCTGCCTCGGAGACAAGATCGCGCTTCTGGAGATGAAGGCCGTACTCCGCGAGGTGCTGTCGCAGTGCGAACTGCACCGCCGGGATCCGCGTCCGGAGGGGACCCGAAGCCGCAGCGTCTCCGCGCTGCCGGAGCGGGGGGCGATGCTGGAACTACGGCCCCGGGTGCGGGAGGCGAGCCTGAGCGCCGGCTGAGTCCGGACGGCGAAAGGGCCGCGGGGATGCCTCACCATCCCCGCGGCCCGCTGTCTTTTCACGTCATGTCACGACCAAGGCTCTCGGCCACGACCAAGGCTCTCGGCCACGACCAAGGCTCTCGGCCACGGCCACGGCTCTCGGCCACGGCCCGGGCCCTCGACGGGAGCGGCCGGGCCGGGACCCGGTCAGGCCGGGATGTTGATCCCGGCTGCCGCGAACTGCGCGATCATCGCCTCACGCAACGCCAGGGTCGCGGTGAACGGGCGGACCATCACCACGAGTTCACTGACCGCGCCGGACTCGTCGACGTGGAAGAAGTTGCTTCCCTCGATCTTCTTGTCGCCGACGTGCGCGTGGAAGAGGAGAGAGTGGTCGACGCCGTCCTCGGAGACGATGTCACGCACGAAGACGACGTCTTCGAGCACCTGCCCCACCGCGCGCAGGATCGGGGCGACGGCTTCACGGCCCTCGAAGGCCTTGAACACGACAGGGCTGCGGAACACCACGTCGTCGGCGAGCAGCGCCACGGCTGCGTCCATGTCTGTGGTTTCGAGGGCGGCGCGGAACGGATGCACAGTCGGACCTCCTGCTGGACAGCAACGAGTGCGGATGACGCGCCCACCCGAGTGGACGCGCCTCACGCTATCCCCGCCCCCTGGCCGTCACCCGAGAGTCGTCCTAAAGCTGCCAGCAGCCATGCACATGTTCAGCGACAACGCTTCTCGCACCGCACGTTCCACCCGGCCGCACGGAAGAAGCCCGGCTTCTTCGGCGAGTACGAGAACACGGTCCGCGCGGGCCTTCGCCCGGTATCGCATGCACCCGCACCCCGCGGCGGTCGTTCGCCGGCCGTCCGCGAGGTAACGGCAACGAGCGCCTGCGGCGGCGCCCTGCGCCCCCGCTCGCAGGACCTCGATGGTGACGCCGGCCTGGTCAGCGTCCCTGAACAGTCGCGCCAGTTCTCCCGGCTGGTCCCCGACCACGACGGTCCCCGCCTCGAACTGCTCGGGCCGCACCCCGTGCTTGCCGGAGAACCGCCTGCTCCCCTGCTGCCCGGCCCGCAGCATGCTCTCCACGCTCTCCGCACCACAGCGCCGCTTGGCCTCGTCCGTCGTGGCGATGGACCGCAGTCCCGCGACCATCCGCTCCAGATCGGCCCCCACCTCATCGAGTAGGCCGGCCGTCGCGATCCGGGTGAGGTCGCGCACCCCACCCCGGACCCGCCGAGCTCACCGCCCGCTCCCCGGCGCCGCACAGCGCACCAACTCCAAGGTCGTTTGAGGTTCTCCGTGTCCGTGTCCGTGCCCGCCATCGGGTGGCCCCCGATGCAGCGCGAGGTGTCGCTGCCCAGGGCGATGGCGTCGTGCTGCGGCTCCGCCGTCACGCTCGCCACGTTCGGTGAAGTGCTGGACCAGCCGTCTCTGAACACCTCCGCGTGCAGGGGAAGTTGACGACCGGAGCCTGCCAATCCGCCCCGTACCACCCGTAGTACTTGAGAGCTACCCGGATGGCTCGCTCTGAGGAGGGACGCCGACTATGGGGTGGGATGCGTAGTTTCCATGGCGGAAGTACTTCAGACCTCCGGCATGGAAGGAACCCCCTCAGTCATGGCGTCCCGCCTCCGTCCGAGCCGTCCGAGCCGTCCGAGCCGTCCGCGCCGCGCCCTGCTCGCGGTGCTCGTAAGAGCCTCGGTCGCCTCGGTCGCCGTTCCGATCTCGGGCGCTGCCGGCCGGCGGACGCACCGGCGCCCGCCCCGACGGTGCAGGGACTGCCGCGCGCCGCGACAGACGCGGTGCTGGCCGAGTGGTACACGGCGACCCGCGCCGACGCGGAGGCCGCCGCGCGGGTGGCAGACGACCACGGCTACCGGACCCCGGCCCCCGTGAGCCTCGCGGCGACCACGCCGAATCGAGCCGAGGGCGCCGTGCCCGGACTGCGCTCTTTCGTGAGTTCCGTTCCGAACCCGACGGGGACAAAGGGCAGTTAGAGCTGGATGTTCGGTACGTCCGCGCCCCAGTCGCCGCCGCTGCGGCCCGCCCAGACAGCGGCCTCGGTGTGCAGCGCGGCGGCGTTGCCGTAACCGGTGCCCGAGCTGCCGTACGTGGCCGGCCGGAAACACCTTGGTGCCGAACTCCGGCGAGACCGGGGCCACAGCGACCATCTGCAGCGGGGGGTCGCTGTCGCTGAGGAACATCGCCCGCTTCGTCGCGGGCGACGACTTGTGCACACAGCCGACGGGGGACACGTCATGCGTGAACTGATCAGGCGGATCGATTCCGCCACTCCTGCGGACCGGGACCGGGCCGTCGACGCGTTACGGGCCATGGCCATTCTGGGGGTGGTCCTCGGCCACTGGATGGTGACCGCGCTGGTCGTGGACAGCGGCGTGGTGCACGGCGACAGCCCGCTCCACCACATGCCCGGGTTCACGCCCGTCTCCTGGGTGTTCCAGACGCTCGCCGTGTTCTTCCTGGTGGGCGGTCAAGTGGGCGCGCAGGGCTACACCGCCGCCCGGGCCAGGGGCACTACATACAGGCAGTGGCTCGGCGTCCGCATGATGCGGCTGTTCCGGCCGGCCGCCGTGCTGCTGGCCGTGTGGACGCTGGCTGTGCTGGTGATGCTCGCCGTCGGTGTGGACGGGGTGACCGTGTACACCCTGTGCAAGCGGGTGCTGTCGCCCTTGTGGTTCCTGGTCGTCTTCGCGGGCCTGACGGCCGCGACTCCGCTGGTGGCGAAGGTGCACCCGGTGTGGCCGCTCGCGATCGTACTGGCCGTCGACGTGAACCGGTTCGCCCTGCACGGCCCCGGTTGGATCAACGCGGCGAACGTCGCCGCCGGCTGGCTGGTCCCGTACTGCCTCGGCGCCGCCTGGGCCCGGGGCCGGCTCAAGAGCCGTGTGACGGGCTGGGCGCTGCTGCTCGGCGGCACCGCCGCCACCGCGGGACTGATCCTGTGGGGCGGCTACCCGGCGTCGATGGTCGGCGTGCCCGGCGAGCGGGTCTCCAACCTGGACCCGCCCACCCTCGCGGCGGTGGCCTTCGGGCTGGCCCAGTGCGGTGCCGCCCTGGTGCTGCTCGGCCCGATACGGCGGGTGCTCGCGCGGCCCGCCGTCTGGGCCGTAGTGGCGCTGGCGAACCTCTCCGCGATGACCATATTCCTGTGGCACCAGACGGCGATGATGACCGTCACGACCCTCGGACTGCTCGCCGGCGACCCCCTCCCCGGCCTGCACACCGTGCCCGACAGCCTCGGCTGGGTCTGGGCCAGGCTGGCGTGGCTGCCCGTGTTCGCCCTCGCCCTGATGCTGTGCTGGGCCGCGTTCCACACCTACGAGCACGGACGACGGCGGCAGCACCGCGGCGGAGCGGGCCGCGTGGTGCACCAACGGCGTCCCGAGCCGTCGGCGCCGGCCCCCCGTGTCTAGGGTGCCGCGGAACCCCCGCAGGACCTCCGGACAGGCGATGCCCGGCCTCGGGCACGACAGGTCATACGGTGCCTCTAGATTCTCTTGCGCAGAGACATCGAGGCCACTTCGTATCCATTACGGCGGTACAGGGCAATTGCCGCCTCGTTGTCCCCGACGACATTCAGGCCCAACGCCGTCTTGCCCTCGCTGGCGATGAGTTCCTCAGCGGCCGCAAGGATGGCGGATCCGTACCCGAGACGCCTGAATGGCCTGAAGACATTGATGTCGTACAACCACGCGGAGCTCGCGCTACCCGAAGCCTGGTTGGGATCCGGGCCGACCCATGCGTTCCCCACTGCCTCGCCGGCTTCGTTCTCCGCCATCAGGAGATGGTGACCGGGCGTGTCGAGCCCATCGGGCAGGAACCTGGCCGTACCGTGCTGGACCCGCTCTCGCGCGACTTCTTCCGGCAGGACCTTGCTGAGTACACGCACCGACTCAGCCTCGCGGTGCTCAGTCGCGGCACCATACTCCGCCGGAGTCATCTTCCGCAGGATCACCTGTTGCGCGATCATGCAGCCATCCTCGATCAGTTACTTGCAACAGCACCAGTCAGTTTCGGGGCGCCGGCCCGGCAAGGGTTAGTTGATGCGGCCTGGGTCGACGGCCTGAACGAGGTCCGTGATGCGGGTGGCCAAGCAACAGATCTTGCGGAGAAGTCGCCAGTGCTTGAGGCAGGACTTGAGGGGGGCGACGGCTTGCTCGACGAGCGCTCGGATCTTGGCGTCAGATCAATTGACGGCCCACTGCCCTGCCGGAAGTGTCTCCCACCGGCCGCGGTAGGGAACACGGACGTGCCTCCGGCACCCTGGTAACCCTTGTCGGTCCAGCAGTTGACGCTGGCCTCGGCAAGCGCGTCGACGATGCCGTGCGCGCGGGCCGCACGGACGTCATGGACGGCCCCGGGCAGGGCTGGAGGGACCCACGGCCAGGCGGCCGGCCGGATCTGCGATCACCTGCACGTTCATCCCGTGTCTCTTGTGCTTGCCCGAGTAGAAGGGCCGGTCGGCGGCGATCCGGTCGATCGGCAGCAACGTCCCGTCCAGCAGGACGAACGCCTTCACCGACGCCGTCCGGACTGCCTTGGCGAGTGTCAGGGCGAGGGCGGCCAGGACCTCAACCGCCTCGGTGACGTAGCGGTAGGCAGTAGTAGTTCCCACGCCGAACCAGGTGCCGAAGCAGGATGAAAACGCCCCTCGGCTACCAGCTTGGCGCATGCGAACCCCGACCTCATGGGCTCGTCGTCCTGACGGGTGCACTGCTGCGCCCGCAGTGCCGACCGCTGAGCTCGGCGTCGAGAGTCTCCTGAGCCACGCGCATGGCCTCGGCGTACGCGGGGTCCTGCAGCCGCTTCCACATGTCGTCCTCAGAGACGTCCTCAACGCAGCTGACCATCCACCAGATGTTGCCGAAGGGATCCTTGATTCGCCCTCCGCGTCGGCCGAAGGCGTCATCCGCCAAAGCGGTGACAACCTGGCCGCCGGCTGCGACGGCTTGTGAGAACGCTTCGTCCGCGTCGGCGACGAATACGCGCAGCAGGCTCGGCATGGTGGGCCAGTCCGCGTGCCGGTCGAAGGCCAGCACAACGGTGTCGCCGACTCGGATCTCACCGTGACCGATCAAGCCGTCCTCGGTCGGAACCCGCCCGAGTTCCTCGCCCCCGAAGGCCTCGGTGACGAAGTCGAGGAAAGCCCCCGTGTCGTCGGTGACGACCCAGGGCGCAACGGTCGTGTAGCCCTCCGGCGCGACGTTGGTCTGCTCGAGCATCGCGGTCCTTTCGCTGATGTTGGTGGCAAGCAGCGAATGTAGGCGTGAGTTAGGTCAGCTCCTGTCCTAGACAGCAGGGAGCTTGAGTCGCCACCAGTGTTGGAAAACGCTTATAGAGCCGGCCGGTTCGCTGCTGCACGATCTGGCTGAGAAGTGAGGTCCACCGTCCGGGCGCCGGCTCCCCGAGTGATCCGCAAGGCCTCCTGGGTCAAGACCGCTGTGACTCCCTGGCCCCTCGCCGCAGTGTCGACAACCACCTCCTCGACGCGGCCCCTCACCTCGGACGGCAGCGGCAACAGCACCAAAGCCAGGGTTTCGACGATCGCCTCGCAATCGACGGACTTGGCTGCCCAGGTGTCGTCAACCCGCGCGCAGCCGAGGATGAGGAAGGCTTCTCTTCACTCTCGGAAGCGCACTGATCTGCTGGAGACGCCTTGAACTCATCCCGGTTGAGATTCTTGCTCCGACACGAGTGGTGGCAGCGGTTCACGAGCTGCGTGCCAGGCAAGGGGGAGGGCGGCGACGCCTGTGCGAGCGGCGATCACCCCGCCCGCGATAGCGCAGGTGGTGTCGATGTCACCGCGCCCGGCGACCGTGAACCACAGGCCCTCGTGCAGGTCGTCGAGACGCCCTGCCGCGCACCACAGGGCGTAGGGGACGGTGTCAGGCCCGGACATCCTGTATCCGGAGCCCAGAACCTCCGCGGCGTGCCGGACCGAGGTGTGCTCCGGCATCCGGGCCGCGATCCGCACTCCAGACCGGACGTCGCTGTCGGGGAGTCGTTCGGCGACTGCCTGAAGGAAGTCCGGGCGTGCCGGGGCGGGCCCGCCCCGGCTGCGTGTTGCCAACGCTGCGGCAAGGGCGACCGCCACCGCCGCCGCGATCGCCTCCGGGTGGTGGTGTGAAACCGCGCTCTGGCAGGCGGCCTGCTCGGCGACGACGTCGAGGTCGGCGGCGTGCCAGGCGCCGAGCGGGGCGGCGCGCATGGCCGCGCCGTTGCCCCAGGAGCCCTGGCCGCCGAACTGTCCGGCGACCACCTCCCGCCAGGGCTCGCCCGCGCCGATCCGACGGAGCACGTCATGCATCGAGGCTCCGTAGCCGCGATGCGTGTCCTCGGCGTAGGCCTCGGCGAGGCGTAGGGCGAGGCGGTCCTGGTCCACGATGCCGCTCCCCTCGGCGAGTTCGCGGACGAGAACAAGCGCCTGGGCGGTGTCATCACTCCACCGCCACAGCGGCTCCGGGGGCAGCGTCCGCGCCTCCAAGGCTGCCGAACCGTCCCGGCGCAGGATGCCGAACCAGCGGTCACCGAAGGCGTCACCGAAGGCGAGCCCCTGCAACGAATCCAGCGCAGCCGCGGGAAGATTGATCATCGGAGCGGACCTGGCAGTCCCTGATCGCCCGCTGTTGTACCGGGCAGGTCACAAGGCTGGCGCGTGGAGCTGGAATCCACCGGTTCCGCCATCGGCAAATCCACGAAATGGCTCTCGACAAATCCACGAACAGACGCTCGACGACACCGACGAAGCGTTCCTTCCTCTTGGACGCGCACTCTCCTGCTGGCAGCGCTTGTTTTCATTCCGATAGGAGTTCCGAGAGGGCGCTAATTCTGTTTGGGCGCCTCGTCAGGAGCGCGAACCGAGCAGCGCGATCGATGCGCGAACCGCCGTTTCCGAGACATCGCTGATCCGCCCGCCGTCCTCGACCGTGGTGGCCGCCAGTTCGCGCAGCCCGCCGAGCAGCATGAGCGCGAGTTCACGCGGGACCGGGCCGATGCCGGCGGCGCGCATCGGCCCGGTGTCGCAGAGTGTCTGGATCATGCCGACGAAGGCTTGTGTCATGTCCTGTCGACAGGTCGGCACGCTGAGCGAGGGCACTTCGCGGATCCAGCTCAACGCGATGGCGGGCTGGGACTCGGCAAAGTCGATCCAGGCCTCGATCGCCTGGCGCACCTGGTCCTGCCACGGCGAGTTCGGGTCGACCGCGGCCGGGATCCGCCGGAGCATCTCGTCGTTCACGGCGGCGAGCAGCGCGACGAAGCACTCCTCCTTGCTCGCGAAGTGCTCGTAGAAGGTCCGGCGTGAGGTGCGCGCGTGGCGGACGATGTCGGCGACCGTGGTTTCCCGGTAACCGACCTCGACGATCGAGGCGGTCATGGCGTCGAGCAGTCGCCGGCGGAACCCGCTCGGATCATCGTCGGTGGGCGCAGTTCGCCGCACGCGGCTCTGGTCTCCCGTGGTCGTCACCGCGATCATGCCTCCCTCGGCTCGGTCCTTGCAGCAAATGGTACACCGGCGTACCGTGACACTGGTACGTTTGCGTACCACGCCGTCCGGTGTGGACCTGACAGAGGTGGAAGTGCGATGCAAGGCTACGTATTGACGCGCTACAAGCGCCCGATGGAGCTGCGGGAGGTTCCCAAGCCGGAGGCGGGCGACGGTGAGGTGCTTATCCGCGTGCGTGCCGCAGGGCTGAACCCGGTGGATTACAAGATCCGTGACGGGGCGGCGCGGCTGTTCTACCGATATGACCTGCCGGTGGTGGCGGGAAACGAGCTGGCCGGAGTGGTGGAGGCAGTCGGCACCGGGGTCACGCGGTTCGCGGTCGGGGATCGGGTGTTCTCGAGGGTGGATCATCACAAGATGGGCGCCTTCGCCGAATACGCCGTCGTCGCAGAGGACATGGTGGGGAGGATGCCCGAGTCGCTGGACTTCGACGAGGCGGCCGCGTTGCCGCTGGCCGGGCTGACCGCGCTGCAAGGCCTGCGCGACAAGTTGGCGGTCACCGCAGGCGATCGACTGTTCATCACCGGCGGCGCGGGCGGTGTCGGTACGCTCGCCATCCAACTCGCCGTCTGGATGGGGGTGACGGTGGCTACAACCGCGTCGCCCCGGGGCGAGAAGCTGGTGCGCTCGCTCGGTGCCGAGACGGTCATCGACTATCAGGCGCAGAAGTTCAGGGAAGTCCTGCGCGACTACGATGGCGCGTTCGACCTGGTGGGCGGCCAGGATCTGAGGGAGTGCTTCGATGTCCTCAAGCCGGGGGCCAAGACGGTCTCCATCGCGGGCGTTCCCGAGCCGAAGATGGTCCGCGAGGACGTCGGCCTCGGCTCGCTGTGGGCGGCCGGCGCCTGGGCGCTCAGCACCAAGATCCGTCGTCTGGCCCGGCGCAAGGGGACCAGCTACCAGCTGATGCTCATGCACCCCAGCGGCGACGACCTCGACTTGCTGGCTCACCTGACCGACGAGGGTCACCTCAAGCCGGTGATCGACCGTGTTCTCCCGTTCCAGCAGATCCCCGATGCACTCGCCCACGTCGAACAGGGTCGCGCCAAGGGAAAGGTCGTCGTTCGGCTCTAACCGGTCCCAGGCGGCGGACGGAACGGGAGGGAGGGTCTTTGCCTCGGATCCTGGACACGTCTTGTGCGGCTGGTGTCGGGTTAGTCGATGGCGTGTCGAGCGTGTTCGCGCTCGTCTGCCAGAACCGGACGGGCTGTCAGTGGCGCTGTTTGATTCATGATCTGGCCCCCTGGTCGGCGGCGTTCTAGTACTTCACGTTGTGGCGCCAGAACGGGCTCGACCAGCGGATCCAGGAACTCCTGCGCTGCCAGGCACGAGAGAAAGCCCGTCGATTGGTTGGCTGGGTGGACGCCCATGAAGTGAGCCGTGTGCGGGCGACGTTGGCGTCATACGCCCGTGGCGGATGTGTTCGCCTCGGTGTCGCGGAAGGACCAGCGGGCCAAGAGCGACTGCCACCTGCGTGGGCCCATGCTGGACTGCCGCCGTAAGTCCTCCAGGCCGTGGGTCGGTCGTCGCGGACCCGCAGTACTGCGGGGCGTTGGGCAAACGGGCGAACTGCCAGGTCTCGGTCAGCGTCCGCGCCGCGACCGACGACGCCTCCTGCCCGCTGGAGTGGCGGCTGTTCCTGCCCTAAGGGTGGGCGTCGGACACCGGCCGCCGGGCCATCCCGCGCCGGCGTGGGTACTCCGTTCTGTCCACGTCCGGCGCATATGACGTAAAGGGCCGATAGGGATGGGCGGGTGAACTCGTCAGGTTGTACCCCGGCACCGGTTGGAACGACTCCGAACCGCTCCGCCTCACCCACAGCTCAGGCAGGTCGCGTTCCGTCTCGCTCGTCTGAGCTCCGTCCGACCGGCGGGGTGGTGGTGATCGCCTTGCCCGGTCGCGCTGAACGCGGCCGCCTTCGTCTGCCGCCTCGGCAGGACAGCGGCACAAGGTCTGAGCTTCGTCGACCGACGTTCTCTTGTCAGGTCCAACGGCTTTGCGGCGACGGTTGGTTCCGGATACGGATGTGACGTTTCGCCCAGCTCATTGGCCTGTCGCAGCGCACCGTGACGACTCCATACTCCAGGACCTGACGAGAACCGACGGGTGAAGGAGCACGGTGAGCGCAGCGGCGGCAGCAGGGACCTGGAAGCTCGGGGACCTGGAGGTGAATCGCGTCGGCTACGGCGCGATGCGGCTGACGGGCAACGGGATGATGGGGAACTCCGACGGCACGCCGATCGACCGCGATGTCGCCGTCGGCCTGCTGCACAGCGCCTTCGAGCAGGGGGTGAACCATGTCGACACGGCCGCCTTCTACTTCTCGCCGCTGCGGTCCGCCAACGAGCTCATCAACCGCGCCCTCTCGTCCTGGCACGGCGACGTGGTCGTGGTGACCAAAGTGGGCCCGGCGCGCGATCCCTCCGGGGAGTGGCTCTACCGGGCCCGCCCCGACCAGCTGCGCGGCCAGGTCGAGGAGAACCTGCGCCAGCTCGGCCGGGACCATCTGGACGTGGTGAACCTGCGCGCCGGAGGCCCCCGCACGGCCTCGATCGCCGAGCACTTCGGCGCCCTCGCCGAGCTGCGCGAGGCCGGCCTGGTCCGGCACCTCGGGCTCTCCGCTGTCCTGCCCGAGCACGTGGCCGAGGCCCGGACGATCGCGCCCGTGGTCTGTGTGCAGAACTCCTACGGCCTGGACTGGCGCCGCGCTGACGAGAGCGGGCTGGTGGACCTGTGCGGGCAGCAGGGCATCGCCTTCGTCCCGTTCTTCGCGGTCTCCGGCCTGCGGCGCGAGGCAGCCGCGGTCCAGGAGCACGACGCGCGCGTGCGCTCCGTCGCCGACGCCCACCATGCGACGCCGGCCCAGGTACGGCTCGCCTGGACCCTCCACCGGGGTCCGCACGTGCTGGCCATTCCCGGCACCACGAACCCGGCACACCTCGCGGAGAACATCGCCGCCGGCTCCTTGCAACTGACCGAAGAGGAATTGGCCCTCCTCGACAAGCCGGACGAGGGCACCGTCTGAGCCTCCGCTCGCGATGCCCGGTGAACTTCCCCAGTTCGCCGAGAACCGGACCGAGTGGGGCGAGGAGTGTGGCCGACACCGTCTACGGCTGGCGATCACCTGCGGGTCACGCGCTCGACCTGATCAACCTCGCCGCTGAGCAGGCTCACACTCTGGGGGACTGTGGCCCGCAGTTCCCTCACCAAGGCGCGTACGACGGCGGATCCGGCCAGTTCGGAGGTGGTGACATAGCCGACCTGGCGTGTCGGGCGGTTGGGGCCGAGATCAGTGATGCGGATCGAGGTCGGTCCTCCGGCCAGGGAGAGCGCAGGCATGATCGCCATTCCATGACCTGCGCTCACCAAGGAGAGCACCGCTCCGTCGTCCTCGGCCTCGACGGTGGCCTTCGGGATCCAGTCCTGTGCGGCCCACCAGTCGCGGGTGTACGAGCCACAGTTTTCGGCCCAGTCGACCAGCGGCAGCGAGCGCGGTACGGCGTGACCGGGCGCGTGCACCAGGGCGTACGGCTCCTCGAAGAGTGCGCTCGCGACCAGTCCCGGTGGAAGCGGCGCGGAGCCGCCCAGCGTGGCGATGCCTATGTCGGCTTTCCCGTCGGCCACTTCGCCGACGGTGCCGCGCCCCACCTCGCGTACGATCCGCACCCGCGGCTCGATGGTGGGATGCCGGGCGCGCAGCCGCTGGAGCACGGGCGGCAGCAGGTGCAGGGCCGCGCTGCGGAAGGCCGCGATCCGTAGCGGTCCTTCCGCCGCGTCGGGCCGGGCCGCACCGCGTGCCTCAGCGGTCAGGACGTCCAGCAGGCGCAGGATGTGGCGGGCGTGCGCGACGGCCTTCTCCCCGGCAGGCGTGGGGCGGGCGCCGGTGCGGCCGCGTTCGAAGAGGACGGCACCGATCTTGCGCTCGCTGCCGCGAACCGAGTGGGAGACCGCGGACTGCGTCAGACCGAGTGTCTCGGCCGCGGCCGAGAAGCCGCCGGTGTCCGCGGTCGCCACCAGGACGCGCAGTTCGTGCGGGGCGAGATCGGATTCGGTCGTGCGGGCCACGGGGCGCTCACCTCAACGTATGAGAAGTGCTCATGGAACGGCGTGTCACATGAGCCGAACCGGCTGC
This sequence comes from Streptomyces sp. NPDC058683, assembly GCF_042716195.1. NCBI lineage: Bacteria > Bacillati > Actinomycetota > Actinomycetes > Kitasatosporales > Streptomycetaceae > Streptomyces > Streptomyces sp. NPDC058683. The sequence goes on from NZ_JBHXSK010000043.1 coordinate 20,393, forward strand.
CCACCAGGCGCATTCCCGCCCTACGGTCCGGTCATGAACGAGACCACGCTCACCGTGCACCAGACCGCCCGCCCCCACGGCTTCCCCACCGCCGAGCACTTCGCCTTCATCGAGTCCACGCTTCCCGAACCCGCAGCCGGCAGCGCGCTCGTGGAAAACCTCTACTGGTCCGTCGACCCCTACCACCGCGAGATGATGGACGACGTGCCCGGCGGCTTCGCGCTCGGCGCACCGCTGGAGGGGCGCACCATCGGGCGGGTCGTCGCCTCGCGCACGCCTCGGCTGGCCGAAGGCGAGATCGTGTTCCACCGGCGGGGCTGGCGCACGCACTCAGTGGTCACGCCCGAGGAGATCCGGCGGCTGCCCCGCTTCGACGGGGTGCCCCTGACCGCATACCTGAGCATCCTCGGCGGCACCGGTCTGACCGCCTATGTGGGCCTGACCCGGATCGCCCGGCTCCAGCAGGGCGAGGACCTGTTCGTGTCGGCCGCCGCGGGCGGGGTCGGCACCGCGACCGGGCGGTTCGCGCGGCTGCTCGGCGCCAAACGGCTCGTGGGCAGTGCAGGTTCGGCGGCGAAGGCCGGCCATCTCACGCGGAAGGTCGGCTATGACGCCGCCTTCGACTACCACGAGGGGCCCGCCGCCGAACTGCTCGGCAAGGCCGCGCCGGACGGCATCGACGTGTTCGTCGACAACGTCGGCGGCCGGCAACTGGCGGCGGCAGTAGGAGCGTTGCGCGAGTTCGGACGCATCGTCCGCATCGGCACGATCAGCCAGTACAACACCCCCGACGCGTCACCGCCACGCTTCAACTACGCGGACATCGTGGGAAAGAGCATCCGTATGGAGGGCTTCTTGGTCAGCAACTACCGTGACATGCAGGACGAGTTGTACGAGTTCGCGATACCGCATCTGCAGAGCGGCCGGCTCGCTCTGGACGAGACGGTCGTTGACGGGTTCGAGCACATCGTCGACGCGTTCCTGGGAATGCTGCACGGCCAGAACACCGGCAAGATCATCGTCCGAGACCGCACGCAAAGCCAGTCCGTGCACTGACACTAAAGCCGGCATTGCGGTGCGGCGCACTCTCTCGCGCTCTTCCTGCCCCGCCGGCAGACACCTTGATCATCAGGGGTCGTGTCACGCAGCCTCGGGATCCGCGCAGGCCGCCAAACCGGGATGATCACGGTCCATCGTCCAGCGCGCCTGTCGAGAATGCTTCCGTCCCGGGTGCTCACCGAACTTCCCCACCCGCTTGAGGACTTGATCAAGTGAGGATTCGTGTGAACGTCGTGGAGCCCTGCTGGGACGGTCGGAAATCGCGGCCGAACTCGGTCAGCTGTTCGTGGTCCTCGGCGGCGTCACTCCCAACCACCTGATCGAGGCGAGCAACTGCGCTGTTCACGGGCCAGTGGAGGGCCGCTCTTCAGCGGTGGAACGGCCCTGGCGAACCCGATGGCCCCGCTCCGCGTCGAAGATGTGAACACGGGGCTGGCGTCAGGAATCGAGAAGCCCGTGCGCGCCATGTTCCAGCAGGGAATCTGTCGTCGGCCACATTCCGGGGGAACGTCTTGAGCATGCAAGCGAAGCGCCTTCTCGGTCTGATTCTCGTGCTCTTCCTGGGGGCCTGCCTCCTTGCCGGGTGCGGTGGCGGTTCGCGAGCCGACGATGGCCGGACAAACAGTCAGTCGCCGCAGAAGCAGGAGGAGCGCGCCCGTCAAGTCGCCGCTGCCTGGCGGGGGTCCGCGTCTGCCGCTGCATGGAGTCAGGGGTACTACCCCATGGCCGACGCGGTACAGGTGCCGGATTCCGGTTGGCACAGTCAGGCGGACGAGCGGGCTTACGAGACCAGGAACTTCGTGCTGCAGGGCAGTTTGCCCGCCGCGACCTCCGAGCAGGGGAAGGTCGAATGGACGAGTGGGAGGGCTCTGGCCCGCCCGCTGCTGGGGGCGAAGAAGGCATACCAGTCGTTCGCCCTCAACCGCAGTAAGGGCCCCCGGCTGACCGTGACGGGGGCGAAGCTCGGCAGAACGACCATCACCACGAGCCGGGGAACAGCCACCGTTCCCGCTTGGCTGTTCACGCTGGAGGGCTACGACACGCCGCTCAAGCGTGTCGCCGTCACTCCGTCAAAGCTTCCCCAGTCTCCGATCGCACAGGCTCGGCAAGGGTCTGCAGGCGGCCTCAGGAGTGTCCCCGGGTTTGCCGGAACAGCAACGGACGGGCGATCCATCACTGTGAAGGCCACTCACGGAGCGTGCGACGACGGCCCCGTCGTCAAAGCACTGGAAACGGACGAGAATGTCGTACTCTACGCCTCCGTCACGGGAGCACGGAGCGGTCCCTGCAGCGCCGATCTGATCGAACAGAACGTCAAAGCAGAGCTGCGGAAACCGCTCGAGGACCGCATTCTCCTCGACGCCTTCACCGGCCGTCCAGTGCCATACGGAGAGCCTGGCGGGCTGTCGCCGAGCTGCGTCACGTGTCGCTGACCTGCGTAAAGCGTGGCCACGTATGGCTCGTCGGAGCCGTCGGAGCCGTCGGAGCCGTCGGCCCGGGAATGGTCCGGATCTTGTCCTCAGCGAGACGGGCCTGGTCATCTGCCGACGCCACGCCCCTCGGCTCGTGGACCGCTCCAAGCGGATGTGTTGGCCCGCCCAGCGCTACGGCGAGGTGGGCAGGTTCGGGGATCGGAGCACGAGCAGGGTGATCTCGCTGGGGGCGAAGATGCGGAACGGCGGGCCCCAGAAGCCGGTGCCGCGGCTGGTGTAGAGGAGGGTGCGGGTGCCGTGCTGGCTGAGGCCGGCGAGGGCGGGCTGGTCGATGCGGACCAGGTGGTGGAAGGGCCAGATCTGGCCGCCGTGGGTGTGGCCGGAGAGCTGGAGGTCGATGCCGTCGGCTGCCGCCCGGTCGACGAACTTGGGCTGGTGTGCCAGGAGCAGGACGGGCAGGTCGGGGTCGGCGCCGTGCAGGGCTCCTGCGAGGTGGGCGCGGTGGCCTGCCAGGCCGGAGGACTCGGCGGTGACGTCGTCCACGCCGGCGACCACGAGGGTGTCGCCTCCGCGTTCGAGCAGCAGGTGGCTGTTGCGCAGTGGCTCCCAGCCCAGTTCGTCCATGAGGTCGACCCAGCCCTGGGCCTCGCTGTAGTACTCGTGGTTGCCGGTGACGTAGACCCGGGCCCGGGTGGCCCGCACGGTACCGAGCGGGACGGCCTGGGCGCGGCGGCGTTCGGCGGTGCCGTCCGCGATGTCGCCGGTGTGGCAGACCAGGTCGGCTTCCAGGGTGTTCACCGTCTCGCAGACCCGTGTCGACCAGCGAGCGCGATCGAGGGGGCCGTAGTGGGTGTCGGTGATGAGGACGACGCGGAGGCCGTCCAGCCCGGCACCCAGCCGCGGGAGTTGCACGTCGAGTCGGCGCACGCGCGGCACACGGCGGGCTTCGGCGTATCCCCAGGCGAGCAGCACGGCGGCTACGCCGAGGACGGCCCACGTGACGATTCGGGCCCGGTCCTGGCTCTGGCCGACGCCGGCCACGGTCAGGGCGAGCCGCAGGAGGACGCCGAGCAGAACGGACCAGGTGAACAGGACCCAGCTGGTGCCCAGCAGGGTGTCTCCGACGATCGCCGCCCGGTCCTGCTGGCGCCGGCCGTGGCCGCGCATCATCGCGAGCGGCATACCGAGGAGGCCGAGGGCGAACAGGGCGGTGCCGGCCAGTGTGACGGGCAGCGGCCAGTGCTGGCCGGTGTACAGGAGCACCCAGCAGGGCACGACCCACAGCAGGACGGGGGCGATCAGGGGGATGTACCGCATTAGGCGGAGCAGTCGGCTCCGCTGCGGAGCTCGCACTTCGCTGTCGGCGGATCGGGTGTCGCTGGTGTCGGTCACGCTTCCCCTCTCTGACCAGGCTGCCGTGTCGTGCACTGTATCCGGTCGTCCTCGGGCCGACCGGACGGGCGTTCATGGGTGGTACGGCCCCGTGGGGCGAAGGGTTCTCTGCGGGAGGGCAAGACTCCGCCGTAGACACCTCGACTGGTATGAGCCGTTAACAGGGCGCTCTCCGCGGAGCGCTGTTCATACAGGCTGGGAGCGGCCGTTTGACGCCTTCTCTTGATCGTGGACACCTGGAGACCTGGGACACAATGCCGTTGCTTGAGAGGCACCTTTTGGTCCGTGGTCGGCCCGGGACGGACTCACTCGGAGTCCACGCAGTGGCACAGAGCTCCAGTGCCGCATCAGGCAACGTTCGTCCTGTTGTCGGCGGGCGGTTCCAGCTTGCGCTGAGTGGCGCGGTTACTCGGCGTCGAGTTGGTGGTCGGCCCAGATGTAGCTTTCGGGGAGCAAGTCGGTGATGAGGACGGTTCGGATGCGGTTGTCTTCGCCGACGATGACCTTGAGGGCGGGGAAGTAGTCGAGAAGGACCTGCCGGCAGCGGCCGCACGGGGGGACAACCCCTCGGTCGCGGTCGCCCACGGCGACGATCGTGTCCAGGTCGTAGGTGCCCTGGGCGGCTGCCGCGCCGATGAGGACCAGTTCGGCGCAGGGGCCTCCGGTGAAGTGGTAGGCGTTCACCGCGGTGACGATCCGGCCGTCCCGGGCGCGGGCCGCGGCCGCCATGGTGTGGTTGTCGCCCCGACAGCGAGTGCGGGCGACATGCGCTGCGGCCTCGATGAGTTCGTGGTCGATGGGGAGGGTCTGCGTGGTCATCTTCTCTGCCTTCAACAGGTGTCAGGCGACGTTGGCCCGTGTGACGAGGGTGTGCAAGCGAATATCGGCGGTGTGCTTGTTCCGCCGGACATCCGGTGCGGCGGTGAGACAGTGGTGCGGGCAGCCGATCATGCGGTTGAAGAGGCTTCGCTGGGCTGGGGTGTGCCGGTCACCGGCCTGTCCATGACGGTCGTAGTGGGCCCGGGCGCCGGGTGAAGCGGTCAGAGCAAGTACGGTGCGCGACCCCTGCAGCGGCGCTATGTGCGCCGCTTCGCTGGTTGACCTCGACCTGCGGCGTGGACGAACCAGCCGAGCGCGGCTCCGGCGGCGTACCAGAACAGGTCGGGCGTGTGGAATGTGGAGCCCAGAACGAGGCGGGCGACGACGCTCCGCCGGGACAGCTCCGCGGGCACCGTGCTGAGCTGGAGGAACTCGACCGCCCAGCTGATCCCCAGCGCGACTCCGGCAGCCGTCAGGGGCTTCGCCCGGGGCGTGACCAGGACGACAAGGGCGTAGATGAGGGTGGTGTAGAGCGCGTCCCCGGCGTACTTGGCGATGTCTCCTTCCATCCCGGCCCTGGCCCCAAGCCCCGCGGCAACTGTCAGCCCGGCCGCCCCGCCCGCCATAAGGCGGGTGCGCACCGGGCCGCCGCCGGTCACCGGTGGATCTGTCATGCGGACACCCTCTCACCCGGCCGCGTCGGGGCTCAGCCGCTCTCGTCGTGCTCTCGCGAGCGGCGGCGCTTGGGCCGGGGATGGATACGGCGGCGAGCCATGTACGTGGGGTCGCGCTCGGCGTGGACTGGAAACGGTTCGCCCTGCAGGACACCGGGCGAGAGGGCGACGGCATTCCCGGCCCCCGCCCGGCCGCGGCAACATCGCCCCGTTCACGCTGGGTGTGGCCCGGATGCGGGGCGAGGGCATTCCCGCACAGCTGCTGGAAGCGCCGCGCCGCCGCCGAGCTCACAACCCTTGCGGACCACCGCACCGCCCACGGCCTCGTCCAGGGTCACCACCGCGGCCGTCTTCTTGATCACGCCCGGTCCAACGGCAGCGGTCGCAGTCCGGGACACGGGAGCGGGCCGGGTGACCTACGACCACAGGGCCTCGTCGGTGGCGGGTACCTGTTCTGGTGATTTACCGAGACGCGTCGGGTGAAGAGCTTTCCCAGGTCAGGCGGCCGCGAATCTCTACGTTGCCGGAGACCTCATCCGGCAACCGGGCAACGAGTGTGCCCGTCACCTTGCCGCCGGCGGCCATGTTTCCGTACCTGCACTTGGTGGCCGCAGCACCGATTTCACAGCCTGCGCTCGCCTGAGTGACCGTCAGCTTCGGTGTGATCGTGTGGGTCATCACGATGTTGCGGATGCCCGCGTCTCCGCGGTTGGTGACGGTCCAATCCCAGGTGACGGTGTCGCCTTGTTCGGAGATCTCGGGCGCAGAGTAGACGAACTCAACCCCCGATCCGGCTGCAGACGCGGACGCGGGAGGCGCCATGGCGCCGGGCCCGATCAGGGCGATAACGGTGAGTACGAGGGGCCAAATCCTGGATCGCATTGCTGCCTGCTCTCGAGAGGAGGGCGCACCAGCGCCGGCACGTCACGCTCCTAACCGCGCGGGCCCACCTGAAGAAACGCTCTGGCACCTGTCGATGACTTGCCGGGTGATCCAGGGCGTCTTCGCACCTTGCTGCGACTGGTCGAGACAGATGTCATCTGGTCGCTCGATCAGTCAGGCGGGCCTCGCGTGGGCTGCTCGTGGCCGCCGCACGCCCGGGGCTACATCTTGTGCACCTCGACCGAGAAGCCGCGGGCGAGGACGCTGTTGAGGTGTTCGGCGTGTGCGCCGAGCCACTGCTCGGTAGGGATGCCGGGGGCGCTGATTCCGAGGAGTACGTAGTCGTCGGCGTCGGCGGTGCTCTGGCCGCATATGCAGCACAAGAGGCGCTGGAACATGGTGTCTGCGGGGCTTGTGGCGCTGGGCATGAGCGGCAGAGTAACGAGCGTGGGGCCGCTCGGCGTGGGGATTTACACCGGTGTCGCCGCCGTCACGGCTCCTTCGGCGCTTCGCGTTTGACGCCCCCGCAGGCCAGTAGCTGTGTCGCGTCCGCATTGAGGAACAGCGTGGAGGTGACGGACCGGCTTGTGACGCACCCGGTGCGCACCGGCTCGTCGCCGTGCTGCCTGAGGATCTGAATGGATTCGTCGAGGCCGAGCGCCGTGTCTCCGTGCCTTTCGATGCTCCTCAGGCGTATCCGGAAGACGCCGACGTGCTGTGAAGCGGGGACCGGCCCGTCCCAGAAGATGACTTCGCCGCCGGCGGCGATGGCGTCGCGTGCAGCGCTGCAGGCACTCGTCTGGTCGGTGAGCAATGCGGCGATGTCGGGCAGGGGAGGGTGTTCGTCCGCCGACGTCGGTACCGGCACCTGCGTCCACAGCAGCGGCGAGTTGCACGACTTGCCGGCGGGCGGTGGCCTCTCAGTCGGCCATTCGGTTCTTCAGTTGGCTGCTGCGGTGCTCAGCACCTCGTGCGACGCCGGCAGCGAGCGGGGGTCGGTACATTCCGCCAGCGGCAGCCGCGTGACCCGTGGGAGGACCCATTCAGGCTCATGGCACGCGGGTGAAGCCTTCACTGGCGCGGTCACGTTCAGCACAATCGGGGGATCGGTCGGCGGAGCTACGGGGGCATGGTGGCGATCAGGGATGACGTTGGCAGGTGGTGGGCTTCTCCGGCGGCACGCGCCATGGTGTTCGTGCTCCTCGCGGCGTTGGTCTTCCATGGCCTGCTGCTTTTCGGGCGTCTCAACTCTCGCGATGACGCCTTCGTCGACCACGGTTTTCGGTCCTGGGCGGCCATGGCGACCTTTTCGTTCGCCGTCTGGATCGCTCTCCTTGGCCGGGGCATCGCGGCTGTCCGGGCTCTGCCCGCATCGTGGCGGCGAGGGCGAAGGTGGTGGTTGGCGTCGCTCGCGTCGTACGCCGTTCTCATGCTGGCCGCGAGCGCAATGCTCGGCGGGGTCACTCAAGGCAATTCCTTCGACGTGCCGATCAGGCACTTCGCGACCGTGATCGGTTTGCTCACCGCGGTCGGCGCAGCGGCCGCGGCTCCGTGGGTGGTCTCGGTCTGGCTGGCACAGGAGAGGGTGCGCGAGGCGGCGGAGCGGGAGACGCCCTCGGATGGTGCGGCAGATCCTGCGGTCATAGCCGCCGCCGTCGCCGACGTCATGGCCGTGTGGCGGGTCATCGAACGAAGTGGACTCGCACTGTCCCTGATCGTGTCGACGTCCGCGTTCAACACTGGAGCCCTGCGTCTCGGGCTCATCGGTTCGGGGGCGGTCGAGCCGGCCGACTTCCCGCCGGTCTTTGTCCTGGGGTACGGCGCTTTCTTCACCGCCGTCCTGGTGGCGGTTCAGCTCCCTCTCGTCCTTGCCTGGCGAGCGCGGGCGTTCACGCTCGTCGAGCGGGCACTGCCCGCACCCGATTCAGGGCTCCTTGGCGAGGACCTCTTCGCAGCCAGGTCCCGGATGGAAGCGCAGCTCCATGTGGACGCCAGGTTCTTGAGGAACCCAATTGCTGTGCTGAGCGTTGCGTCGCCCTTCGCGACCGCTCTCGTCACCGTACTCGTGCCCAACGGTGCGTGACCGAGGATGCCTCACAGGCGTCCCTACAGCTCCCGCAGCGGCCAACTACGACGCTCAGAATGGCCAACCGGGGCGGGTTGTGACCGCGCTTCCGTGATGACTATGGCTGGAGGAGGATGCGGGCTCTGAGAAGAGTGAACGAGGCTCGGCCGTACATCTGCCTCTCGACTGTTTTGATTCGCCAGGTGGCTGCGGCGGTGTCGGAGCATGTCTGTGAACTCTCGTGCGAGTTCGCAGGCCGAAGCGTTCTCCGGGCAGGCGCCCTGTGCGGTTTCCAGTCGTGCCTTGTCCGAGGGGCTGAGTGTCTCCTGTGGGCGCATGATCCATGAGGTGATGTGGCGAGGGATGGGGGTCGTTGCCCTGGTTGGGATCGCGGTGCCCTTCCGGATGGTCGCCGCGTAGCGGTTCAGGACGTGATATCCGCCGGTGCAGCCGAGGGTGAGCAATTCGCGATAGAGCTGCACCGAATGACGAGAAGGACGTCTGTCAGGCGTCTTGCCTGTTCAGGCGCCCTTTGTGCTGTTCCTGGAAGAAGCCCAGCTTCTTTGGCGAGTAAGACGCCAGAAGATTCTTCGTCTGCTGGTGGTACAGCGGCAACGTAATCGCTGACCTGCGCGCATGGCGGCTATGGGCAACTCGTCGGAGTCGCTGGCCCGGGAATGGTCCGGATCTTGGTTTGCGCGGGGCGGCCGCCTGGCGGTAGGCAACGGTCGGGCTCTGCGGCAACTGCTCGGACTTCCGGCTGGGCAGTGGCACCGTTGGCCAACACTGCCCTGCACGCTGGCTACCGCAGGGCGATGTCCGGTGGCCGCAGGCGGTGGCCAAGCGCTCTGACGGGACGGTCCCACGTGGCACAGGTCGTAACGACCGGCCGAGGGCGTCCAGCCGGCCCAGCGCGCGCACGAAACAGCAGGTCAGCGCCTTCAGGGTCCAGAGGGTCCGCCTGGTTGGTGACAGCTGTGCGATAGCCGGTGACACCCTCCGCCCGGCCGACCTGCCGGTCCCCGAACCCGGCCCGGGACAGGTCCGTGTCCGTGTGGAGGCGTGCGGGCTGAACCCGGTGGGAGAGGTCGCCGAACTCTTCGAGTTCGATGAGGTCGACTCGGCGCTGTACCGAGAGCAGGGCGAAGGGGAAGGTCCCCGTGAAGAAACCCGGGTCGCCGCCCGACGGTCAGGTGGACGACGTGCCCTTCGGCGAATTGGACTCCTCTGCACGCGGACACGAAAGACTGCAGCAACGTGGCCTCCCGATACTCGGTCGGGATCGCGCCCCCGAGCTGCCAAGAGGCCCTGCTGCCAGGCGCCGGCTCGCGCGCGACGGCCCGGTCAGGAACTCTTTTCGACCAGGCCGACCCCGCGATCGACAAGCGGATGGCGTCTCAGAACAGGCCGTTGGAGTGCGGCAGTTCGGCCGGGACGGGAGCGATGACGTCCCAGTGCTCGACTATCTTGCCGTCAACGACACGGAACAGGTCCCAGTAGGCGACCGGCACTCCGAACTCGCCCTCCGACTGCAGGAGCACGAGGTCGCCCTCGGCCACGACCTTGTGGATGTTCTTGTAGACCAGGTTCTTGCCCTGCGCGGCCCACTTGGCCGCGGCGGCGCCGAAGCCGTCCAGGCCGTCGGCCGCCTCCGGGTTGTGCTGGCGGTAGGTCTCGGTGGAGATGTAGGCGGTGAGCACCGAGTAGTCGGCGCCCTTGAGGACCTTCTCCGCGAACTCGGCGACCAGCTCGCGGTTGGCCTCGGTCCGCTCCGGGGCGGCCGGCTCGGCCGGGCCGTCGGTCTGCGAGCGGCCGGAAGCGGTCGCCGTCACGACCGGCGTCAGCGCGTCCCAGTGCTCGGCGAGCCTGCCGTCGGCGTCCACGCGGAACAGGTCGAAGGCGACCAGGGGCTCGGGGCCGAAGCCGTGGTACGTGCCGTGCAGCGCGACCAGGTCGCCGTCGGCGATCACCCGGGCGCCCTCGTAGCGGAAGCCGTCCGGCAGGCCGGCCACCAACTGCCGCAGCGCCTCCGGGCCGTCCGCCGCGAGGCTGCTGTGCTGACGGTAGTCGGCGGCCACCCAGCGGTCCACCGCGCTCGGGTCCTTGTCCCCGAACAGCTCACCGGCCGCCTTGAGGACGATCTCCTTGTTGCTCATGGCACCTCTCCTATCTGCGCTTTCCGGCGACACCTTGCCCGCCGGACTGCATCCACTCTCGCGGCCGGCCCGCGCGGGCACACGGTAGAGTCAGGCATGGCTATGGTCGAAACGGGACAAGCACCGGTGATCGAGCGGGGTTACCGCAACCCGGCCCGGCCGGATCTGCGGATGGAGGCGCTCACCTTCACGGACCTCGCTCGCCGACTGCCGGGCGAGGAGTTCAGGCGTGTGCACCGGCTCGACTTCCATCACCTCACCCTGGTCCACGGAGGCGAGGCGACCGGAATGGTCGACTTCGTCGACGTGCCGCTTCGGCCGGGCACGCTGCTGTACATCCGGCCCGGTCAGGTACAGCGCCTGCCGACGACGTCCGGCAACGCCCCGGCGGACCTGGACGCCACCGTCGTACTGTTCACCCCGGACTTCCCGCCCCGGTCTCCCGCGACCGCCCGCGTGACGGACGACGCGTTCGGCCCGGCCCACTGGCCACTCGGCCCGGCCGACCACGACCGCCTCCGCCGTGCCCTGGCCGACCTCGCCGCCGAGTACACCGACCTCCCCGAGCAGGACCCCGAGATCACGAAGGAACTGCTGCGTCAGCTGCTCGCGGCCCTGCTGCTGCGCATCGCCCGTCTCCCTGCCTCCGACGGCCGCGCACAGGCGGTCACGGAGGAGCCGTACCGTCTTTTCCGGCATGAGCTGGAGCGATCCTTCGCGGTCCTGCGCCAGGCCCACGAATACGCGGCCCGGCTCGGCTATTCCCTCAAGACCCTCAACCGCGCCTGTCAGCGGGCCACCGGTCGCACCGCGAGGCAACTCATCGACGCCCGGGTCATGCTGGAGGCGAAACGTCTGCTCGCCCACACCGACCTGCCCGTCGCCGCCGTCAGCGCCCGGCTCGGCTTCTCCGAACCCACCAACTTCAGCAAGTTCTTCACCCGGGAGACCGGCCTGACCCCGGGCACCTTCCGCGACACCCAGCGCTGACCGGCCGTCACCCCTCCGGCCGCCAGGGCGCGAGCTCGGCACCGGTCACCGCTCTCTCCTCCTCGGCGGCCCCGTCCTTCAGGGGACGAGTGCGTCAAGGAGGCGACCGGCCCCGAAGGGCAGGGACAGCGCGCGATCGCCGAGGTCGGCGGGGACGTCGGGATGATCGGGGTTCACCCGCACGAGCCGGGCCTGCCGGGTGTCGCGTACCAGGTTCTCCATCGGCCGGCGGATCACGCCCGGGGTGTTGAAGCCGGCGCCGATCTCCAGAACGAGCAGTCTGCCGTCCGCGGGCGCCCGGTCGAGCCAGCGGACCAGGTGCTGCCCGGCGGGGAGGTAGGAGTCGTCGACGAATTCGGGGCCGACCCGGACATTGGGGAAGACGGCGGCACCGCAGCGGGGGCACCGCGGCAGCACGGCCGGGTCGGTCACCCGGCCGCTCTCACGGTCGTACACCGCGAGGATCCGGTCGAAGTACGGCTTGCCGGCCCAGGTCTCGCGCGTGCAGGGCACCGTGCACTGGAGTCGGCCGTAGTCGCCCTGGGGGGTGAAGATCCGGTCCGCGGCGAAGCCGTTGCGGACGAAGAGTGCGTCGACGTTCGACGTCATGACCCAGTGGTCGCGGTCACCGACCAGTGCCCGCAGCCGCCGGTAGAGCGGGTTGGGGCCCGGACTGTGGCGGATGTCGTCGATGTGGACGGCCCAGTAGCCCCACATCATGTCCGCGGGCAGCGGGGCGCCCAGCAAGTAACGCGACCGCAGCCCCAGCCGGTACAGCGCCGGCAGCAGCTCCTTGAAACGTTCGGCGTCGCCGTAGTCGAAGCCGGCGGCAGCGCTGAGACCCGCTCCGGCCGCGACCAGGACCCGGTCGGCCTCTCCCAGCCAGGAACGCAGCGTCTCGACCGCCTGCGGTGCGGAGGTGTGGGTGTTGCTCGTGGAACTCACGATGCCTGGGGTCCTTCCGGTTAACCTGATGACTGATGATGGTCAAAAACCGACACACTGCCTCGCGGGAGATCCCCGAGCTTCCCTTCACCGCGCCCGCGGGTACGCCCACGGGTGCCGAGGTCATGTCGCTGGCCGAGCTGCGACATCGCGTGTCGCAGCCCGCCCTCGCCCGGCCCCAGCGTCCCGGCTTCCACCAACTGCTCACCCTCGCCTCGGGCGAACTCCGGCAGACCGTGGACTTCACCGGCTACACCCTCCGGCCGGGTTCCTGGCTGTGGGTCCGCCCCGGACGGGTGCAGCAGTGGGGGGACCTCACGAAGGCGCAGGGCACGCTGATCCTGTTCCAGCAGGACATGCTCGACGCCGCCACCGCGACGGCCGCTCGCGTCGACGACCCGTACGTTCCCGTCGTCAGTACCCCGGTCGCCGACGAAGCGCGGGCACTGGACCTGGCCGCCGACCACCTGAGGCACGAGTTCCAGGCGCTCGGTCACCTGCCGCTGGAAGTGCACATGGCGGCCCTGCGCCACCTGCTGGCGGTTCTGGTGCTGCGTCTGGCCCACCTGACGGTGCCGGCCGACAGCCCCACGCCGGAACCGGACGAGATCTATCTGCGTTTCCGTGACGTCGTCGAGCAGCACTTCACCCGCACCCGCCGCGTGGAGGACTACGCCCGGATGCTCGGCTATTCGGCACGCACGCTGGCCCGGGCCACGCTGAACAGCGTCGGGCTGAGCGCGAAGGAGTTCGTCGACCGCCGCGTCGTACTGGAGGCCAAACGGCTGCTGGCGCACAGCGACCAGACCGCCGCCCGGATCTCCGACCAACTCGGCTTCGTGAATCCCTCCCAGTTCAACAAGTACTTCCTGCACCGGGTCGGCCGGTCCCCGATCGACTTCCGCGACGAGGTCCGAGGGCGCCGGGCCCCTCATGAACCGACGGGCGGTCAGAACGGATAGCGGGCCTGCTGGGTGGCGATGGTCACCCAACGGGTGTTGGAGAAGGCCTCGATGCCCCACCGACCGCCGAACCGGCCGTAACCGGACGCCTTGACGCCACCGAAGGGCGCCTGCGGCTCGTCGGCCACGGACTGGTCGTTGATGTGCACGATCCCGGTGCGGACGCCTCGGGCGACGATCAGGCCGTGTGTCGCGTTCTCGGTGATGATGCCGCAGGTCAGACCGTTGTCGGTGTCGTTCGCGAGCGCTACGGCGGTGTCGTCGTCGGAGAATGTCCCGACCACGCACAACGGGCCGAAGGCCTCCGCGTAGGAGAGCTCGGCGCGCCTGGGCACGTCGGTGAGCACGGTCGCCGGATGCACGGCACCCTCCGGCCGGCCGCCGCCCGTGAGCACGGTGGCGCCCTCCGCGACCGCGTCCCGGACCAGACCGGCTACGCGCTCCGCGGCGGACGCGCTGACCAGCGGGCCCACGACCGTTTCCGGGTGGCCGGGGTCACCGGCCCGGAGCGCGGCGACCTTCGCGGTGAACTTCTCCTTGAACTCCTCGGCGAGCGAGGCGTGCACCAGGACGCGGTCGGCCGACATGCAGATCTGGCCCGAGTTCATGAACACGCTGAAGGTGACGGCGTCGACGGCGTAGTCGACGTCGGCGTCGTCGAGGACGATCACCGCGTTCTTGCCGCCCAGTTCGAGGACAGCCGGTTTCACATGGTCGGCCGCGTGCCTGCCGATGATGCGGCCGACGTGCGTGGAGCCGGTGAAGTTCACGGCACGCACCCGGGGATCCGCGATCAGCGTCTCCGCGATCAGGGCGGCGTCCTCGCGGTCGTTGGTCACGACGTTGAGAACGCCGTCGGGCAGACCCGCCTCGCGGAGCACGTCGGCGATGAGCAGCCCGCAGGCGATGGGCGCGTCCTCGCTCGGCTTGACGACCACCGTGTTGCCCGCGGCCAGGGGACCCGCGACGGCCCGCACCCCGAGGATGACCGGAGCGTTCCACGGCGCGAACGCCGCCACCACGCCGAGTGGTTCGCGTACGGCGAGCCCCAGTACGCCCTCCTCCTGGGCGCTGAGCACCTCACCGCGCGGCGCGGTGACCGCGGCGGCGGCCTCGCGCAGGATGTCGGCCCCCAGGCGCGCGTTGAAGTGCGCCCAGGGACGCGTTCCGCCCGCCTCGCGGGCCATGGTCTCGACGACCTGCCCGGTCCTGGACTCCAGCAGGTCGGCGGCTTTCAGGAAGATCGCCCGGCGGACGAACGGGGCAAGAGCGGCCCACTGTGCGAAAGCCGCGTCGGCGGCGTCCACGGCACGCGTCACGTCCTCCGGGCCGGCCGCGGGAACGGTCGCGTACACCTCGCCCGTGTAGGGGTCGATGTCCGTGCTGGTACGGCCGGAGAGCGCGGGTACGTCCTTGCCGTCGATCAGCATGTCGCGGATGAGGGGCATGGGGAGTGTCCTTCGGTACGGGAGGTACGGGGCAGTCGCGGGCGGCCGGGGAGGCCAAGTCGCGGCCGACAACCCGTCAGGGCGCGGGTCACACGGCTGTGCCGAGTGCTCTTCGGTAGGCCGACTCGTCGTCGGCGTCGAACACGGTGAACACGATCCGGTCGAACCGGTCGGGGTACGCGTCGAGCCAGTCGGCGACGGTGTTCAGGGCGATCCGGGCGGCCTCGTCCTTGGGGTACCCGAAGACCCCGGTGCTCACGGCACAGAAGGCCAGGGTGCGGACGGTCTCCACTTCGGCGGCGAGGTCGAGGCAGGACCGGTAGGAGGAGGCCAGCGCCGCCGCGTCACCGGTACGGGGCCTGCCGTCGGTGATCGGGCCGACGGTGTGCAGGACGTAACGGGCGGGCAGGTGATACCCCCGGGTGATCTTGGCGGTTCCCGTCGGCTCGGGGGCACCCTGCAGACTCATGACGGTCTCGCAGTCGTCCCGCAGCCGAGGTCCTGCGGCGTTGTGGATGGCGTTGTCGATGCAGGGATGCAGCGGTTGGAAGCAGCCGAGCAGGGCGCTGTTCGCGGCATTGACGATCGCGTCCGCGGCGAGCGTGGTGATGTCCCCCCGCCACAGCGTGGTGTGTCGGACGGCCCGGAAGGAGCTTCGGGGCAACTCCTGCTCGATCGTGGGCAGTTGGTGGACCGCGATGGTGGGCCGCCGGTGGCGTTCCGCACCGAGTACGGCGTCGAGCACCTTGGTGGCGTCGTCGGGCAGCGGACCGGGAGGACGGACCGTCAGCAGGGCGCGCAGCAGCCGCCGGGTGGTGGCTGAGTCGGTGGCGCCGAGATCGAGCAGGGAACCGGCGTGCAGGCCGAGCTGGACCACGGCCGGGTCGCCGCTGAGCATGCGCAGCGCGGCACGCACGCGGTCGTCCAGCCGGTCGGCGGGCGCCGGGGCCGCCGACGGACGGAACGGCTCGTCGAGGGCGATCGCCTCGCGGTAGGCGGCCGGCGGAAGCGCCGGGGGCGGGACGCTCCGCTCGGCGAAGCCGTGGGACGGGAACAGCGAGTTGGCCATGGCAGCAGGCTCCGCCGAGATGGTCGTGGAAGGTTCCGGAACGGACATCGCGGAAGTGTTCTGCGGGGAGTCAGGCGAGCCCGATCTGCTGGTTGAAGGTCTGGTTGTCCCAGAAGAGGAACTCCTCGTCCATGACACCGTGCTTGTTCCAGAGCCCGACGGTGACCATGTTGATCGCGAAGCTCTTGCCCGTCGGCTGGACGAAACCGCCCGTCCCGTCCGGCATGGGCCTGGAGAACGTGCCCCTCAGCACTCCGGTGACCGCGGTCAGTTCGCCCTTGGCGATGCGGAGCGGGTGTTCGCTGACACGGGTGTCCGGCGCCCAGACGAACTGCGCCTTCAGATCGGCGAGATGACGCTCGATGCCGTCCGTGTAGTGGCCGTCGGGCCAGTGCACACGGATGTTCCGGGCGTGGCTCTCACCGAGGCGGTCCCACTCCTGGCCGGAGTAGACCTGGAAGTCGAGCTCGTCGAAGGTCTTGAGATTGCGGCACTCGACGGCGGTGAGGTGTGCGGGCCACAGCGACTCCGCCTCCGGGGTCGAGGCCGGGTCGCCGAGCAGGTCCGGGTGGCGTTCGGCCGCGGCCGCCAGGTCCGTACCGCCGGCGACCGCGGTCAGGGTCAGCGCACCGAGCGTGGCCGCACTGGTGTTGCGCAGGAGAGAGCGACGATCCAACATTTTCGGTTCCTTGATCGGGGAAAGGCCGGAGACAAACCTGCCGATGACGACGTCGGCAGCCGGATGCGATGTGTTCAAACTAAGTCGCCACTGCCGGGCCTGTCGGTTCGTATCCTGACTTCTTATGGTCAGAAGGCGACATTCGGTGGGCGGGAAGCAGCCCAGTGCGGCGGAGGCCGGAGCCGTCCCGGGGCGCCGCGCAGCGTCGTCAGCTGGGGATGCGCAGCACCGGCTTCACCACTTTGCCGCGGGCCGCGTCGGCGGCGGCATCGTTGATCCGGTCAGGCGGGTAGAAGCGGATCATCCGGTCGAACGGCAGGCGCCCCGCACGGTAAAGCCCGACCAGGGACGGTACGAAGCCGAGCAGATCGCTGTCGCCCTCGGTGACACCCCGGACGACGCGGCCATTGAGCAGGAAGTTGACGTCGAAGGTGCCGTCGGTGGCGACCGGCGGAGCCCCGACCACGGCCACGGTCCCCCGAACGGCGAGCGAGTCCGTGGCCTGCCGCAGCAGAGCGGGAACGCCACTGCTCTCCAGCGCATGGGTCACGCCCCGGCCCGCCGTGATCTCCGTCAGCCGGGCGGCGACGTCCTCCTCCTTGCCGTTGACCACATCGGTCGCCCCCAACTCACGGGCGAGGTCGAGGCGCGAGGGCACGATGTCCACGGCGATGACGCGGGCGGCCGAGGTCAGCGCGGCTGCCATGACCGCGGACAGACCCACCGCCCCCGCGCCGAAGACGGCCACCGTGTCTCCCGGGCCGGGGCGCAGTTCGTTGAGTACGGCGCCCGCGCCGGTCTGTATTCCGCAGCCGATGGGTGCGAGCAGCGCCAACTCGTCCTCGTCGGCGGCCTCGACCGGTACGACACTGCGCTCGTCGACCACGGCGTGGTGGGCGAACGAGGACTGGCCGAAGAAGCGTCCGCCCAGCGGGGTGCCGTCGACGCCGTGGATCGGCGTACTGCCGTCGGGCCGGGCGCCGGCGAAATTGCGTGCGATGAACGTGTCGCAGTAGCCGGGATGACCGTGCTCGCAGGCACCGCACCGGCCGCAGGAACTGAACGACAGCAGCACCTTGTCACCGGCGCCGACCCGGGTGACGTCGGAGCCGACCGCTTCCACGACACCGGCTCCCTCGTGGCCGAGGACGGCGGGCAGTGGGGTGTGGAGCTTCTCGTCCCGGACGGCGAGGTCGGTATGGCAGATGCCCGCGGCCACGATGCGTACCAGGACCTCGTCCGGCCGGGGGTCCTGCAGCCGGACCTCCTCCCAGCCGAACGTCCCCGTGCCCGGGCGGACCACCGCTGCTCGCGTCTCGGTCATGGTCGTGCCTTCCTGCCTGTCGGTGGGTGAAGCGGGCGGAGCGGCCCTGGCCTTCGGGCGGACGACGGCCGCCTCGCCGAGGGGGCGTGGGATGTGGCACGTGGGTTCGGGACCGGTCGGGTCGCCGGTTTCTCCGGCGGCCGGTCGACCGGGTGAGGATCACGGCGGCGACGTCGCCCTGAGCGACGAACGGCAGTCCCCGCGCCGCGCTCTCAACCTATGAGCCGAGTCATCGAGGAAAGCGGCGCAATCGCGACGAGGCATGGTCAGAATCCGACAGCATGGGCTGACGGGGGCCGCCTGAGCGGCGGATGTCATCGGCGACGGCCACCACGTCGTCGCGGCGCCGAGCCGAAGACGGTCGCACGGCCGAAGGGGTCGCCGAAGGGGCGGACCGCACTTCACGTGGCGTGAGCCGCCCCCGCATACCTGGCCGGGACCGTGGTACGGCCCCGGCGCCCGGTCACTCCCGCCCCTCCTGCATGAGGGCGTCGCGGAGTTGTGCCCTGGCCGTGATGCCGAGTTTGGGGAAGACCTTGTGCAGGTGGTAGCCGACCGTACGGGGGGAGAGGTAGAGGCGGGCCGCGATGTCGCGGTTGGTCAGGCCCTGGGCGGCCAGTTCGGCGATCTGGCGTTCCTGAGGGGTCAGTTCGCCGGCGGGAGCGGTGGCCGTCGCCGCCCCCGCCGCCCGCAGTTCCGCCGCCGTGCGTTCGGTCCAGGGGCGGGCGTCGAGGCGTTGGAAGCACTCCAGTGCCGCGTTGAGGTGCGGGCGGGCCTCGGCGCTGCGCCGGCGCCGGCGCAGCCACTCGCCGAAGTCGAGGTGGGTGAGGGCCTTTTCGAAGGGCCAGCAGTCGGTGGCGGGGTCGGCGAGGGCGGCGCGGAAGTGGTGTTCGGCGTCGCCGGTGCCGGCCAGCAGCGCGGTGGCCCGGTGGAGTACGGCGGCCAGCCTGGGGGAGGGGTCGGGTTTCAGGCCGTGCACCACGGCGTCCACCACCGTGCGCGCGTCGTCCGCCCGCCCGGCGCGGACCGCCGCGGCGGCCAGGTCACCCAGGTAGTAGAGGGAGGCGTGGTAGTGGACGGGGACGGGGCGGAAGTCCCGGGTGAAGGTCGCGCGCAGCTGCTCGTAGGCGTCGGCGTGGTCGCCGGCCACGAACGCGGCCATGCCCACGGCGTGCCGGTGGCGGACCTGAAGGCTCAGGGACCTGCGCAGGTCCACGCCCCGTACGGCCTCCGTCGCCCGCGTCCGCGCCGCCGCGTGGTCGCCGCGCAGCGCGCGCAGCGTGGCCCGCAGGACGCGGGCGCCCACGGTCACGTTGTCGGCGCCTGCCTCCGTCGCCATCCAGAACGCCTCGTCCGCGGCGTCCTCGGCCGCCGTCCACGAGCCGTTCTCGAACAGGGTGAGGGCGAGCGCCTGGGCCACGGTCGCGTTCGTGCCCGCGCTGCCGGCGCGCCGCAGGAGGTCCATGGTCCGGCCGAGGAGGCGTACGGCCTGCTCGGTCTCGTCCAGGATCCAGGCCGTGCCGCCCAGCGCCGTGAGGTTCCCGAGGGATTCCTCCTGTGCCAGGGCGGCCAGTCCGTCCTCCAGGAGCCTCATGAGACGCGGCCGTTCGCGATGGGGGTCGATGACGGCCTGGGCCCAGGCGCAGTCGGCGGGATGGCCGTCCTCGTCGATCAGGGCGCTGATCCGGCGGAGTTCCGTGCGGTAGTAGGACGCCCCGGAGTTGTAGACGGATGTCGCGGCGGTGCTCAGCGCGCCGAGGGCCAGGTCCGGGGCCGAGGCGGCGGCGGATTCGGCGACGCCCAGCAGGAGGGCCAGCGCGTCCTTGTGGCGGAGTGTGACCCCGAGGGCCCAGCCGCCCAGCAGCGAGGCCTCGGCACGCAGCCGGGGATCCTCGGTCAGATCGCCGACCCGGCCGCTCATCTCGCCGACCCACTGCGGGTGACCGGCGAACATGGCCGACTGCGCGGCCGTCAACAGGCGCCGGGCACGCAGCTCCGGTGCCGGGGTCAGCTCGGCCGCGCGTTCCAGCGCGGTCGCGGCGGCCGCGTAACCGCCCCGGCCACGGGCGCGTTCGGCGCTCTCGGCCAGGGCGTCGGCGACCTCCGCGTCCTGACCGGTCGCCGCGGCGGCCAGTTGCCAGGCGCGGCGGTCCGGCTCCTCGGCCAGCGCGGCGGCCAGCGTGAGATGGGCCTGCCGGCGCTCCTGGAAGGAGGCCGCGTGGTAGACGGCCGAGCGGACCAGCGGGTGACGTAGCAGCACTCGGCCGCTCTCCACCCGCACCAGGCCGACGCGCTCGGCCGGGTCCAGCGCCCGGACGACGTCCAGCGCCGGGGCGGCACGGACCAGGTCCGTCAGGTCCGCCGTGCCCGCCGCGGCCACCAGGAGCAGGGCCTCCCGGGTGGGTGCGGGCAGGCCGGGCAGGTCGGCGGCGAACAGGTTCTCCAGGCGCGCGGTGAGCGGCAGGGCGGTACCCCCGGCACCTCCGGAACTGCCGGAGCCCCAGGCACCCGCGGTCCGGCCCCGGGCCAGGGCGCGGGGCAGCTCGATCAGGGCCAGCGGATTGCCGGCCGCCTGCCGGAGGATCTCCGCCCGGGCCTTGCCCCGGGGCGGGTCCGGCTGGGCGTCCAGGAGCCGCCCAGCCGCGGTACGGCTCAGCGGGCCCACGGTCACCTGCGGAAAGTCCCGGTCGAAGCGGGCCGGCACGCTCTCCTCACGGGCGGCCAGCAGCAGCGCCACCGGCCTGCCCTCCAGCCGCCGGGCGAGAAAGGCCAGTACGTCCACCGAGCCGAGGTCCAGCCACTGGGCGTCGTCCACCAGCAGGAGCAGCGGCCCGCGTGCGGCGGCCTCGGCGATGAGCGCGAACACGCTGACGCATAGGGACAGTTGGTCGAGGCGCAGTTCGTACTCCGCCGCCTCCGGCCCGAAGGCGCGGTCCAGGGCCTCCCGTTGCCCTGCGGGCAGACCGTCCCCGGGCAGCAACGGATGCAGAAGCTGGTGCACACCCGACAGCCCGAGGCCCGCCTCGCCCTCGCTGCCGCGCACCCGCAGGATCCCGAGGCCCCGGGCCCGCCCGCGCTCCGCCGTCCAGTCGACGAGCGTGCTCTTGCCCGCTCCCGGCTCCCCGGTCAGCACCAGCACCTGCGGGCCGCCGCCGTCCACCGCTCCGAGCAGACGGTCGAGGCGGGCCAGCTCGGCGGCCCGGCCCAGGATGCCCGGATCGGCGGGACGGTCGGTGTCGGCGTGCATGAACGGTCCTTGTCGTCGAGCCCTTGATGCCGTCATCCTGCCAGCGACGACCGACCCGGCCGGAACGGCGGGCGACTGGTCATCCGACAGAAGCGTTCCCGTGCGGTGTCCGCGATGATGTGCCCTGGCCAGGGAGAACGCCACCGCGGGAGTACATGAATGACGGTCCAGCCACCCCAGCAGTCCACGACCGGCGACGAGGCCACCGTCCTGGGCCGGGACGGCGAGATCGAGCGGATCCTGCGGTGCGTGACGCGCGAGCCCGGCACTCCCCAGACCCTGCTGGTCCTCGGGGAGGAGGGGATCGGGCGTACCGCGGTGCTCGGGCACGTCCGGGAACGGGCCACCGCCGACGGCGTGCTCGTGCTGTCCGCGCAGGGCTGGGCCGAGGACCCGCGGCATGCGCACGCCTGTCTGCACCAGCTGCTGACGTCGGCGGTGCGGGGCGAACCGGCCGCCCTGTCCGCCGCGCACCACCGGGTGCTGACGGCCGTACTGCGAGAGGACGGCGGACCGGACGAGGCGGAGCTGCACGCGGCGGTGACGGCGCTGCTGGACCGGCTCGCCGCGTCCCGGCCGGTGCTGGTGTGCGTGGACGACGCCGACCTGTGCGACCGGGCCTTCCTGGAGGCGCTGTTCGCCGCGGCCCGGCTGCTGGTCGGCCGCGCGGTGACGATGCTGCTCGCCGCCCGCCACGAGGCGGCCCTGCCCAGCCCGCCGCCCGGCACCGAAACCCTGTGCCTGGGCCCGCTGGACGACGTGGCGGCCGCCGCGCTTCTCGACCGGCAGCCGACGACGCCCACCGGCAGGCACCGGCTGGAGATCCTGGCGGCGGCCGAGGGCAACCCGCTGGCCCTGGTCGAACTGGGCCGCGGCGCGCCCGGACCCGCCGGAGCACTGCGGCGCGCGCCCGCGAAGCACGTCTTCGGCGGACGACTCGACGCGCTGCCCGCCGACACGCGCCAGGCCCTGCTGTACGCGGCGGCCGCCGGGCCCGGCGAACCCGTCGCCGCCGTCATGGCGGCCCTGGACACCGGCGACCTGACGGTGTGGGCGCCGGCGGAGGCGGCCGGACTCGTCACGCTGGTCGAGGACCGGTTCGTCTTCCGGCATCCGCTTGCACGGTCGGCCGCGTATCTGGGGCGCCCGGCGGGCGAGCGCCAGGAGGCCCACCGTGACCTCGCCAAGGCCGCCGTGCTGCCCGAGGTCAGGGCCCGGCACCTGGCCGCCACCACCGTGGAGACCAACGCGTTCGTCGCCGCCGCGCTGGAGGCCTCCGCCTGGCGGCGCGGGGACGCGGCACAGGCCGCGTACGCCCTGGAGCAGGCGGCCCGGCTCAGCCCAGGGCGCCCGGAACGTGCCCGCCGGCTGACCGAGGCCCTGACGGCGGCGCACGCGGTGGGTGACCCCGGCTGGGTGCGGGAGCTGTACGCCCGGGTCGTCCGGGAAACCGACGATCCGGAGTTCGTCTGCGCCGCGGCCGGTGCCCTGGCCTCCACGCTCTCCCAGGAGTCCGCCCAGCGCGAGGCCTTCGAGCTGCTGGCCGACGTCTCGGAGCTGTTCCCCGTGGTCGACCGGACCCTCGCGCTCGCGCTCGCGGGCCTGGCGGCGGGCATCGCCTCCCAGTCCGGTCTGCCGGAGCACACGGCGGCCCTGGCCACGCTGCTCGACCGGGCCCGGCAGGCCGAGGGGCCCGAGCGGTGGTGCCCCGACGCGGCCGGACCACTGGTCCGCCTGGACACCCCCCACGCCCGGCGGGCACTGGACGCGCTGGTCACCGCGGTGGCCCGGCCGCAGTCCGCCACCGGCTCGCTGTCCGGCCTCGGCCGGCCGCACGGCGCCTCACCCGTCGACCCGGCCGCGCCGGCCGCCCGGGCGGTCCTGGCCGCGGTGGCCCACCATGCGGACGAGGCGGACGTGGACCTGGGGCAGTCGCGCACGGCCGACGACCGGCTCCGGACCGCCCGCGCCTTCGGTCTGCGCGGCTGGTCGGTCCTCGCCCTCGTGGACACCCTCGTGGCCATCGGGCGTTTCCCGGAGGCCGAGACCGTGATCCAGGACGCCATGACCGAGGCCGCGGTGCTGCGCCTGCCCCGCCTCCAGGCCGATCTGGAGGCACAGGCCCTGACCGTGCGGGCGCTCCGGGGAACCCTGCCGGCGGCACCCCGGCTCACCTCCACCGTCTGGCGCGCCGTCTGCCTGGACGAGAACCGGGCCACCCACGCCCGGTTGCTGCGCGGCCGCGGACTCGCCGCCCTCGCGCAAGGAGACATGGAAGGCGCCTGGCGGCAGCTGCGCGACCTGTTCACCGCCGAAGGCGCGCCCCTGCACCCCTTCCTGTCGGCGCGGAGCATCGCCGAACTCGCGGTCACCGCCCAGCGCACCGGCAGATCGGCCCAGGCCCTGCCGATCCTGGAGCGGGTCCGGGCGGAGCAGGGCGAGCGCCCGAGCACCAGGATGACGCTGCTCCTGCACCATGCCACCGCCATGGTCGGCCCGGACAGCGAGGCCGAGGAACACTTCCAGCTCGCGCTCGTCAACCACGGGGCGAACCGGTGGCCGTGGGAATGCGGCCACGTCCGCCTCAACTACGCCGTCTGGCTGCGCCGTTGCCGCCGTACCCTGGAGGCGCGCCAGCAGCTCACCACGGTCCTGGAGACCGCCGAACGCCTCGGCGCCGGCGCCCTCGCGGCCGCCGCCCACCGCGAACTGCGCGCCAGCGGTGCCGCGCCCGCCCCCGAGGACGACGGCCCGCTGGAGCAGCTGACGGCACAGCAGCGGCAGATCGTCCAGCTCGCCGCACGCGGTCTGTCGAACCGCGAGATCGGCGAGCGGCTCTTCCTCTCGCCGCGCACCGTAGGCTCGCATCTGTACAACGTGTACCCCAAGCTCGGCGTCAGCAGCCGCCATCAGCTTCGTGACCTGGTACAGGGCCGGTGAGGGGGCCGGCGGACCGGCCGGAGGAGGGTTCATGAGGCCCGGACAACCGGGTACGGCCGTGGTCCTCGACCGCGTGGTGCAGCACCTGGTCAGCGCCTCCGCCGCGCCGCCCGCCCTCGACGATCTGGGCCCGGACGCGGCACGGCGGGCGCTGCGGGAGACCCAGGCCGACCGGTTCGAGGACTTCGACGTGGACGCGGTCTTCCGCGTGGCACCGGTCGGCCCGTCGCGGCTGCTCGGCTTCTGGACCGTCCGCCCGGCCGGGGTGCCCGGCCCGCTCCCGACCCTGCTGTACCTGCACGGCGGCCGGTGGGCGCTCGGCGACGCCCAGACCCACGCCCGTCTCATCAGCGAACTCGTCACCGGCGCGGGCGTGTGCGCCGTGGTCCCCGAGTACAGTCGCGCCCCCGAGGCCCGCTACCCGGTGGCCCTGGAGGAGTGCTACGCCCTGCTGGCCTGGGCGGTCTCGCACGCCGGCGAACTCGCGCTGGATCCGGACCGGTTGGCAGTGGCGGGGGACTGCGCCGGGGCCACACTGGCGGCCGCGGTGACGATGCTGGTGAAGAACCGGCAGGGACCGCGGATCGACGCGCAACTGCTCTACTACCCGCTCACCGACGCCCGCTGCGACAGCCCCTCGCAACAGCAGTTCGCCACCGGTTACCTGCTCACGCGCCGGGCGCTGCGCACCTACTGGGAGCGGTACGTCGCCGACCCGGCACGGCGGGCCGAACCCACCGCGGCACCGCTGCGGGCGCGCCCGGAGGAGCTGGCGGGACTGCCGCCGGCCCTGGTCGTCACCGCCGAGGCCGACGTGGCCCGCGACGAGGGCGAGGAGTACGCGCGACGGCTGGCCGAGGCCGGCGTCGAGGCGCTGTCCGTGCGGTTCCTCGGCACGATCCACGACTTCGTGGCGCTGCACGCCCTGGCCGACAGCGCGCCCACCAGGGCGGCGATTCTCACCGGATGCGCCTTTCTGCGTGCCCGTTCGAGGTGACGGGCGCCGGAGAGACCGAGGACCAGTCGGCCGACTGATGCGTCCACCGGCGCCGCCACGACAGGCTGACGGCATGCCAACAGCGATCAACTCCTACGAGGAGGGACGCCGGCGTCCGACCGGCTCGGCAAGAGGGCGAACCAGGGTGCTGACCACGCACTCGGTTCCGCCGGACGAGAGCCTGGAGTACTGGCACGACGCAGTGTTCGACACCCTGGTGGGGATGGACATCGCCGCCGAAGGCCGTACCTACGACGCGACCCTGCGCACCGACCGTCTCGGGGACCTGCAGATCACCACGGTGGAAGCCGATCCCGGCCACGTCCACCGGGCACCGCGCTTCATCGCCCGCGGCGACGGACGCGAGGTCTTCGTGGCCGTGCAGAGCGCCGGCCGGGCCCAGGTCGAACAGGACGGCCGTACCACCGAGTTGCGGACCGGCGACATCGGGTTCTTCGAGACTCTCCGCCCCTTCCGTACCACCTTCCCGGAACGCTTCCGGCTGAAGATCTTCGCGGTCCCGCGCCCGCTGCTGGAACTCCCGGAGGCCGACGTGCGGCGGCTCACCGGCCGCGCGATCCGCCCGAGCGGCGGGCTCCCCGCCCTGCTCGCGCCCTTGTTGGAGCGGCTGGCGGACACCTCCGAGTCGTACACGACACCGACCGCCGAGCGACTGGCCGAGAGCGTCATCGACCTGGTGGCCGCCACGGCGGCGGACCAGCTGGGGGCGGACCCCGCCGAACTGCCGGGCGCCGACGGTGTCCTGCTGCTGCGCGTCAAGACGTACATCCGCTGGCACCTGTCGGACCACGGACTGAACCCGTCCGTCATCGCCGGGGTGCACGGCATCTCGGTCCGCTATCTGCACCGGATGTTCGAGGCCGAGGGCAGCACCGTGTGCCAGTGGATCCGCGAGCAGCGCCTGTGGGAGTGCCGTAAGGAGCTCGCCGCGCGGCCGCCGGGCTCCGTGAGCCTGGGTCAGGTCGCCCGGCGCTGGGGGTTCGCCAGCGCCGCCGGGTTCGGCAAGGCCTTCCGCAACTCCTTCGGGCTGTCGCCGACGGACTGGCTGGACCGGGTGCGGGCGGGCGGGCCGACGTGCTGACGGCGGTGTCCTGCGCCGTCCGGGACCTGGCACCCGGCGACCGCCTCGCCGCCTGGCAGCGCGTCCTCTCGCGGACCTTCGTGGATGTCGAGGTCACCGTGGAGTCCGACCGCCCGTGGACCGGCGAAGTGGCCGCCGAACGTCTCGGCACCCTCCAGATCGCCACCGAGGAGTTCGGCCCCGGAACGATTCTGCGCGGCGCCCGCTCAGTGGCCGCCGACCCGCGCACCCACATCCTGGTACGCCGGCAACTGGAGGGCACCGCCCTGCTGCTCCAGGACGGCCGCACCGCCGAACTCGGCCCCGGCGACCTGGCCTTTTACGACGCCCGGCGCCCGTTCCGGATCGTGCTCCCCGAGCGGCAGCGGGCCCGGGTCCTCATGCTGCCCCGCGCCCTGCTGCGCCTGGAGGAACGGCAACTGCACGCCCTCACGGCCACCGTGGTGGACGGCGCCGACGGGGGAGCCGCGGGCCTGCTGCTGCCCCTGCTCGACGGACTCGTCGACGAGGTCTCCCGTCCCGGCCTGCCCCGACGTGAACAACTGGCCCGTACCGTCGCGGAGATCCTCGCCACCGTGGCCCTCGCACGCATCGGCGGACAGCCCGAGTCGGCCCTGTGGGAGAGGATCACCGCGTCCGTCCGGACCCGGCTCGGCGAACCCGGACTCGCCCCGCAGGACATCGCCGACCAGCACGCCATCTCGCTGCGCTATCTGCACCGGCTCTTCCAGCGCCAGGGCACCACCGTGGGCGCCTGGGTGCGCACCCGCCGTCTGGAGGCGGCCCACGAGGAGCTGGCCGGGCCCGGCGCCGCCCACCGGTCGATCGCCGCGGTGGCCGCCCGCTGGGGCTTCACCAGTGCCTCGCACTTCAGCCGGGCCTTCCGGGAGACATACGGGGTGTCACCGGCACAGTGGCGGCGGTCGGCGGGCGGAGGGAAAGTGAGAGCGCGGGCTGTTCCCTGACGGCCCACACCCGGGACGCTCTGGGACTGATCGCACCTGCCCGCGCCGCCTACCTTTCGGACCACCGGGGTTTCCCGCAGAAAGGGGCGAGCATGAAGCGCACGGCGATGGCACGGACACTCCCCGCGTTGCTGGTGGCATTGAGCGTGGTGGGAGCCGGGGCGCCGTCCCCGGCCCCGAGCACCGTCCGCGCCTCGACCACCGCGGTCGGCCCTCAGTACGACTCCACACACGTCTATGTCACCCCCGGCAAGGAGGACGCCTTCGTCGACAGCTGGCTGGCGACCTTCGGCGGGACCCACACCACGAAGGTCGTCACCGACGTCACGCCGACGCCCAGCAAGGCCGAGTCGGAACTGGTGCTCTCGCCCGTCGGCACGCTGTCCGTCTTCGACTTCAAGACGCCCGTCCCCTATCCGTTCGGCGCCGAACGGACGGGCTGGCTCATGAGCGACTTCGACCGCGGCGTCCGGCTGGCCCGGCACAGCGGTGCGGACGTCGTCGTGGCGCCGTTCGACGACCCGATCGGCAAGGACACGGTCATCCAGTTCCCGGGCGGGATCAACGCCCAGCTGTACTGGCACACCAAGGCCCCGTCGTACCCGCCCCTGGAGACCGTGCCGGACAACCGCGTCTATCTGACACCGGACTCGGTGACCGACTTCCTCCACTCCTATCAGCGCTTCACCGGCGGCCGGATCGTCTCCGACGACCGCGCGGCGGACGGCGGTGACCTCGGACTGCCCGGGAAGACCTACCGCCGTATCGCCCTCCGCTCCCCGTTCGGCAACACGGTCGTCAGCGTCACGGACGGCCACCTGCCCTACCCGTTCGGACGGGAGACCACCGGCTACTCGGTCAAGGACCTCACGGCGACCCTGCGCAAGGCCGGGACGGCGGGCGCGACGGTGCTTTGGGGACCGACCGCGGGTTCGGCGATGGTGCAGTTCCCCGGCGGTTACGTCGCCGAACTGCACCAGGGCAGCGACCTCTGATCACCCCTCCTGGAGCCCACCTTGGCCTCGTCCTCCGTCGTGGAACTGTCCCGCTGGCAGTTCGCGATCACGGCGATCTTCCACATGACCTTCCCGGCGCTCACCGTCGGCCTGTCCCTGCTGCTCGCGGTCGCGTACACCGTGTACGTCCGCACCGGCAACCCGCTCTACCTGCAGATCTTCCGCTTCTGGAAGAAGATCTTCGCCGTCGGCTTCGGCCTCGGCGTGGTCGCCGGCACCGTGATGACCTTCGAGTTCGGCCTCAACTGGGGCATCTACGCGCACGCCGTCGGCCCGGTCATCGGCGTCACCATCGGCATGGAGGTGA
The DNA here is from genome assembly GCF_042716195.1 of Streptomyces sp. NPDC058683. Classification (NCBI taxonomy): domain Bacteria; kingdom Bacillati; phylum Actinomycetota; class Actinomycetes; order Kitasatosporales; family Streptomycetaceae; genus Streptomyces; species Streptomyces sp. NPDC058683. The sequence goes on from NZ_JBHXSK010000043.1 coordinate 48,864, forward strand.
TCACCGCCTTCTTCCTGGAGGCCGGTTTCATCGGGATCATGCTGTACGGCGACGGCCGGGTGAAGCCCCGCACCATGGCCCTCGCCTCCTGGATGGTCGCCGCGGGCACCCTGCTCTCCACCACCTGGATCCTCTCCGCCAACAGCTGGATGCAGGACCCGGCCGGATACACGGAGGCCGACGGCCAGTTCCAGGTCACCGACTGGTGGCAGGTGCTCCTCAACCCGGCGTTCGGCTACCGCTTCCCGCACATGCTGATCGCCGTCCTGATCTCCGCGTCCTGGTTCGTCGCCGGCATCAGCGCCTGGTACCTGGTCAAACGCCGGGCATCCGCGCTGCCGTTCGCCCGGCGCACCCTCTCCGTGGCCCTGGGCGTGCTCGCGATCCTGATGCCCGTCCAGCTCTACGTCGGTGACGCCACCGCCGTCTTCATGGGCGGGCACCAGCCCGCCAAGCTCCAGGCGTTCGAGGGCAACTGGAAGACCGACAACAACGGCTACAACCTCGTCGTCATCCCCGACACGGACAAAGGGAAGAACGACTTCCGTATCGAGATACCCCACCTCGGCGCCGTCATCGGCCACGATCTGACCGGCCAGGCCAAGGTCCCGGGCCTGCTGCAGACCCCGCCGGACGAACGCCCCAACATGTGGAGCGCCTTCTACGGCTTCCGGGCGATGTACTTCACCGCCCTCGCCATGTTCGCCACCGCCTTCGCCGGACTGGTCCTGCGCCTGCGCGGCCGCCTGTTCACCTCCCCGCGCTTCCTGCGCTGGCTGGTGTGGATGACCCCCGCCGGGATCATCGCCATCACCGGCGGCTGGATCACCGCCGAGACCGGCCGCCAGCCCTGGGTGGTCTACGGCAAGCTGCGCACCGCCGACGCCGTCTCCCACCTGACCCTCACCGAGGCGGCCCTCAGCCTCACCGGGTTCGTCCTCCTCTACGCGACCCTGCTCATCATCTGGATCCGCTACATCGTCCGCACCGTCAAGGCCGGTCCGGAACCGGTCGCGGACCTGCGAACTCCCGCTCCGGAGGCCTCCGTTGCCTGAGTACCTGACCTACGCCCTGGTCCTGCTCTCGCTCGGGGCCTACGTCGTCCTGGACGGCTACGACCTCGGCGTCGGCATGCTGAGCCTCTTCGACCGCGACGAGCGGCGCCGCCGCGAGTACAACGAACTGATCGCCACCGCCTGGGACGCCAACGAGAGCTGGATCATCCTGGCCGGCGTGGCCCTGTGGGCCGGGCTGCCCGGGGCGTACGCGACCGTCCTGCCCGGGGTGTACCCGCCGCTGATCGTCATGCTGTTCGCGGTGATCCTGCGCGGTATGGGCCTGGAGTTCCAGAGCGCGTCCGGCACGTACCGGCGCGGCTGGGGACTCCTCTTCGGCGGGGCCTCCCTCGTCGTGACCCTCTGCCAGGGCCTGGTGATCGGCGCGGTCCTGTCCGGACTCCCGCAGCGGGACGGCCACTTCACGGGCGACGCCCTCGCCTGGCTCACCCCCTACGGCGTGCTGTGCGCGCTCGGCCTGGTCTGCGTGTACCTGCTGGCGGGTGCCGCCTGGCTCCAGGACAAGACGGAGGGCACGGCCCATGAGCGGGCGGGCCGGCTCGGCCGTCCGCTGCTCGCTGCGACCGTCGTGGCCGCGCTGGTTCTCGGCTTCGGCCTGGAGGTCGCCGACCCGCAGCACTTCCACTTCGAACAGACTCTGCGCGCCACGCTCTTCGGCCTCGCCGTGGCCGCCGCCGCGGTCTGCGGCGCGGTGGCCTGGTACGGCTTCGGACGGCGGCCGGACTGGCGGCCGTTCGCGGCGGTGCTGGGCGCCGAGGGTGCGGGGCTGATGGCGCTGGTGGCGGCCACGGTACCGGTCGTCGTACCGCCGTCGCTCACCCTGCACGAGGCGTCCAGCCCGCACGGTTCGCAGGTGTTCCTCGTGGTCGGGGTCGGGCTGTGCATGCCGTTCGTGCTGGCCTACAACATCTACGCCTGGTGGGTCTTCCGGGGGAAGTTCCGGGAGCCCGAGCGGCAGCCGCCGACCACGACGGCACCGGCCGACGGATCGGCCGACGGATCGGCCGACGGATCGGCCGATCCGTTCGTGCCCAGGCCGGAGTCCCGGGTCGTCGTCATCGTCCGCCGGACTCTGCTGACGCTGCTGGGCATCCTGCTGGCGGCCGTATCCCAGGACATCTTCGGCGGCGAGTCCACGTGGGTCGATCCGCTCGGTATCGCCCTGCTGTCCGGCACCGCGCTCGTCGCCTGGATCCTCGGCGACCGCCGGGACGGGCGGCTCGGCGAGTACGACCTGCCCGGCGGCGAGCGCCCGTGACCGACACCGCGGCCCTGGTGGCGGAGCTCGCCGACGGCGACGGCGCGGACGAGGGGGTCCCGATGCGCCGGCTGCGGGCCTGGGCGCGGATCGGCGAACCGGAACTGCGCCGGGCGGGCACCCTGCGCGGCCTCGCCCAGCTCGGCACCGTGATCTGGGCGGCCGGCCTCGGCTGGGCCGCTCAACGGGGGCTCGCCGCCCAGCAGGTGCACACCGCGCCGGCGTCCGTCGCACCGGCCGCCGCGGTCGTGGTCGCTGGCCTGGCGCTGCGCGCCGTGCTGCTGGCGGCGGGCGACCGGGCGGCGGCGACGGGCGCCGCCCGGGTACGGTCCGCGCTGCGCGCCCGCGTCCTGCGCGCGGCACTCCCGGGGCGGGCACCGCGCGGGGGACTCGCGGACGTCGCCTACGCCGAGGCCCTGGACGCCGAGGTGGCCCGCCTCGACGACTGGCTCACCGACTACGTCCCGGCCCGCCGCGCCATGCTGCTCGGCAGCGGTGCCGTCCTCGCCGCCATCGCCCTGCGCAGCTGGTTCGTGGCCCTCCTGCTGGTGCTGGCCACCCCGCTGCTGCCGGTCAACCTCAAGGTCATCGGGATGGGCACGAAGGCGGCCGTGCAGGCCCAGCTCGGTGCCGTCCGCACCCTGCACGGCCGGCTCCTGGACCAGCTGCGCGGACTGCCGACCCTGGTCGGACTCGGCGCGCAGGAGCAGGCCGCGCGGGCCCTGCGCCGGGACGACGAGGAACTCGCCCGCCGCACCACCCTCGTCCTGCGGGTGGCCTTCCTGTCCACCGCCTGGGTGGAACTGCTCATCACGGGCACCCTTGCGGTCGTCGCCACCTACTGCGGCCTGGTGCTCCTGGACTACCTGCGGCTGCCCGGCGTGCCCGACCACATGAGCCTGGCCACGGCCCTGTTCGTCCTCACCCTCACCCCCGCCTACTTCGCGCCCGCCCGCGAACTGGCCCGCGGCTACCACGCCCGCGCCCAGGCGGCGGCCGCGGCCGACCTGCTCGCCGGGGCGATGCGGGGTGCGGTGCCCGAACGCGGTTCCCGACCGGCCGCCCGCGGCGCCGCGCCCCTGTGCGTCCGCCTCCGCGAGGTGTCCGTAGTCCATCCCGGACGGGCGCGGCCCGCCCTGTACCGGGTCGAACTCGACATCCGGGCGGGGGAGTTCGTAGTCGTGACCGGACCCAGTGGCGCCGGCAAGTCCACGCTCCTGTCCGTGGCGGCGGGCCTGCTGGTGCCCGACCGGGGCAGTGCCCGGCACGGGGCCGAGGGGGCAACTCCCGCGCACGTGGCCTGGGTCGGCCAACCGGGCTTCCTTCTCCCCGGGAGCGTGCGCGAGAACCTCCGACTCGCCCGACCGAAAGCCGATGATTCCGAACTCCGGGCCGCCTTCGAGGAGTTGGGCTTCGGCCGGCTCTTGGCCGCGCTGCCCGACGGCCTCGGCACACCCGTCGGCGAACGCGGCTTCGGCCTCTCCTCCGGGCAGTCGCAACAACTGGTCTTCGTGCGCGCCTTGTTGCGGGACGCGCCGCTGCTCTGCCTGGACGAGCCGACGGCTCATCTCGACCCGGACGCCGAGACGGCCGTAGCGGACGCACTGAGCCGCCTGGCCCGGCACCGGACCGTCCTGCTGGCCACCCACAGCCCGGCCCTCCTTCCCCTCGGGGACCGGGTGATCACCCTGGAGCAGGGACGGCTCGTATGACTCTGCGATTGCTGAGAGCGGCGGTACGACGGCGCGACCTGCTGTACGGCCTGCTCCTCGCCGCGGCGGCCGAACTGTCCGCCGCGACCCTGCTCGGGGTGTCCGGCTGGTTCCTCACGGCGTGTGCCCTGGTCACGGTGCGGGCCGACACCATGTGGTCGTGGATGTACCCGTCCGGCGCCGTCCGCGCCCTCGCCCTGTCCCGCACCGGGCTGCGCTACGCGGAGCGCCTGGTCAGCCACCGTGTCCTGCTCGACGCCACGGTGGCGCTCCGGGACCGGCTGGTGCGCGGCGCCGCGGCCCTGCCGACGCGGCAGTTGCGCGCGCTGCGGGACGGGGCCCTGCTGAGCCGGCTCACGGACGACGTCACGACCGTCGGCGCGCTTCCCGCCGACGTCCTGGCCCCCCTGGCGAGTACGGCGGTGACGGCGGTGGTCGTGACCGGGCTGCTGTGGCACGCCGACGCGTGGCTGGGCGCGGCGGAGTTGCTGGTGTTCCTGCTCGCCGCCGCGACCGCCGCGGCGGCGTACCGACGCACGCAGGACGCGGTACGGCGGTCGGCGCGGGAGCAGGCCGTCGTACGGACCGAACTCCTCGGCGCACGGGACGCGTTGCCCGAACTGATCTGTCTGGACGCGGTGACGCCGGCCCGGGCCCGGATCGCGAAGGCGATGGAGCGCGCCCATCGCGCGGACGAGGACACCCGACGGGCTCTGCGGGCCGGGCAGTTGTCCCTCCGCCTGCTCGGCTCGCTCGGTCAGTGTCTCGTGCTGGTCCTCGCCCTGGACCTCGCGGCGACGGCCCAGTCCGTGTCCGCCGCGATCGGTGCGGTCCTGCTGATCGCCGCCGGCCACGAGCTGGTCGAGCGACTGCCGAGGATTCTGCCGGCGTACGGCAGGGCGCGCGCGGCGGCGCAGCGGCTGGCCCCGCTGAACACCGTCCCTGCTCCGCCGGCCGGGGAGGCGCCGGTGACCCTCGATGCCGAGCCCGGCACCACCACCCTGGTGACCGGACCCAACGGCAGCGGGAAAAGCACGCTGCTGGGCCGGCTGGCGGGCCGCGGGACACCGCAGGCGCTCACCCTGGTCGAGGCCGAGGACTGGCTCGCCGACGCGACCGTCGCCGAGAACCTGCGGCTGGCCGCCCCGGACGCGGGCCCGGAACGGCTCGCCGAGGTGCTGGCCCTGGTCGCCCTGGACGACATCCCGCCGGACTTCGCGGTGGGCCCGAACGGCGGCAGGCTCTCCCAGGGCCAGCGCCGCCGGCTCGCGCTCGCGCGGGCCGTGCTGCGCGATCCGCCGGTCCTGCTGCTGGACGAGCCGACCGCCGGACTCGACCGGGCCACCGCCCGCCGCGTCCTGGGCGCCGTCCGCTCCGCCCTTCCCGCCACCGCTTTCGTGATCGCACTGCCCGACCGCGACCACGACCTCCTGCCCTTTCCGGTTGACGGCCGGATCGAACTGACGGCCCGAGTGACGATGGAGCACGTATGACCGACGAGGCGGCGATGCACGTGATCCCCGAATCCGAGGGCTTCTGAGGCGACACATGTGGGCGCGGGGACGGTTTCCGTCCCCGCGCCCACGCCGTTGCCGGGAGCGCCTAGCGGCGCAGCAGGTACTTGTGCTGCCCGGACAGGACCAGTTCGCCCCGCTGGTTGTGCACCGTGGCCGCGGTGGTGACGATCCCGGTGTCGCCACCGTCCTCGGCGGGTTCGAGGGCGGTGATGGTCAGCGCGGGGTACAGGGTGTCCCCGGAGTGCACCTCCCCGGTGAAGGTGCAGGACAGCTCCAGGAAGCTGACGAAGACCTCACCGATGACGTGCGGGAACAGGGTCGCGCCGGGTGCGGTGAAGGCGAGGACCTGCAGGCCGTGCACCACGGGGGCGCTGTGGCCGTGCCGGCGGGCCCACTCGGCGTCGTAGTGGACCGGGTGGTTGTCGGCGGACACGGTCTGGAACGCCGCCGAGTGGGCGTCGGTCAGGGTGCGGCTGGGGGCGCGGAACACCTCGCCGACCTTCAGCTCGTCGAAGGTCCGGGCGGGAACGACGAGGAACTGCTCGGGGTCGAATGGGGTGGTGCCGGAAGCGGGTCGGGGGGAGCTCATGGGACGTCCTCGGTCGGGTCGGATCGGGTCAGTGGGAGAACGGGCGGTGGCGGCGGGTGGTGAGGAGGTTGGGGTCCTGCTGCGTGAGGTAGGCGGCGTCGGCCACGTACACCACGCTTCCCCGGACGGCGATGGACGTGGGGTTCTGTAGGCCGTCGGTGTGGTCGAGGACGACGCTGTTGCCGCCGTTCCCGGACACCAGGGCCACCTCGTTGCCGGCGTTGAGCGCGGCGAGGAGCTGGTCGCCGTGGCCCGTGAACGCGAAGTCGTCGATGCCGGTCAGGTCCGTCGCCGCGGTGCGGATCGTGCCCGGGGTGCCGTCGTGGCGGACCGGGATGCGCAGCAGGGTTCCGTGGTCGAGGTTGCTCACCCACACGGCTCCGTCGTGCACCTTGACGCCGTTGGCTCCCAGGAAGCCGGCCGGGGCGAGGGCGGAGCCGGTCGCCCACACCTCGGGGGTGCCGCCGGCGGCGGGTATCCGCCAGATCCTGCCGAGCACCGAGTCGGCGGCGTACAGCTGACCGGTCGACCGGTCGAGGGCCAGGCCGTTGGGCAGCGTGTCGGCGGGCAGCGCCGCGATGCGCTCCGGGCTGCCGCCGGGACGCAGCCGCCAGACGCCGGTGAGGTCGTCGGTGCCGGTGGCGTAGAGGAAGTAGAGCGTGTGGGCGCGGCCCTGGACGATGCCGCCGAGGAAGGGCGGCCCGAGCACGGGCGTCCGGGCGTCCGCCGGCGGCGCGGGCAGCGTCGCGAGGACGCGGACCGCGCCGGTCCGCTCGATCACCGCGACCTGGCGCGAGAAGGCGAAGGTGACCGCGGCGGCACCGTCCGGAAGCAGGGTGAGGTTCTCGGGCTGCTGTCCTGCGCCGAGGTCGAGGTGGGCGACGAAGGACGGCGACGTCAGCGGCGGCCGGGCCGCGAGGGCCAGGTCCGTACTCGTGATCGTGGCGGCGAGCGCCGTGGTACCCACCACGGCGGCGGCAAGAACTCTGCGAAGCTGCATGGCCCCGACCGTAGGCACGCACGGCCCGGCGACATGCCTCGTGGCGCACGGCGTCGCGCCGCGGAGCGTCAGGGCCCGGCGGCAGGACGCCGGCGGGTTCGTCGCGGTGCGCGCACGGTCGGTCGACCTGATGCTGGGCCGTGGCAACACCGGCCCCGTCTACCCGTGGTTCGGGCAGGACATCCGGCGGGGCCTCGACCGCCAAGGAGAACTACGCGCTGCTGCGCCGCCTGTGGCGCGAGGACGTCGTCGACTGGGAGGGGACCTTCCGCACCCCGCTCCAGGGGTTCACCTCCACCCCGCGGCCGCTGGACGGGGTCCCACCCTTCGTCTGGCACGGCTCCATCCGGTCCCCGGAGATAGCCGAGCAGGCGGCCTTCTACGGCGACGGCTTCTTCCACAACAACATCTTCTGGCCGGCCGACCACACCCGGCGCATGGTCCAGCTGTACCGGCGGAGGTACGCCTTCCACGGCCACGGTCGGCCCGAGGAGGCGATCGTCGGTCTCGGCGGCCAGGTGTTCATGTGGAAGAACTCCCAGGACGCCGTGCGGGAGTTCCGCCCCTACTTCGACAACGCGCCCGTGTACGGGCACGGGCCGTCCCTGGAGGACTTCACCGAGCAGACCCCGCTGACCGTGGGCTCCCCTCAGCAGGTCATCGAGCGGACGCTGACCTTCCGCGAGTCGGTCGGCGACTACCAGCGGCAGCTGTTCCTGATGGACCACGCCGGGCTGCCGCTGAAGACCGTGCTGGAGCAGATCGACATCCTGGGTGAGGAGGTCGTACCCGTCCTGCGCAAGGAGTTCGCGGCCGGGCGGCCGGCGGACGTGCCCGCGGCACCGACCCACGCCTCCCTGGTCGCCGCCGCCCGGCAGGAGGCCGCCGCATGAGTCGCACCGCCCCGGCCGGAGGCCGCCCGGTGCGGCTCGTCGCCGTGTCGGCGGGACTGAGCACCCCGTCCGGCACCCGCCTGCTCGCGGACCGGCTCGCCGAGGCGGTCCACGGCGAACTCGGACCGCAGGGGTACGAAGTGGAGAGCCGCGTCGTCGAGTTGCGCGAACTGGCCGTCGCCATCGCCAACAACCTCGTCACCGGATTCCCGCCGCCTCCGCTGGCCGCCGCGATCGACGCGGTGACGGCTGCCGACGGCCTGATCGCCGTGACCCCGGTGTTCAGCGCCTCCTACAGCGGCTTGTTCAAGTCGTTCTTCGACCTGATCGACCCCGGCGCCCTCACCGGCAGGCCGGTCCTCGTCGCCGCGACGGGCGGGACCGCCAGGCACTCTCTGGTCCTGGAGCACTCGCTGCGCCCGCTCTTCGCCTACCTGCGCGCCGTCGTCGTACCGACCGCCGTGTACGCGGCGTCCGAGGACTGGGGGACCGGCGGCGGCGCGTACGCCGACGGGCTGCCCACGCGCATCCGCCGGGCCGGCGGCGAACTGGGCGCCCTGATGGCCGCCCGGCCGGCGGATCCGGAGCCCGGGGACGAGATCAGCACCCTCGAACGGCAGCTGTCCGACCTGCGGTTCGACTGAGAAGAGCATGCTTCGGGTGATGTGCCGCAGCAGCGCCGCGACGGCGGCCGGGGGCTCGCCGGAGCGCCCCGCTTCGGCCGGGCGGCGATCTCCGCCGCATCCTGGGGAGGCCGACGGCGGACGTCGGCCTCCCTCAGACGCGGACCAGGGGAGTGTCGACCAGGTGTTCCGCCAGGAACCAGGCCTGCAGCTCCCCGGTGCGGATCACCTGCGAGACCAGCAGGTCGTTGGTGCCGTCGTCGCCCATCTCGGCGGCCCGGGCGGCCGCGTCATGGGCGTCGATCAGGATCGTCTCGTGGGCCTCCAGGAGCCGCGAGAGCATCGCCGGGACCTCCTCGACGCCGTCCGGCGGACGCGGGATCGAGGTGATCTCGGCGACGTGCCGCGGGTCGCCCACCGCGACCCCGCCCAGGGTCTGGACCCGCTCGGCGACCGTGTCGACGAGGGCCAGCTGGTCGTCCGCGTGCTTGTCCAGCAACAGGTGCAGTTGGTAGAAGGTCGCGCCACGCAGCAGCCAGTGATGCTTCTTGTAGAGGCCGTACAGGATCTGGGTGTCCGCCAGGACCCGGTTCAGACGCTGGCAGGAGTACATGCGCGCCTCGTACGAGAGGCCGAGGGGGAACTGCTTGACGGTCCCGAACTCCTGGATGATCCCCCCCTTCTGGTGCAGCCAAGGCTGACTGTGCTGCAAGGCTTTCCCGGGCTCGGAGCTGGTGGTCATGGTGCGCCTCCTGGCGGATGTCCGATGCGGCTGTGTACGCGAGTGACGCTAGGCGCGGCGGCGGGGGAGGCGTTGCCCGGGAGCGCCCGCGTCGGCACCCCTGAGCGCACCCGGTTCGCTCTGGGACCGACCGCCGTGCACGCACGGACACGGGCCGCCCGCCGTATCGCCCTACCGTCGATGGCCGGTGGTCGTATGGAGCGAGGCAGACATGAACGAGCAGGTGGACGTGGTTGTCGTCGGCCTGGGGCCGGGCGGGGAGTACCTGGCCGGCACCCTTGCCGAGGCGGGACTCGACGTGGTCGGCGTCGAGGCGGAGCTGGTCGGGGGCGAGTGCCCCTACTGGGGGTGCGTGCCCAGCAAGATGATGATCCGGGCCGGCAACGCCCTCGCCGAGGCCCGGCGCGTGTCCGCCCTGGCCGGGCGAGCCGAGGTGGATCCGGACTGGGGCCTGGTCGCCGGGCGTATCCGGCACGAGGCCACCGACGACTGGAACGACCGGGTCGCGGCCGACCGGCTGACGGGCAAGGGCGGCCGCCTGGTCCGTGGCCGGGGCCGTCTCACCGGCCCGCGCCGGGTGACGGTCGGCGACCGTACCTTCGAGGCCCGCCGGGGTGTCGTCCTGGCCGCCGGCAGCCGCCCCCGCATACCCCCGGTGCCCGGCCTCGCCGCCACTCCGTACTGGACCAACCGCGACGCCATGTCCGCCAAGGAACTCCCGGCGTCGATGCTGGTGCTCGGCGGCGGCGCCATCGGCGTCGAGGTCGCCCAGGTCTTCGCCCGGTTCACCTGTCGGGTCACCGTCGTCGAGGGGCAGGCGCGGCTGCTGGCCCAGGAAGAACCGGAGGCGGGCGAACTCGCCGCCGAGGCCCTGCACGCCGACGGAGTGACCGTGCTGACCGGAGTGCGGGTCCGCCAGGTTGCCCATGACGGCGCCGAGTTCACCGTGTGGCTCGACGGTGAGGCCGAGCCACGCCGTGCCGAGCGGCTGCTCGTCGCCACCGGACGGTACAGCGAACTGGCCGAGCTGGGCGTCGAGGCGGCCGGGCTCGACCCGACCGCGCGCGCTGTCCTCACCGACGGACAGATGCGGGCGGCGGACGGTCTGTGGGCGGTCGGCGACATCACCGGACGGGGCGCCTTTACCCATGTGTCCATGTACCAGGCGCAGATCGCCGTACGCGACATCCTCGGCAGGCCGGGCCCCGACGCCGACTACCGGGCACTGCCCCGGGTCACCTTCATCGCCCCCGAGATCGCGGCGGTCGGACTGACCGAGCGGCAGGCCCGCGACCGGGGGCTGCGGGTGCGGACCGCCGTGCTGCCGAACGCCTCCTCGACCCGTGGCTGGATCCACGGGCCGGGAGGCGAGGGCTTCCTCAAGCTGGTCGAGGACGCCGACCGGGGCGTCCTGGTCGGTGCGACCTCGGCAGGACCGGCCGGCGGCGAGCTGCTGTACGGGCTGAACGTCGCCGTTCACGCCGAGGTCCCGGTCGAGCGGCTGCGGCACATGATCTACACGTACCCGACCTTCCATCGCGCGATGGAAACGGCCCTCGCCGCCCTACGCTGACCGCGCTCCAGCCGCCGGACCGGCAGGTGATCGAGCCGAGCCGGGAGCCGAGGGCGCCACCGATGAAGAAGATCGCGATGAAGGGAATCCGATGAACCGGCCCGCCACCACCCCCGTAGTCGTACACAACGACGCCAAGAGCCGCTACGAGATCCTGGTCGACGGCGAACGCGCCGGCCTCACCGCCTACCGTGACCACGGTGACCAGCGGGTCTTCTACCACACCGAGGTCGACGACGCCTTCGCCGGACAGGGCCTGGCCGGCCGGCTGGTCGAGGAGGCGCTCACCGACGTCCGCGCCGGCGGGAAACGCGTCGTACCCGTGTGCAAGTACGTGGCCAAGTTCCTCCAGAAGCACGAGGAGTTCGCCGATCTGGCCGACCCGGTGACCCCCGACGTACTGCAGTGGCTGCGCGGCGAACTCGACTGAGCGTGACATGCGCTGCCGGAGGTGATCCGGTGCGCTGATGGTCAACTCCGGTACGCCCCGGGCCGTTACCGTGACCGGCGGCGCGACGGCCCCCGCCGCGCCGCCGGAGCCCGAGGAGTGCCATGGCCAAGCAGACCATCGCGGAACAGTACGTCGACCTCATCGCGCGCGCCGGTGTGCGCCGCATCTACGGAGTGGTCGGGGACAGCCTGAACCCGGTCGTCGACGCGGTCAGACGGCATGACGCGGTGGAATGGGTCCAGGTCCGCCACGAAGAGGTCGCGGCGTTCGCGGCCGGCGCGGAGGCCCAGCTCACCGGCCGCCTCGCCGCCTGCGCCGGCTCCTGCGGCCCGGGCAACCTGCACCTGATCAACGGCCTGTACGACGCCCACCGCTCGATGGCACCGGTGCTCGCGCTGGCCGCCCAGATACCCAGCGGCCAGATCGGCACCGGCTACTTCCAGGAGACCCACCCCGACCGGCTGTTCGCCGAGTGCAGCCACTACTCGGAGCTGATCTCCTCGCCCCACCAGATGCCGCGCGTGGTGCAGACGGCGATCCAGCACGCCGTCGGCCGCCGCGGTGTGTCGGTCGTGGCCCTCTCCGGCGACACCGCCGCCGAGGACACCCCGGACGCGGCGCCGGAACTGACCCTGCCCCTGGATCTGCCCGCCATCCGGCCGGGTGACCGGGAACTCGCCCGCCTCACCGAGCTCGTGGACGCCGCGGAACGCGTGATGGTGTTCTGCGGCCGGGGCGTCGCCGGTGCCCACGCCGAGGTGATGGCCTTCGCCGAGAAGGTCAAGGCACCGGTCGGGCACGCGCTGCGCGGCAAGGAGCACATCCAGTACGACAACCCGTACGACGTCGGCATGAGCGGACTGCTCGGTTACGGCGCCGCCTACGAGGCGATGCACGAGGCCGACCTGCTGATCCTCCTCGGCACGGACTTCCCGTACACCGAGTTCCTGCCACGTCACGTGCGCACGGTCCAGGTCGACGTCCAGCCCGAGCGGCTCGGCCGGCGCACCCAGCTCGATCTCGCCGTCTGGGGCGACGTGGGCGAGACCTTGCGGTGCCTGACCCCCGCTGTGCGGGAGAAGTCGTCGCGCCGGTTCCTCGACCGCATGCTGGAGCGGCACGCGCATGCCCTCGAAGGTGCCGTGAACGCGTATACACGCAACGTCGAGAAGCAGACCCCGATCCACCCCGAGTACGTGGCCGCGGTACTGGACGAAGAGGCCGCCGACGACGCCGTGTTCACTGTGGACACCGGCATGTGCTGTGTGTGGGCCGCGCGTTACCTCACGCCGAACGGCCGCCGCCGCATCCTCGGCTCCTTCGTGCACGGCTCGATGGCCAACGCGCTGCCCCAGGCGATCGGCGCGCAGTTCCTGGACCGCGGCCGGCAGGTCGTCTCGCTCTCCGGCGACGGCGGCTTCTCCATGCTGATGGGCGACTTCCTCACCCTCGTCCAGTACGGCCTCCCGGTGAAGGTCGTCGTCTTCAACAACTCCTCGCTCGGCATGGTCGACCTGGAGATGATGGTCGACGGCCTGCCCCCGCACGCCACGTCCTACCCGCACACCGACTACGCGGCCATCGCCACCGCGGCCGGGGCACGGGGTATTCGCGTGGAGAAGCCCGCCGACGTACGCGGCGCGCTGCGCGAGGCCTTCGCCCATGACGGGCCCGCGCTGGTCGACGTCGTCACCGACCCCGCCGTCCTGGCCGTCCCGCCGAAGATCACCGCCGAGCAGGTCAGCGGCTTCGCGCTCTCCGCGAGCCGGACGGTGCTGAGCGGTGGAGTCGGCCGCATGGTGCACCTGGCGCGGGCCAACCTCCGCAACATTCCCCGCCCTTGAGGGCTCAGCGCGGCAGCACCGCCGGTCCGCCCGAGGTGTCGAAGGCGTGCGTCACCTCGGGCGCGGTGCCCGGGGTGAGCAGTGCGCGGGCCTCCTCCTCGAACCGGCGGTCGGTGGCCGTCAGCCGGACGTGGTGCTGGGCCCGGTGCTCGGCCCAGGACGAGACCAGGTAGTTCTCGACGAAGCGTTCGGGGTCGTGGCCGTCCTGGTAGAGGCCCCAGGACAGGGCTCCGGTACGGCGCCGGGAGCGCGCCACGCGGTGCATGCGGTTCGTGAACTCGGCCTGCCGGTCGGCCGGGACGCGGTAGACGACGGAGACCAGGACCGGGCCGTCGGCCTCTCCGGGTTCGAACACCAGGGGAGGCGCCGGCCAGTGGTCGGAGGGCGTGGGGTTGATGCCCTCGGCATCGTGCAGCGGCCAGCGCCGTACGCTGGCCGCGCTCAGCAGCATGGCGCCGCCGGCGATCAGCAGACAGGCGCTCAGCCCGAGCCAGTCGGCCACCGCACCCCACAGGGGCGCGGCCAGCGCCTGTCCGCCCTGGAAGACCAGGAGATAGACGGCGAGTCCGCGAGCCCTGACCCAGCCGGGGAGCCGGGTCTGCACGGCCGCGTTGAGCGTGGACAGGACGGAGATCCAGGCGAGGCCCGCGGGCAGCAGGGCGAGCGCGACCAGCCACGGGACGTGGACTGTGGCCAGCACCGCGAGCACCCCGGCGAACACCAGGGCGCCGGCCGCGAGGGTGCCGTTGGCGCCCAGCAGGCGACGGGCGCGGGGCAGCAGGAAGGCGCCGCCGACCGCGCCGATGCCCACCGCCCCGAGGAGCAGTCCGTAGCCGCCCGAGCCGAGGCCGAGGGAGCGGCTCGCGGTCAGCGGCAGCAGGGCCCACAGGGCGGCGCCGCCGGGGATGAACAAGAGCGTGCGCAGCAGGATCCGGCGGACGCCGGGCGCGTTCCAGACGTAGCGGCGGCCGGCGTACAGGGCGGCCAGCAGCCCCTCGTTCCCGGCGGGCGGGACGGCGGCCGCGGCGGGGCGCCGCCACAGCAGCAGGACGGCCGCGATACCCACGTAGGACGCCGCGTTGAAGGCGAAGACCCAGCCCGCGCCCGCCGCCGCGACCACAGCCCCGCCGAGCGCCGGGCCGACGGCACGGGCCAGGTTCATGTTCACCGCGCCCAGCGCCGCCGCCTGACCGAGCCGCTCCCGCTCCACCAGCTCCGGCTGGATCGCCTGCCAGGCCGGGCCCATCAGCGCGGTGCCGCAGCCCAGCAGGAAGGTCAGGAGCAGCAGCGCCGTCGGCGAGAGCGCGTCCAGGAACGCGAGCGCGGCCAGCACCCCGGACACCGCGAGCATCGCGAACTGCGCGGTCACCAGCACCGCACGCCGGTCGAACCGGTCGGCGACCACCCCGGAGGGCAGCGCGAGGAGGACGACGGGCAGGCTGGACGCGGTCTGCACCAGCGTCACCAGTGCGGCACTGTCCCCGACCAGCAGCCACTGGGCACCGACCGTCTGCATCCAGCTGCCGATGTTGGAGACCAGCTGGGCGATCCACAGCGCCCGGAACACACGGATCGCGAGGGGCGCCCACGGGGAGTCGGCGGCGGCGTCGCTCATGCCGCTCCCGACCGGGTCCAGGCGGGGTCGCCGCCGGCCAGGCGGTGCGTCGCCAGGGACGTGAGGGCCAGGAGCAGCAGGGCCAGGCCCAGGGTGAGCACCAGATGGCCGTGGAGCAGGAGTTCGGTCCCCGCGAACGCGCCGAGCAGCATGGCCAGGACGGACAGGATCCGGCGGCCGGGCCGGGGTGCGGCGCCGCCCGCCGCGGTGGAGTCCGCGGCCAGGCCCGTCAGAGTCAGCGTAAGTACGGTCGTGGTCATGTCGGGGACACCGAGGCGCCGGGCGACCGCGTTCTGCAGGCCCATGGCGAGCCCGAGGAACACGATCAGTGTGTACTGCACTACGGTGCCGACCCGGCCGTCGCCGACCGCGGCGGCGGCCACCGTGACGGCGACCAGCACGGTCTGTACGGCCGTCGCCGTCTTCAGCAGATTCCCGCGGTGGGCGGCGAACCGGGTGCCCAGCCGCCCGCCGGCCAGCGCTCCGGCCAGGAACGCGGCCAGCGCGACGACGGAGGCGAGTGCGGACAGGTTCGGGGCGCCCGCCAGCGCGAAGCCGAGGAACACCACGTTGCCCGTCATGTTGGCGACGAAGACATGCCCGAGGGACAGATAACTCACCGCGTCGACCAGCCCGGTGACCACCGTGAGCATCAACAGCAGGGGAGGGAGCGGGCCGTGCCGGTCGTCCCGGGGCGGTACCAGTGTGTGGAGGGCGTCAGTCAGCAGCCTGCGCACGAGGAGCTCCTTCCGGTGCGGAGGGGGCGCGGTGCAGCACCGCGCGGGTGAGCAGTCCGCTCGTGGGGCCGGTCACGACAGCCGCGAGGACGAGCCACAGCGGCCACGGGGTGAGGCCCAGCGCGTGGTCGACGGACCACCGGCCGGGCCCGGTGAGGGCCAGTGCCACCGAGATGACGACGAGGACCAGCGGATACTCGTACCCGTCGTTCTGCACCCACAGGCCCTTGGGCCACTTGACCGTTCCGGCGACCGTCATCACGCCCATCGCGGCCATCGCGGCCAGCGGCGTGAGCAGGCCGGCGGCCAGGAACACGCCGGCGCCTATCTGGCTGCCGCCCGCGACGACGGCAGTCAGCCGGCCGCCGCGGAAACCGTCGTGGCGGAACTCCTCCGTTCCACCCACCAAGCCCTTGCCCCCGAGGTGGAAGCTCACCTTCTGCACTCCGTGGCCGGCGATGAGGAGTCCCGCCAGCAGCCGGAGGACCAGCAGTCCAGCATCCATGTCTTTCTGCCTGTTCCTGCCTGTTCCTGTCTCGGTATGTGACGTCTGCTCAGCCGGCCGCGTGGGCGCCGATCATGGTCTGGGCGTAGACCAGGCCGAGGCCGTAGGCGCCGCCGTTCTCCTTGACCACGTTCGTGACCGCCTCGTACGTCTCCGTGCGGGCCCAGTCGCGCTGCAGCTCCAGGAGTACCTGGACCCAGGTGACCGGCACGGCGCCGCCCTGGACCATGCGCTGCACGGCGTGCCCATGGGCCTGCGGGGTGACACCGCCGGATGCGTCGGCGACCACGTAGACCTCGTAGCCCTGGGCGATGGCGGAGAGCGCCGGCAGGACCACGCACACCTCCGTCCACAGACCGGCTATGACGAGCTTCTCGCGGCCGGTCGCCTTGACGGCCTCGACGAACGCCGCGTCCTCCCAGGCGTTCATCGTGGTGCGGTCGATGATCTCCTGGCCGGGGAAGACGTCCGCGAGCTGCGGCATGATCGGGCCCGAGAAGGACTCGGCGGCCACGGTGCTCAGCACGACCGGCACGCCGAACGCCTTGGCGGCCTTGGCCAGACCCAGGGTGGAGTTGATGATCGCGGTGCGGTCGCCGCTGCCGGTGCCGAAGAACATCTGCGGCTGGTGGTCCACGAACAGCACGGCGCAGTTGTCGGGGGTGAGGAGGTCGGGGCTGGGGGCAGCGGTGACCTGGGCGATATCGACCATGACGGGAAACCTTTCTCGGCAGGCAAGCAGGGACAGCGGCCCGGAAGGAGTGGTCCTCCCGGGAGTCTCAGAGGAAGCAGGGGTCGGACGGTGTGGCGGCGCCGTCCGGGATCAGGCCGCGCCGGACCCGCCAGGCGCGGTGCAGCTCGGACTCGGCGACGGCCTCGCCAAGCGCCTCCGCCTGGCGTACGCCCGCCAGTCCGCGCGGGGCAGCCTGGTAGCCGCCGAAGTGCGCCACCGGGCTCCAGCCGGGGGCGATGGCCGGCAGCTCCTCGTCGAGGCCCTCGTACTCGCCGGCGGCGTAGACGATCCGGCCGCCGGTGACCGTGAGCAGCGACTCGATGTGGGCGATCTCCGGTTCGGGCACGGTGAAGTAGTCGTCGGAGAGGATCGCGAGGTCCGCGAAGAAGCCCGGGCGCAGGATGCCCTTGACTCCCTCCTCACCCGTCAGCTCGGCGCCGGCCCGGGTGAACATGCGCAGGGCGGTCTGCCGGTCCACACGGTTGGACCGGGGGCGGAGCACGAGGTCACCGGCGTTGCGCCCGCTGATCAGCCAGTGCAGGGCGACCCAGGGGTTGTAGGTGGAGACCCGGGTGGCGTCGGTGCCGGCGGCCACGGTCAGCCCGCGCTCCAGCATCTCCCGGATGGGCGGGGCGTCGGCCGCGGCACCGGGGCCGTAGCGGCGCAGGAAGGCCTCGCCCTGGAAGGACAGCCGGTTCTGCACGGACAGCGCACCGCCGAGCGCGGCCACGCGGTCGAGGCTCTCGGCCGACACGGTCTCCGCGTGGTCGAACAACCATCGGTTTCCGGCCGGGAAGAGACCCTCGGCGGCCAGCTTCTCGAAGACCGCGAGATCCCGGCGGATGGTCTCGTCGTACGTGGCGTGCAGCCGGAACCCCCAGCCGTTCTCCATGAGAAGACGCACCGCCTTCTCGAACTCCGGCTCGTAGTCGTCGTGTTCGGGACGCGGCTGGTTGAAGTTCTCGAAGTCCGCCGCCGCCCAGGTGAGGTTCTCGCCCGCGCCGTTGAGCCGCAGCCATGCGTCGCCGTCCCCGTAGTCCGCCATCTCGATCCAGCGGGTGAGGTCGGCGACCTCCTGGCCCGCGGTCTGCGGGAAGAGGTGGTAGGCGATACGCAGCGACAGCTCACCGGCCGCGGCCAGCTCGATGACGGTGCTGTAGTTCTCGGGGAAGTTCTGGAAGCCGCCGGCCGCGTCGATCGCCGAGGTCAGTCCGAACCGGTTCAGCTCGCGCAGGAAATGCCGGGTCGAGGACTTCCGGTGCTCCTCGTCCAGCACCGGCGCCTTGGCCAGCGTCGAGTAGAGGATGAGGGCGCTGGGCGCGGCCAGCAGCATGCCCGTCGGCTCCCCGTCCCGGCCGCGCACGATCTGGCCGCCCCTGGGGTCGGGGGTGTCCTTGTCGAATCCGGCGGCCTTCAGCGCCGCCCGGTTGAGGACGGCGGACTGGTACAGGTGCAGGACGAACACCGGGGTGTCCGGGGCGGCCGCGTTCAGCTCGGCGACGGTCGGCAGCCGCCGTTCGGCGAACTGCTCGGCCGACCAGCCGCCCACCACCCGCACCCACTGCCCCTTCGGGGTGCGGGCGGCCTGCTCGCGCAGCATCGCCAGGCCCTGGCGCAGCGTGGGGACGCCGTCCCAGCGCAGCTCCAGTACGTAGTTGAGCCCGCCGCGGATCACGTGCAGATGGGCGTCGTTGAGCCCCGGGACCACCCGCCGCCCGAGCGCGTCCACGACTTTGGTGGCCGAACCGATGTGCGGGGCCACGTCCTTGTCGTCGCCGACGACCGTGACCACACCGTCCCGGACGGCGATCGCCCCGGCATGCGGGCGGTTCGGGTCTGCGGTGTGGATTTTCGCGTTGCGCACGACGAGGTCTGCGGGATCGTCGACGGCCTGAGGAACCAGACCGCCGACCGGCATTGAGGACACGCTTGCGGGACCCCCTCCGGGATGGGAATTGCGGTGCCGGGGTCCGTGTTCGCCGTCGAATCAGAGGCGAACCGCGACCGCCGAGCCGTCACGCTAGGTCCGGTCCCCGCCGCGGTGTGTCCTGTGCGCGCACTCGTACCGGTCCCGCAGCGCACCGCCATACCGGTCCCGCAGCGCATCGCTCCGCAGGCTCCGCGGCGCGGCGCGTCCGCACGTGCGCTGCGGGGCCGCCGGAAGTGCGCTCCGGGGCAACTGCCCGGCGCACCGCGCTCCTACGGTGGGCCGCAGCGGCGCCGGACCGACCGGTGTGCCCCACGCAATCCCAGGAGACTCCCATGTCCGAAGCGTTCACGCCCGTCGAGCCGGTGCTCGAACCCGCCGCCCAGGCCTTTGTCGAGGCCACCGCCAACCCGCCCTACCTCTTCGACCTCGCCCCGGCGGACGGCCGCAAGGCCGTCGACGACGTGCAGTCCGGCGAGATCGAGAAGCCGGTGATCGACGAGGAGTGGATCACGGTCTCCGGCGGTCCCACGGGCACCGTCCGGGCGCGCATCGTCAAGCCGGCCGGCGCCACGGGCACTCTGCCGGTCATCATCTACATCCACGGCGCCGGCTGGGTCTTCGGCAACGCCCACACCCATGACCGCCTGGTCCGCGAACTGGCCGTCGGCGCCAACGCCGCCGTCGTCTTCCCCGAGTACGACCTCTCGCCCGAGGTCCGCTACCCGGTCGCCATCGAGCAGAACTGGGCCGTCGCCCAATGGGTCGTGGAGCAGGGCGCCGGCAAGGGCCTGGACCCCGCCCGGATCGCGGTGGCCGGTGACTCGGTCGGCGGCAACATGACCGCCGCCCTCACCTTGATGGCGAAGGAGCGCGGCGGTGTTCCGCTGCTCCAGCAGGTGCTGTTCTACCCCGTGACCGACGCGAGCTTCGACACCGACTCCTACCACCAGTTCGCCACCGGCTACTTCCTGCGCCGCGACGGCATGCAGTGGTTCTGGGACCAGTACACGACCGACGAGGCCGAGCGCGCCCAGATCACCGCGTCCCCGCTGCGCGCCACCACCGAACAGCTCACCGGCCTGCCCCCGGCCCTGGTCGTCACCGGCGAGGCCGACGTCCTGCGCGACGAGGGCGAGGCCTACGCCAACAAGCTCCGCGAGGCCGGCGTGCCCGTCACCGCCGTCCGCTTCCAGGGCATCATCCACGACTTCGTGATGCTCGACGCGCTGCGCGAGACCCACGCCGCCGAGGCCGCCATCTCCCTGGCGGTGCGCACGCTGCACGCGGCCCTGTACACCGGCTGACCCGGGCGACGGCGTGACCGCGAACGAGCCGTCCGAGCCCTCCGCACAGGACGGCCACCCGCGCCTGAAGCACCTCAAGGACCAGCTGACCGAGCACCACCGCCGGACCAAGGCCGAGCGCGAGGAAGCCGAGCTGGAGGAGGCCATCGAGACGGCGGCCTTCGACATGGGGACCGACATCGCGCACCCCGCCCCCGACCACGCGGAAGCCGGATACGACATCGACACGGACATCGGCGTCGACCCGCGCTGACCGCCCGCCTCAGACCTCGCAGAGCCGACAAGGAAATCTCATGACCGACTCCACACCCACCGTCGTCCTCGTGCACGGTGCCTTCGCCGACGCGTCCAGCTTCGCCCGGGTCATCCCCGAACTGCTGGCCGACGGCCTGAAGGTGCTCGCCCCGGCCGTGCCCAACCGCAGCCTCACCGGCGACGCCGCCTACATCGCCTCGGTCGTCCGCGCCATACCCGGTCCCGTCGTCCTGGTGGGCCACTCCTACGGCGGTGCCGTCATCACCGTCGCGGGCGCCGAGGACAACGTGCAGGCCCTGGTCTACCTGGCCGGTTACGCCCTGGAGGAGGGCGAGAGCCTCGGCGAACTGCAGGGCCGGTTCCCGGACTCCGAGCTCGCCTCGGCCCTGGTGTACACGCCGTTCCCGGTCGAGGGCTCGGACGAGCCCGGCACCGACGTGACCGTCGAGATCGACAGGTTCCCCGCGATCTTCGCCGCGGACGTGGACCCGGACCTCGCTCAGGTGCTCGCCGTCTCCCAGCGCCCGCTGGCCGGCGCGGCCTTCGCCGAGGCGGCCCCGGTCGCGGCCTGGAAGACCAAGCCGTCCTGGGGCCTGGTGTCGTCCTCGGACCACACCATCAACCCCGACGTCGAGCGCTACGGCTATGAGCGCGCCGGCATGACCACGGTCGAGGTCGACTCGTCCCACCTGGTCATGCTCGCGCACCCCAAGAAGGTCGCGGACCTGATCCGCGAGGCCGTCCGCAGCGTCACCGCCTGACCGGCGAAGGAGAAACACATGAGACAGCTGTCCCGACCGAGAACGAGACGCGGGCGCGTGCTCGCCGCGTCCTGCATGCTCGCAGCAGCCGCCGCCTTGTTCGCCTCGACCTCGCAGGTGACCGCGGCGCCGGCCGCCGCCGCGACGGACACCGGCAAGAAGCCGACGATCGTGCTGGTGCACGGCGCGTGGGCCGACGCCTCCAGCTGGAACGCGGTCATGGGCCGTCTCCAGCGCGCCGGTTACACCGTCTACGCCCCGCCGAACCCGCTGCGCGGGGTCGCCTCCGACGCCCAGACCCTGGCGTCGTTCCTGGCGACCGTCCCCGGCCCGGTGGTCCTGGTCGGCCACTCCTACGGCGGCTTCGTCATCACCAACGCGGCGACGAAGAGCGACAACGTGAAGGCGCTCGTCTACGACGACGCGTACATTCCCGCCGCGGGCGAGACCGTCTTCCAGATCAACGCGGCCGAGCCCGGTTCGTGCGTCACGGCCGATCCGTCGACGTTCCTGAACCTGGTTCCCTACCCGGGCGGACCGTCCGGCGACGCCGACGCGTACCTCAAGTGGGACGCGAACGGCGCCTACCAGGGCTTCCAGGGCTGCTTCGCCAACGGTGTGCCCACCGCCCAGGCGCGTCTCCTCGCGGCGGGCCAGCGCCCCTTCGCGGTCAGCGCGGGTTCGCAACCCTCCGGCGCCCCGGCGTGGAAGTCCCTTCCGTCCTGGGCCGTGGTGGGCACCATCGACCATGTCATCGTGCCGGCCGAGCAACTGGCGATGGCCCGGCGCGCGGGCGCGCACGTCACCGAGGTGAAGGCGGGCCACCTGTCCCTGGTCACCCGCCCCGACGTGGTCACCCGCGTCATCACGGAGGCGGCCGACTCCGTCGGCTGACCCGTCCGCCACGCCCGGTCGGTGTGATCACCTCCCGGGCTTCCCCACGGAGCAGACGGCCCGCCCCGCGAGGGTGGTGCCGAGCGGGCCGCGCACCGGTCGACACCGGGGCGCGGCCCGTCCGCATGCAGGCACATGCCATGCGGACAGCGGCGACGAGCGTACGAGCACGGATGCGATCCCCCGGGGACCTGGGCGGCCCTCGCCGCGGTGACGGGAGTGTGCCGGGCGCTGCCGTTCGTCGTCGGCGGTGACGGCGGTGACGATCCCCGCCCGCCGTGGGCGGCCGAGGCCCGGCGTCGTAGAGGACGTCCAGCACGTACAGGGAGTCGCGCGGGGTACCGGCCACCACCTACCCGCCCAGCCCCGCCGCTTGGTCGTTGATCACGTTCAGCCGGGTGGCGCCGCCCCGGCGCCCGAAGTACTTCGGGTTCGGCCGGGTGTACACCGACGGCACGGGCACGACGAACCGCATGCCGTCCACCGATGCGACCAGACCGCCGCCCCACGCCTGCGCGAGCGGGATCGACGCCTGGCAATCGATCACGAGGCGTTCGCGGCCCCGATGACCGGGGTGTAGCCGATCCACCGCTCCCGCAGCTGGCGCAGGGAGGCCGGTTCCGGCTCCAGCGTGGCGACGTGCAGACGGTCATCGTCGTCGAACACGATCTGCGAGTTCGCCGGCACCCGCGCGGCGAGGTACGCGGCGACCTCCGCCGGCACCTGCCGCGGGTCCGGCATGAACCGGCCCAGGTAGCGCACGCTCGTCAGCTGGACTGCGAAGCCGAGCCGGTGGTGCGAGCGCCGTTTGGCCTGCACTTTCTCCAGCTCCGCACGTGACGGCGCTCCGTTGAACGCCGCGTACTGGGCTGCCTGTTGAACCGACAGAAAGTCGACCGCCACCAGGTCCTCCGAAGATCGACAACATCGACCCACGAAGGCTGTGCCGCACGATCAGCCCAGGTCAAAGCGCGAATCGGAGTGCCGCAAGATTCATTTCAGTGGAGGTCTCAGTACCGCACGGGAGATTTCAGCGCGTTACCAAGGGGCACCACCGTGGTGGCGCGGCAACGTGCGGTATGGCTGGAGTCGCTCAGCCCTGCGTGTGGCGCTCGTCGGTGGTGATCTGCGGGTTGCTGTTGGCCCCGCGCGTGCGCTCGTAGTGACGGGCGACTCTGACCCGGTTGCCGCACACGTTGGCAGCGCACCATGTCCGCCGCTTGTTCGCGGCGAGGAACAGCATCGAGCAGGACGGATTCGCGCAGCGACGCAGGGTGGCCAGTCGCGCGGGTGAGGCGAACAGTTCGATGGTCTCGCGGGCAACAGCGGCGAGGGCGGCGTTGCCACCCTGCTCTGTGTGCCAGCGGGTCTGCATGGTGGTGCCGGTCTGGGACCTGACCATGCGCGGGCTCGTGGGCACGGTCGCAGCAGCCGCGTTGATGTCCTCGACAGAGGTGTCCTGAGGGGGGCGGCCGGCCAGGTGGGCGTCGAATACGTCACGGATCGCGGCCCGAAGCGTTCGGGTGGCCTCAAGGCTGGGGGTGGGGCCCTCGGGGAGCCGCGATGCCTGCAACGCCCACCAGGTCGCGCTGGCGGCCGGCGAGTCCATCAGATCGACGGGTGGTTGGGCGGCGAGCATCAGGGTGTCCGCAAGGTCGAGGGCGGCCAGGGGTTCGCCGCCCATCGGGAAGTCGGCGCGCTGCATGTCTTCAAGGCGGGGCCGGTTCGTCATGAACCCCATGTTAGCCATTAGCCCGCTCTGTCTCGCTGCGGGACGGGCCCCGGAAACCGCATGCCCCAATGGGCATAACCGACGCGTTGCCATCAGCGAGCTAACGTGTATAGCCTTGTCGTATCCATTAGGTCGACGTGGTGGCCAGAGTCGTCAGAGGCAGCTGGCCCACGTCCGGCAGGTGAGGAACGAAGCATGTCCGCCACACGCATCAACGTCGTGCTCGTGCACGGCGCCTGGGCCGACGGATCGAGCTGGAGGAAGGTGATCGGCCCGCTCAGGGCCAACGGCTGCAACGTCTCCGCCGCGCCCTTGCCGCTGACCTCGTTGGCCGACGACGTTGCGGCGCTCGATCGTGTTCTGGAACGGCTTGAGGGCCCCGTCGTCCTGGTCGGCCACGCATATGGCGGCGCGGTCATCGCGGCGACCCGCGTCCCGAAGGTCGCCTCGCTGGTCTACGTCGCAGCACTTGCGCCCGACGAGGGGGAGTCCGCCGGCGACGTGTTCCACCGAGGTCAGCCGCATCCCAAGAGGCCGCAGCTCGAGCCCGACTCCCACGGGCTGGTCTGGCTGCGCGACGAGGACTTCGGCAATGCCTTCGCGCAGAACGCCTCTTCCGAGGAGCAGGCGGTCCTGGCCGCCGTGCAGCGTCCCATCGCTGTGTCCGGTATCGGCGCCCCGATGGAGCGGCCCTTGTGGAAGGACCGCCCGAGCTGGTCCCTCATCGCCGAGGAAGACCGAATGATCGCCCCGGACACTCAGCGCTTCATGGCCGAGCGGATGGGCGCCCGCGCCCGGACCCGACCGGTCGACCACACGCCGCAGGTCACCGCACCCGGGGACGTCGTGGACATCATCCTCGACGCCGTGCGCGACGTGGCGGCAACCCGGCAGCGGCCCGTCTCGAACCAGCCCGAAGGAGAGGCATCATGACCGCGATTGCCCATCGAACCACCGATGCGAACGGCCTGAAGGTCCTCTAGCGTGCGGCAGGGGCCTCGGATGCCCCGAAGCTGCTCCTGCTGCACGGTTTCCCCAGCTCCGGCCGCCTGCTCCGGGACCTCGTCCCGCAGCCGGCCGGCCGCTACCACCTCATCGCACCCGATCTGCCCAGTTTCGGGCAGTCCGACATGCCGCACCGTGACAGCTTCACCTGCACCTTCGAAGCCCTTACGGACATCACGAGTGGCTGACACTGCTCGAAGGTGTCGATGAGCGGCACCGCACCGGGTTCGGCACACGCGGACGCGGCGGCTTCTTCGAGGCGCCTCGGATCGGCGTCGAGGAACCGTGCGTCCATGTGCACTGCGCGGCGGCCGACGAGCTCCGCCTGCCGGGCGGCGTGGCGCACCAGCGAGCACTTGCCGGTGCCGCCGGGGCCGTGGAGCTGGGCCACGAGCGGAGCGTCCGCCGGGCCCGACAGCATCCGGTCGAGCACCGCCCGCTCCGGCTCCCGGCCCGCCCGCTCCGGCTCCCGGCCCACCAGCACCGGCTCGTGCCTCGGCCGGCCGGCTTGCCAGTCCCGTCGCACCCGATCCGGACTCCGGAGAGACCGTTCGGCGGCGCTTGCGTGCTCGCATGTACGCAGCGCCGACTCGACGTCGTCCGGACGCCGGCCACAGTCCCTGTCCTCGGCGTAGCTCGCCGCTTGAAACCGGCCCCAGGTCGAGCGGGACGTGCCGGCGCTACCTTCTGCGTGGGCTGAGTCCAGTCCTTATGCTCCGCCTTTGCGGCGGCGAGGCCCGGCCGAGCGAGGCGGCGTCGAGCGCATGTGGTCGCGCACCGGCGCCAGCAGGGAGGCGAGGGTTTTGACGTCGTCGCGCGAGAGCGGCTCGAACAGCAGCCCGCTGACCACCTCGATGTGACCGGGCAGTACCTGCGCGAGCAGCGCGCGCCCGGCATCGGTGATGGTGACCGTGATGCTCCGCTCGTCGTCCGGAGAAGGGGCGCGCACGACCAGGCCCGCCTTCTCGAGCGAAGCAGCCTGGTAGGTCAGGCCGCTGCGGCTGTAGACGACCCCGTCCGCCAGGTCGGTCATGCGGTGACTGCCCGTCGGCGAGTCGCCGAGCCGGGCCAGCAGCTGGAACTGCACGTAGCTGAGATGGCCGGCCTCGCGCAGCTGCTGTTCGACCGCGTGCCGCAGCAGGCTGGTCACCTCGATGAGGTCGAAATAGGCGCCGAGCTGCACGGGGTCGAGCGAAGGCGGCGAATCAGGCATGACCGAAGTCTACTGCTTCGAATTCGAAGAGTGTGGTCTGCCGCCGTTCGAGCCGCTGCAAACGCACGGTGTGGGCAGCCCTGGGCCCGACTGAGCACCGCAGAACGTGGAGGCCGGGCAGTGGTGTGGCGCAGGGGTGCGGTCAGGAGGACGGCGCCGCACGCATTGACCAAGCCGCCGCCGAGCTCGTCGCGCCGATGAGGGCGGACCGGCGGTGACGGACGCCGCTTGCTTCGAATTCGAAGCAGCAGTAGTGTGCTCCTAGTTGCTTCGAGTTCGAAGCAATCACCTTGAAGTGAAAGCGAGACTCTGATGAAGGCAGTGCGTTTCCACGAGTACGGCGACCCCGACGTCCTGCGCTTCGAGGACGTGGAGCAGCCCGTCCCCGGGGTCGGTGAGGTCCGGATCCGCGTCGCCGGGACGTCGTTCAACTCCGTGGACGGCAACATCCGTGGCGGCTTCATGCGCGGCCCCATCCCGGTGGTGCTGCCCCACACCCCCGGTCTCGACGTCGCCGGCACGGTCGAAGCGCTCGGTGAGGGCGTGAACGGCCTCGAGGTCGGTGACGATGTCGTCGGCTTCCTGCCGATGGACGGCAATGGAGCCGCCGCGGAGTACGTTCTCGCGCCGGCCGAGGTCCTGACCCCGGCGCCCAAGAGCGTCCCCTTGACCGACGCCGCCGCGCTGCCGGTGGTGGGCCTGACCGCGTACCAGGCGCTGTTCGACCACGGCAAGCTGACGGCCGGGCAACGCGTGCTGGTCAACGGCGCCGGCGGTGCGGTCGGCGGCTACGCCGTGCAGCTGGCCAAGAACGCCGGTGCCCACGTCATCGCCACAGCCAGCCACCGCAGCAGCGAGGCGGTCAGGTCCGCCGGCGCCGACGAAGTCATCGACCACACCACCACCAGCGTGACCACGGCAGTGACCGAACCGGTCGACATCGCACTCAACCTCGCACCGGTCGACCCCGCCGAGCTGGCCACGTTGGTCACCCTGGTCCGTCCCGGCGGGGTCGTCGTGAACACCACGGTGTGGATGCCCGCCCCCAGCGACGAGGAGCGCGGCGTGCGGGGCATCGACCTGTTCGTCCGCAGCGACGCCGAGCAGCTGGCGCAGCTGGTGGCGTCGATCGACCGCGGCGAGCTGCGCGTCGACGTCGCCGAGCGGGTGCCGCTGGCCGAGCTGTCGGCGCTGCACGCGCGAGCCGCCGAGGGCGCGGTGCACGGCAAGGTCATCGTCGTCCCGTCCGCGGAATGACGCCGATCCTCCACCGAGAGGAAGAGACCACGGCACTCAGTCTGGATCCCGAAATCGCCATCGCGCCGGCCCCGACCGCCGGTGCGATGGCGGACGCGATACCACCGGCCGTGGGCGATATCGCGGCGCCCCGCGCCATGTGGGAGCCGGTCCTTGGCGACGCGGGAACGGCCCAGCCGATCCATCCCGGCCGACGTCAAGACCGGCGAGCACCATGCGACCGCCGGCGACGGCGCGCAGATCAAGATGCGCTGGTACGTCAAGGCCGGGGCGACGTCGGGCTCGGCCGTGCTGGGTGAGCTCCGTCAGGAGGAGACGGCCACCTGACGGCCGAGGTCGTGCTCGACGCCCTCCGGCCGCTGGAGGCCGCCGTCGAAGAGCCGCTTGACGCGGTGGGCGTTCTCCGGGCGGCCGGAGGTGCGGAAGAAGGCTGCCAGCGCCGTCCCGAACTCCTCGGCGGATGGCGTATCACCTGACCCCCGCCGGGCGTGAGCTCATGGTGGTCGTCGGTGCCCTGCAGCAGTGGGGCGACCAGCACCGTCCGCACCCCGACGGTCCGCTGGTGCGCCGGAGCAGCAGGACGAGCGGCCGCGCCCTGCGGGTCGCCTTCGTCGACGACGAAGGGAGGGAGGCGCCGCTCGATGACGTCGACCTGAGCGCACCGGTCACGGCGGCGTAGTCGTCGAGGGTGCAGTCGGTGAACGGCTTGGCGGCGCAGATGCCCGCGTCGTCGGAGTGGGCGATGGTGCGTGGGGTGGCGACGACGGCGTAGCCCAGCTTGCGGTGCGCATCGGCAAGGCCGGCGCAGGAGGGCGCATCGACTGGGAGTACGGGTACTTCCTCGTCCGCGCCCCTGTGACCGCCTCCGTCACTGAGACGACCGTGCGGGCCGGGCTCCGCCGGATGGCCGAGCAGAACAATGAGATCGCCAAGCGGATTACCGGGCTCGGCCAGTACTGACCCCGGCGCCGTCGTACAGAAGGTGCAACTGCCGCGCCAGGCCCTCGGCGTCGGTGACGTCGGCCTCCCGCGCCAGGTCCGGCCGCATAAACTGCGCCGTGGGTCCGGTCTGTTGGCGGTGCCGACGTCCCCCGGGTCCCACCTGCCGGGTGGTCCGGGTGACCGTGAAGGCCGCCGTGGCGGTCAGCGGCGGGCGCCGGTTCCGTGGACGCCGTACTGGTCGATCAGCGTGAGTTCCTCGTCCGTCAGCGGTGGGAAGTCCAGCGCCTTGAGGTTGTGGTCCAGCTGCCACGTGGAGCTCGCGCCGATGAGCGCGCTGGTCACCTGGGGTTGTCGCAGAACCCACTGCAACGCGAGCTGCGCCAGTGACTGACCCCGTCGCCGGGCGATCTCGTCGAGCGCCGTCGCGCGTTCGCGGTAGGTGTCGTCGATGGCCTCGGGCGACAGGAAGGCGCTGTCACGGGCGCGGGCGCCCGGGGGGATCGTCCCGTCGAGGTACTTGTCGGTCAGCAGGCCCTGGGCGAGCGGACTGTAGACCACGAGGCCGAAGCCGTCCTCGGCGGCGAGTTCGAGCAGGCCGTCGAGTTCCGGGCGACGGTCGAAGATCGAGTAACGGGGCTGATGGACCAGCAGCGGGACCCCGGCCCGGCGGAGCAACTCCGCCGCCTCGTGGGCCCGTTCGGCGGTGTAGTTGGAGATGCCTGCGTAGAGCGCCTTTCCGGACCGGACCGCACTCGCCAGGGCGCCGACGGTCTCCTCCAGCGGGGTGTCGAGGTCGGGGCTGTGGCTGTAGAAGATGTCGACGTAGTCGGTGCCGAGATCGCGCAGGCTGTGGTCGAGCGAGGCCAGGAGCGACTTGCGGGAACCGCCCCTGAGGTAGGGACTCGGACCGAGTGGGTTGCCGGCCTTGGTCGACAGGACGAGTTCGTCCCGGTAGGGCGCGAGGTCCTTTCGGAGCACCGTGCCGAAGAACTTCTCGGCGGCGCGCGGCGGCGGACCGTAGCGGTTGGCGTTGTCGAAGTGGGTGATGCCGAGGTCGAAGGCGTGCAGCACTATCTCGCGCTGGGTCGCGTAGGAGCGGTCCGTCCCGAACTTCTGCCAGAGGCCGAACGAGAAGGCGGGGAGTTCGAGGCCGGAGTCGCCGGCCCTGCGGTAGCTGCCGAGCTTTTCGTAGCGGTCGTCGGCCGCTCGATGGGAGGGGGCGCCAAATGCCATGCGGGGAAGGTCCGTCCAGGCGAGGGATCGGGGGGCAGGGCACATCCAATCAGGCAGGAAACGGCCGGCGGCCTTCGGCTCCGCACCGGCCGTGCGGCGGCGGATCGGCGCATTGACATTCCGATCGATCACTCGGAGACTCGATCGCATGCCCGAGGTCCTGATGCTCACCAGCGAGCGATGCGTCGACCTCGTACGGGTGTCCAGCGCCCAGTGTTGACCCTCTGGTCCCCTTCGCCAGTCCACTGTCGCGTGCTGCCGCGTCCGCTCCGACCCGCGAGGACGTGAGTCCCGCTGCCCCGGGTGCTCGACGCCGATCCGTGCACAGTGCCTGAGACGGCGTGCCCCTGCCTGCCTTCTGACAGCCGCCACCCCGCACAGTGATCGGAAGCATGATGAGCCCGGAATTCCTCTGGTACATCCCCAACACCGTCGAGCCGGGACATCGCGGTGACGACACGACGACCGGCTGGGGCTCCGTCGAGTACTCCACCGGACTCGCCCGTGCGGCCGAGGAACACGGGTGGGGCGGCGCACTCCTGGGAACGGGATGGGGCCGCCCGGACACCTTCACCGTCGCCACCGCGCTGGCCGCCCGGACCACCACCTTCAAGCCCTTGATCGCGATCCGCCCCGGCTACTGGCAGCCGGCTCACTTCGCCAGTGCGGCGGCGACCCTCGACCAGCTCAGCCGCGGCCGGGTCCTGGTCAACATCGTCAGCGGACTGGACAACCTCGCCGCGTACGGGGACACCCGCAGCGATCCCGCACAACGCTACGACCGCACCCGGGAGTTCCTCCATCTCGTACGACGCCTGTGGACCGAGGAGGACGTGACGTTCGACGGCGAACACTTCCAGGTCGGCCGGTCCACGGCGGCCCCACGCCCGTACGTGACCGGTACGAGAGCGCATCCGACGCTCTACTTCGGCGGTGCGTCCGAGGCCGCCGAGCGGGTGTCGGCGGCGGAGGCGGACGTCCAGCTCTTCTGGGGCGAACCGCTCGACGGACTCGCCGGACGGATCGACCGGCTCAAGGCGTTGAGCGAGCAGGTGGGCCGCAGGCACAAGCCGCTGGAGTTCGGGCTGCGGATCACCACGCTGGTGCGCGACACCACGGAGGAGGCGTGGCGCGCGGCGGAGGAGCGGGTCGCGAGGATGGCGGCGGACGAGGGGAAGGAGCTGACCTGGGCGGGGGACCGCAGGACCGCTGTCGGACAGCGGCGGCTCTTCGACCTCGCCGCGCGGGGCGAGGTGCTCGACACCTGCCTGTACACCACGCCCGGCAGGTTCGGCGGCGGGGGAGCGGGGACCACCTGGCTGGTCGGCTCCGCCGCCGACGTGGCCACGGCGCTGGACAACTACCGCAAGCTCGGCATCACCCACTTCGTCCTCTCCGACACCCCCTACCAGCAGGAGATCAGCCGCATCGGTGACCAACTGCTGCCCCGGCTGAGGTGACCACACGGTGGTGCGTCGCCTTCGCCTGCTCGTTTCCCTCCAGGGCCCGCCGCGGGTAGCCGGCCGGCTGACCGTACGTCCCGGCATCACCAGAAGAGGCCGCCGCACCGGGGAAAGCCGTCACCCCCGGATGCCACCGACATCGATGAGAACGGACGCGTAGTGAGCGCAAAGCAGCCCAGAACACTGAAGACCGTGACCGGAGCCGGTGGCACGTCGGAGACGTACGACCTGGCGATCGACCCGACCCGATCCACTCTGGACACCGCCGTGCGGGTGGCGAAGCTCGCCGAGGCGGCAAGGTTCGACGCGCTGTTCACCGCCGACCTGCTCAGGTTCGACGCCCAGGGCGCGATCGGATCGCAGGAGCCGCTGGTCTTCGTCTCCGCGCTGAGCCAGGTGACCAAGCGGATCGGCCTGATCGCGACGGTGTCGAGCACCTTCCACCACCCGTTCAACCTGGCCCGGCTCTTCGGCACCCTCGATCACGTCAGCAACGGGCGCGCCGCCTGGAACCTGGTGACCTCCTCGATCGGTGAGGAGAACTTCGGCGCCGGCGAACTGCCCAGCCCGGAGGAGCGCTACGCGCGCGCCGCGGAGACGCTGGACGTGGTCAACGCGCTGTGGGACAGCTGGGAACCCGGCGCGCTGACGGCCGGTGCGGACGGGAAGGCGGTGCTGCGGCGCGACCGGGTGCACCCGGTCCGGCACTCCGGCCGGTTCTTCACCGTGACCGGTCCGCTGAACATCCCGCCGCTGCCGCAGCGGCGCCCGGTGCAGATACAGGCCGGGCAGTCCGCGGCGGGGACGGCGCTGGGCGCCCGCTACGCGGAGATCGTGTTCACGTCGCTGCCGACCCTCGACCACGCTCTGGACTTCACCCGGAAGATCCGCGACCAGGCCCGGAGCCTGGGACGGGCCGACGGACTGCCACTGATCTTCAGCTCGTTCCACGCCACGTACGGCGCCACCGAGGCGGAGGCGAAGCGGCTCGTACGCGAGAAGCGGGAGTCGATCGACTTCGAACGCGGCCGTGCCCAGCTGGCCGACATGCTCGGCGGCGGAGTCGACCTGTCGGAGCTCCCGCTCGACGCGACGCTGCCGGAGAGCCTGCTGCCCGACGTGGCGTCGGTCAACCGCCGCCGTGGCCGGGTCGACATCTTCACCGGCTACGCGCGGCAGGGCTACACGCTGCGGGAGCTCGTCATCGCGGCGCAGGACACCGGACACTGGGCCGCCGCGGGAACACCCGAGCAACTCGCCGACGCCGTCGAGGAACGCTTCCGCGCAGGCGTCCTGGACGTGATCTCGCTGGGCGGACTCGCGGACCCGCACCAGTACGACTTCGTCGTCAACGGCCTCCTGCACGAGCTGCGCAGACGAAAGATCGTCGCCGCCGACTACACCGGCACCACGCTCCGCGAGAACCTCGGACTCGAACTGCCGGCCCGCGACACCGCACCCGTCCGGGGCTGACCCGGGCCGCGGGCAGCCGTGGGGAGCCGACAAAGGGCTCCGGCCCTTCTACCGGACTACGACAGCCGGTCCGGGGCGGAGTGGGCCAGACCCGTCCGGTAGGCGATGACGACGAGTTGCGCCCGGTCGCGGGCCTCCAGCTTCGTCATGGCGCGCTGCACGTGGGCGCGGACGGTGAAGGGGCTGAGGAACATCCGCTCGGCGATCTCCTGGTTGGACAGGCCGGTCGCGACCAGAGCCACCATCTCGCGTTCGCGCGGGGTGAGTACGGCGAGCCGTTCGGCGTGCTGCGTCGGGGCGTCGTCCGGTGTGGCCAGGAAACGGGCGACCAGGGAGCGTGTCGCGGCGGGGGACAGAAGGGTATCGCCGGCGGCGATCGTACGCACGGCGTCCAGCAGGTCCTCGGCCCCGATGCCCTTGCCGATGAATCCGCCGGCCCCCGCGCGCAGCGCCTGGGCGACGTACTCGTCGGTCTCGTACGTGGTGAGGATCAGGATGCGGCTGGCCCGCAGTTCCGGATCCGCGCAGATCTCCGACGTGGCGGCGAGACCGTCCACCTCGGGCATGCGGATGTCCATGACCACCACGTCCGGGCGCAGTTCCCGGGTGAGCCGCACCGCCTCCCTGCCGTCGCCGGCCTCGCCGACCACGGTGATGTCGTCGGCGCTGTCGAGAAGCAGCCGGAAGGCGCCGCGCAGCAGGGCCTGATCGTCCGCGAGCAGCACCCGGAGCGTCACGCCGCGCCCCCGGCCGCTGCGTCGTCCGCCCGTCCGCCGACTGTCGTTCCGTCAGTCATCCGCGCTCCGATCGTTGTTGCTCCGTCAGGCCTCCGCGCCGTGTCCCTGGCGGGCGGGAGGGGCAGCTGGGCGGAGACCAGGAAGCCGCCCTCCGGGCGCATGCCCGCGGAGAGGTGTCCCCCGACCGCGGTGGCACGTTCACGCATCCCGATCAGCCCGTAACCGGGCGGACGGTCCGGCCCCGTGGATACGGCCGGCCCCGTGGATACGGCCGGCCCCGTGGACGCGGTCGGCGCCGCACGGGCGGCCCCTCCGTCGTCGGCCACGGTGAGGGTCACGCGATCGCGGTTCCAGGCGAGGCCCACCCGGGCGCTACCCGTACCGGCGTGCTTGGTCACGTTGGTCAGGGCCTCCTGGACGATGCGGTAGGCGGTGAGGTCCACTCCCGGCGGCAGCGGCCTGGCCGTGCCCTCCTGGTGCACCGACACTTCCAGACCCGCGCGGCGGAACGACTCGAGGAGCGTGGGCAGCCGGGAAAGGCCGGGCGCCGGCTCGACCGGCTGGGCCGTGTCCCCGGACTGACGCAGCAGACCGACCGTGGCCCGCAGTTCGTCGAGTGCGTGGCCGGTGGTCTCGACGAGTTCCTTCAGGCTCTTGCGGGTCTGCTCCGGACGGGCATCGAAGAGGTGGGCGGCGACCATGGCCTGCGCGTTGGCCAGGGTGATCTGATGGGCCACGAGGTCGTGCAGTTCACGGGCTATGCGTACGCGTTCCTCGGCCACTCTCCGGCGCGCCTCGCTGTCCCGGCTCTCCTCGGCCCGCCGGGCCCGCTCCTCCACGGCCGCCAGGTAGGCCCGTCGGTTCTGCACCGAGTGACCGAGCACCCCGGCCACCAGAGGGAACGCCGCCACCGCCGCCACCCTGCTCGCGTCCTGCCACGAGAGGGCTCCGAACAAGGGGGCGGAGGCGACCAGCAGCGCCGCGGAGATGAGCAACACGGCGCCCGCCGCACGCCGTTCGGTGCGCGCGGCGAGCGAGTACGAGTAGGCGGTGATCACGGCGGGGGCCACGACGAGCGGGCTCAGCAGGAGGCCCAAGGGCGGCCCCAGCACCCCGCCCGCGGTCGTGACCGCCATGGCGGCCAGGGGAGCCCGGTGCCGCACCGGCAGCACGGCACAGGACACCACGGCGATGAAGTAGGCGGCGGCGGTCGGCGGTGCCAGCCTGCTGCCGTCGTCCTGCACCGCGCCACCGAGCAGACAGAGCGCGAACGCCGTCGCCGTGATCGCCGTCTCCCGCCACCACGTGCCGCGTGGTCGCGGGCCACCGCCCCCCGGGTTCGTCATGGCCGGCTCAGTGCCGGTGCCGGCCGACGGGGAGCCGCGGCACCGCCGCGTCCGGGACGGTCGCGTCCGGCACGGTCGCGGAAGCCGGGACGTGCCCGCTCAGTTCCTCGCCCTCGATATCCACCTTCGGCAGCACACGGTCGAGGATACGGGGCAGCCACCAGGCCCGGTGGCCGAGCAGTGCCAGGACCGCGGGTGCGATCGCCATCCGGACCACGAAGGCGTCGAAGGCGACGGCGGCGGCCAGACCGACGCCCATCGTCTGGATGGTCGGGCTGCTCATCCCGACGAATCCGGCGAACACGCTGATCATGATGATCGCCGCCGCGGCCACCACACGTCCGCTGTGCCGGAAACCGCTGACGATCGCCTCGCCGGGGGACGCGCCGTGGACGTACGCCTCTCGCATCCGGGTGAGGAGGAAGACCTCGTAGTCCATGGCGAGGCCGAACACTATGCCGATGATGAGAATCGGCATCAGCGACATGACCGGCCCGGTCTGCTCGATGCCGAGCAGGTCTGCCGCCCAGCCCCACTGGAAGACTGCGACGAGAACGCCGAAAGCGGAACCCACCGACAGCAGAAAGCCCAGCGCGGCCTTGACCGGGACCAGGAGCGAGCGGAAGACCACCGTCAGCAGGATGACCGCCAGGCCGATGACCACGCTCAGATACGGGACGAGGGCGTCCGACATGGCTTCGGAGATGTCGATGTTCATCGCGGTGGTGCCGGTCACCAGGACGACGGCGCCCGTCTCGGCCTCGACACCGGAGACCGCACCCCGGATCGCGTGCACCAGGTCCTTGGTCTCGCCGCTGTTCGGCGCGGACCGCGGGACGGCGGTGAGGACGGCCGTGTCCTCGGCCCGGCTGAGAACCGGGTCCCCGACCGACGCGACCCCGTCCACCGCCCGTACGGTCTTGACGACCAGGTCCGTGGTGGCGCGGGTGTCTCCGGACTCCGACGTGTCCACGACCACGGTCAACGGGCCGTTGAAGCCGGGGCCGAAGCCTTCTGACAGCAGGTCGTAGGCGCGGCGCTGAGTGGTCTCCACCGACTTGGACTCGTCTCCGGGCAGCCCGAGTTCCAGGCTCAGGGCCGGTAGGGCGACGACCCCGAGACCGAGCCCGGCGATCAACAGCACCGCCACGGGCCGGCGCAGCACGAACCGCGCCCAGCGGGCACCGAGTCCGGGCCGGCCGGCCGCGGTGGGCACCGGACGAGGGCGCTCGCCTCCCGGCCGGGTGGCCTTGCGGACGGCGCGGGACAGTATCCGCCGGCCGAAGAAGCCGAACAGCGCGGGGACCAGGGTCAGTGCGACGAGTACGGCAAGGGCCACGGCGCCCGCGCCGCCCATGCCCATCTTGGCGAGTTCGGGGATTCCGACGACCTGCAGCCCGACCAGGGCGATGAAGACGGTCGCGCCGGCGAAGACGACGGCGGATCCGGCCGTGCCCACCGCCCGGCCGGCGGCCTCCTCCGGCTCACTGCCCCGGGCACGCTCGTCGCGGAAGCGGGAGGTGATGAAGAGCGCGTAGTCGATGCCGACCGCAAGCCCCAGCATCAGCGACAGGATGGCGACGGTGGACGTCAGCCCCAGCGGAACGGCCAGCGCGGAGACCAGGCCGAAGGCGGTGGCCACGCCCACGAGGGCGGTCAGCAGCGACAGTCCGGCCGCCACCAGTGAGCCGAGGGCGAGGACCAGTACCACCGCCGCCACCGCGACGCCGATGAGCTCCGTCGTACCGCCCGGCTCCTCCTCCGTGTCCAGCGCCGAGCCGCCGATCTCCACGGTCAACCCCGCGTCCCGGGCCCGGCTCGCGGCATCTTCAAGGGCGCTCTTCGTCGGCCCGGTCAGGTCGACGGCGTCCGCGGTGTAGGTGATCGTGGAGTAGGCGATGGTGCCGTCCTCGCTGACGGCGCCGGTCTCGTAGGGGTCAGTGGTCGACGCGACCTGATCGCCCCCGTCCAGCGAGCCGAGCGTGTCCTCGACGGCCGCCTTGTTCTCCCTGGCCGTCACCCGCTGCCCGTCCGGGGCCCGGAACACCAAGCGGGCCTCGGCACCCTGGGAGTTGCTCTGGGGGAAGCGCTCGTCGAGCAGGTCGAACGCCTTCTGCGACTCCGTGCCGGGCATGGCGAGGTCCTCCTCCTCTCCGCCTGGCGCCAGGGCGGCGGCGCCGACGGCCACTACCAGGACACCCAGCCACAGACCACCCACGAGCCGGCGTCGCCGGAAGGCCCACCGTCCGACCCGGTAAAGAAATGTCGCCACTTGTCGATCACTCCAGACACCGCGAGGCAAGGAAAACGCGTGAGATTCACGCGCCTCCCACGCTCCCCTCCGGCGCCCTGCCGGGCATCGTCCCCAGCCGCCGTCCTCCCCTGGTGCGACGGGACCAGCCACTCACGTGTCCTGGTGCCTGCGCACTACAGACCGTCCGGGGGGGACACTCCGGGCAGGCCGGAGCCCGGCCACCGGGCGCCCGGCACAGCATGCTGGGGTGGCCGTGGTCTCCGCGCAGGGGGACACGCCCGCCGGAAGTGGTCCCGCGGGGGCGCCGTTCGGCCCGCGTCCGGTCCGGGACGGATGCACTGGCAGATCGGACAGTGGCACAGGATGTCGTATGGCTTGCGGACGGTGTCCACCGATCGGACCGCACCCGGTACCGCCACCGTCGAGGCCGCGGGCAACCGGGGACACCACCGCGGGCGGGCCGTTCTCCGCGATGAGGCGCAGGATGTCGTGGCCGAAGCCCAGCCGCACGCGAGCGCACTCGACCCCGACATGCTTGCAGACGTCGGTGAGCACCTTCTGGACGGTCGACTGACGGCATGACTTCCCCCATTGTGCGTCTCCCCCGCCTTTCCAGCGGTCCTTGCACCGGAAATTGCCGGCGAATCGCGGCTCGCTTGTCCGGTCGCCGATCCGGGTGGCCGCCGCCCGTGCAACCAGGAATCCGTAGTTTGTTTTCCGTTTGTGCGCACAGGAAATCGTTCAATGAACTCCCTTGCTGCGCAGGTCATCGGCGCTTGAAGATGTCCCGACAGCGTCCGTGCCTGGGGAGGGGCTATGCGGCTTTCGCTCGGCGACTACGCGCGGCTGGCACGGGAACGACTGGACCAGCCTGTATGGGACTTCTTCGAAGGCGGCGCCGGCGAGGAGCGCACGCTGCGGGCCAACACGGCCGCTTTCGACCGGATACGGCTGCGTCCCTCGGTGCTGACCGGCGTCACCGGGCCGGAACTCCGGACCAAGATCCTCGGCCGTACCTGGTCCGTTCCCCTGGCCGTCGCCCCGACCGGCTACCAGACCCTGGCACATCCGGAGGGCGAGCTGGCCACCGTGCGGGCGGCGGGGCCGCGCGGTGTCCCGGTCGTCGTCAGCATGTTCGCCGGCCACAGCATCGAGAGCCTCGCGGCGGTGGCCACGGCACCGCTCTGGCTGCAGATCTACTGCCTGCGGGACCGTGCCACGACCCGGCAGCTCGTGGAGCGCGCCGAACGTGCCCGGTTCGAGGCGATCGTCCTCACCGTCGACACCCCTCACCTGGGCAGGCGGCTGCGTGACCTGCGCAACGGGTTCCGGTTGCCACCGGATGTCGGGCCTGCCAACCTGCACGGGGACGGTTTCGACAACCCGGCCGGTCACGCCCTGGCCCAGTTCGACCCGGCGCTGAACTGGGACGTCGTGCCGTGGCTGCGCTCGATCACCCGGCTGCCCATCGTGTTGAAGGGGATCCTCACCGCGGCGGACTCGGAGCGCGCGGTCTCCGCCGGGGTGGACGGAATCATCGTCTCCAACCACGGAGGACGCCAACTCGACGGCGCACCGGCGTCCTTGGAGGCGCTGCCCGAGGTCGTCGCCGCGGTGGCAGGCGCGTGCACGGTCCTGCTCGACGGCGGTGTGCGCCGGGGAGCCGACGTACTGGCAGCCCGGGCGACGGGCGCGGACGCCGTCCTTCTCGGCCGCCCCGTGCTGCACGGACTTGCGGTGGACGGCGAGGACGGAGTCGCGCGGGTGCTCGACCTGCTCATCGAAGAACTCGTTGACGCGATGACCCTCACCGGCATCGCCTCCGCGGCCGCGGTGCCGCCCGAACTGGTACGTCCCGCACGCCCCCGAGTGACCTCGCCCGAGGCCATCGGGCACACCGACTGAACGTGCCCCACCGAAGCGGAGAACCGAACTCTCACCACTGGAGCGGAAAGGGGAGACGCATGAGGCTCACGTGGAACGTCAAACGGATCATCCGAAGCAAGAATCGTATGTGGGGGTGGACCTTCCGATGACCATCGACAGTGTGCGGCGAGAGGTGCTGCCGGCACCGGTCCGAGCGGAGGCCGTCCCGACAGTCCGGGCGAGAATCGTCGGCGTGGGTACGGCGGTTCCGCCGCTCTCGTACTCGCAGCAGGAGGTGCTGGACGTCTTCGGCGTCACCGATCCCAAGGCGCGGGGAGTGTTCCTCAACAGTTCCATCGAGCGACGGCACCTGGTGCTGCCGCCCATCGGCGCCGACGGCCGTCCCGTCGGCGAACCGCAGGGAGACCTGCTCGACAAACACAAGAAGCACGCCGTGGAGTCGGGCATCCGCGCACTGGAGGAGTGTCTGAAACGGGCCGGCGCCGGTCTGTCCGACCTCCGTCACCTCTGCTGTGTCACCTCGACGGGATTTCTCACCCCGGGCCTGAGCGCTCTGATCATCCGTGAGCTGGGGATCGACCGACACTGCA
Organism: Streptomyces sp. NPDC058683; assembly: GCF_042716195.1. Taxonomy (NCBI): domain Bacteria; kingdom Bacillati; phylum Actinomycetota; class Actinomycetes; order Kitasatosporales; family Streptomycetaceae; genus Streptomyces; species Streptomyces sp. NPDC058683. The sequence continues at coordinate 88,008 of NZ_JBHXSK010000043.1, forward strand.
GCCGGTCCGACATCGTCGGCATGGGCTGCAACGCGGGCCTGAACGCCCTGAACCTGGTAGCCGGCTGGTCGGTGGCCAATCCCGGCGAGCTGGGTGTCGTGTTGTGCTCCGAAGCCTGCTCGGCCGCCTACGCCATGGACACCAGCATGCGGACCGCAGTGGTCAACAGCCTCTTCGGCGACGGCGCCGCCGCGGTGGCCGTGGTCGCCGACGGCAACGCGTCCCGCACCACCCCGGGCGCCCTCGGCGACGACGGCCCCCGCATCCTACGGTTCGCCAGCTGCATCATCCCGGAGGCTGTGGACGCCATGCGCTACGACTGGGACCGGGACCTCAACAGGTTCAGCTTCTATCTCGATCCGCAGATCCCCTACGTCGTCGGTGCCCATGCCGAGATCGTCGTCGACCGGCTGCTGGCGGGGACCGGCCTGCTCCGCGGTGACATCAGCCACTGGCTGGTGCACTCGGGTGGCAAGAAGGTCATCGACGCGGTCGTCGTCAACCTCGGCTTGAGCCGCCATGACGTACGGCACACCACCGGGGTCCTGCGCGACTACGGCAACGTCTCCAGTGGATCGTTCCTCTTCTCCTACGAACGCCTGCTGAACGAGCGGGTGACCCGCCCCGGCGACTACGGGGTGCTCATGACCATGGGACCCGGGTCCACTTTGGAAACGGCGCTGGTCCAGTGGTGAGCGGCGTGAGCTTCGGCCTGGAGATCGACGGATCCGGGCACCTGACACCCGCCCTGGTCCGCGCGGTCGAAGCGGCCTGCGCCGAGGCGGAACGCGTGGGTTTCCTCGCCGTGTCGGTCACCGGCGTCCCGGACGGCCCGGGCACCTACGCCGATGTCGCCCAGGTCAGCAAGTGGGAACGGGCGCTGCGACGGCTCGAACGGCTGCCCGCGACGACGGTCTCGGTCGCCTCCGGCGCGGTCGGCGGACTCGCGCTCGATGCACTCCTCGCCACGGACTACCGCATCGCGACCCCCGACACACGGCTGGAGGTCTCCCCGAGCGAGGCCGACGCCTGGCCCGGCATGGCGCTGTACCGGCTCGTCCAGCAGGCCGGCATCGCACCGATCCGGCGGACGGTCCTGTTCGGGCACCCGCTGACGGCGGCGAAGGCCATGGAGCTGGGCCTGCTCGACGAGATCGCCGCCGTGGCTCCCGCCGCGCTGGCCGAGGCGGCCGCCGCGGCCGGACTCCGCTCCGGCCGCGAGCTGGCGATCAGACGGCAGCTCATGCGCGACGCGGCTACCACCAGCTTCGAAGAGGCCCTCGGCGCCCACCTGGCGGCATGTGACCGGATGCTCCGCCAGACCACCTCGGGAGCGGGCCGGTGACGGCGGAGGCATCCGCGGGGCAGGGCACGGACCTGCGCCGCGACCTGGACCGGATCGCCGACGCGGTCGCCTGCGCCGGGGAGTTCAACGCCTCGGACACGGAGTGGGCCCCGCGGCAGCGGACCGCGGACGCCACGACGGCGGACCGGGTCAGACGACTGCGGGTCGCGTTCATGGACCGGCACGCCGACGAGATCTACGACCGGCTCACCGACGGGCGGTCCACACGCCCCAGGCTCGCGGAACTGGTGGCCGCGGCGGCCGACACCTTCCCCGCGCTGGTGCCGCCCGCGTACCCCGCCGAGCTACGGGCCGACAGAGCCGACCGGGAGATCGACCAGGGCATCTTCCTGCGGGGTGTGCTGCGCTCTCCGGTCGCCGGCGGGCACCTGCTGATGTCCATGCTCCAGCCGACCGAACGCGCGCTGCGGCTGCTGCCGGCGTTCCGCAGGACCGGACTCGTGCAGACCACGTCGGTAGGGCTGGAGCGCCGCGACGGCGTGGCCCACCTGACCATGTGCCGGGACGACTGCCTGAACGCCGAGGACAACCTCCAGGTCGACGACATGGAGACCGCGGTCGACCTGGCCCTGCTCGATCCCGCCGTGCAGGTCGCCGTGGTGCGCGGCGGGACGATGACCCACCCCCGCCACCGGGGCAGGCGCGTCTTCAGCTCCGGCATCAACCTCAAGGCTCTGCACGCCGGGGAGATCTCTCTCGTCGACTTCCTGCTGCGGCGTGAACTCGGATACATCAGCAAGCTCGTCAGAGGGGTGCTCGTCGACCGGGACGACGCCTGGCGCTCGGCCACGGTCGAGAAGCCGTGGATCGCCGCCGTCGACACGTTCGCCATCGGTGGCGGCTGCCAGCTGCTGCCGGCGTTCGACCATGTGATCGCCGGTGCGGACGCCTATGTCAGCCTGCCCGCCGCTCAGGAGGGGATCATCCCGGGGGTGTCCAACCTGAGGCTCGGCCGGGTCGCCGGGGCACGTCTGGCCCGCCAGGTCATCCTCGGCGGCCGGCGGATCCGGGCGTCGGAGCCGGACGCGCGTCTGCTGATCGACGAGGTGGTGGAGCCCCACGAGATCGACGCGGCCGTCGACCGGGCGGCCGACGCGCTGCGCGCCCCGGCGGTGGTGCCGAACCGCAGAATGCTGAACCTCGCGGAAGAACCCCTTGAGGCGTTCCGCGTCTATGTCGCCGAGTTCGCTCTGCAACAGGCACTGCGGGTGCACGCCGAGGACGTGAGCGACAAGGCCGCCCGGTTCAGCGGCGCGTCATCCGCGTCCCCCTCTGCGAGCCCCTTGCGAACACAGCCGGTCGGGACGCCCGAACGGTCATCCGACACCACGCGAAAACCTGGAGGTACGCGATGAGGAGCCGTCAGGCCGACCCCACGGACGCGGGAACCGACGTCGGAGACGGCTCGCACGATCCCGTCATCGCCGTCGCCCGGCGCAGACTCGACGAACTGCGCACGGTCCGGGCCCCTGTCGACGACTTCCGGACCGCGGTGAGGGACCTGGTGGTCATCGCCTCCCCGTTCCGAGGCGGAACCACGCTGCTGACCGAGCTCCTCCGCGGTGCTCCGGACCTCCTGCACTTCCAGGCCGAGATGCAGCCCATCCTGCGCCTCGCCGGGTGGACCTACCCTGACAACGGGGCGGAATCCGAGCGGATCACCGGCCTCACCGGGGACATCGCGTTCCTCGAAAAGGAGTTGGGAAGCGACGTAGGCAACCCGGTACACGACTGGAACAGCGTCGACTGGTCGCGCTACGCCCAGGACGTCCTCTGGCGCTGGATCGTGCAGTGGCCCATGCAGCCGCTCACCCTGGTGGAGGTCGAGGACATGCTGGCGGAGGCCCTCGGCGAGCTGGCGGTCGACGGCCCGGGCCGGGGCGGTGATCCGGCGCGGGCGGTCGGCCTGGCCCTGCTGAGGATGCTGGCGAATCGCTACAAGGAGGTGAACCCCTACTACGCGGACGTGTCGCCGGCCGAGATCGGAACAATCCTCCCGGACCTGCCACGGCCGCACGGACCGCACGGCGACACGGTCATCGAGTTCGCGCCCCTGGCCGTCCCGAGACCGTGGCAGCACGCGACACGGCAGGACGTGGAGAGCAGGACGGTCATCACCAAGACACCCGTCAACGTCTACAAGATGGAGGCCCTGCGAGCGCTCTTCCCCGAGGCCCGCATCCGCGTTGTTCATCTCACCCGCAACCCGGGTGCCGCGATCAGCAGTTACCGCGAGGCATGGCTGTCGCCCTGGTTCTTCAACGCCAAGGTGAGCACACCGCTGGACATCGCCGGTTACACCGAGCCGGGCCGCCCGTGGAGCCGTGACTGGTGGAAACTCGACTTCCCGCCGGGCTGGCAGGACCTCGTCCGCTCCCCGCTCGAGGAGGTCTGCGCCAGACAGTGGTGTGCCTCGCACACGGCGATCTTCGAATATCTCGACCGGAACAAGGACATCGACGTGATCCGGCTCGCCTACGAAGACCTGATCGGTACCGAATCGGAGCGGACCCGGGCGATCGACCTCCTGGCGGACTGGCTCGGCACGGACCGTAAACACTTCCTGGAGCCGGCCGTGCGGGGCATGGCGCCCATGAACTCGATCACGCTGCCGAAGCGGGCGAAGTGGCACCGCAACTACGAGGTGCTGCGTCCCGTGCTGCACAGCGAGGACGTGATGTCGATGGCCGCCGACATGGGCTACCCGCGGGACCTCGCCGACTGGCCGTGATCCCCGCTCAGCCGCGGTGAAGCCAGGCCAGCAGGTCGGGAGGGGCCAGGGCGGCCGCACGGGCGTGGTACCTGGACAGTTCACCGTCGGACAGCAGAGCCGCGCCGGATCCTGACCCGCCCCGCCGGAAGAAGGCCGTGTTGTTCCTCGCCGGCCCCAGGGGCTGGATCCGGTTCGCGGCGGCCCGCATCTGCTCGAACGAGGCGGCCGCCACCAGATCCGCCCAGTCGCCGCCCGCCGTGCCGACACCGAGGTACCGCCCCAGGCGCGTCATCTCGCCCGGCAGGTCCGCCGAGAGGTCCGCGTAGTGGAAGAGGAGGACCTCGGCGTCCGCACGGCGGGACCAGGCGTCCGAGAAGTGCCACATCATGCCCTGCATCGAGGACGGCTGCCCCTCGCGCGGCGAGTCGTCCTCGATCCAGTGGGCCAGCCACTTCTGCGCCGACACCGGATCCGGCTCGGGCCGCGGCCCCGCGGGCGCCGTCGCACGGCCGGGCGAGTCGACATTGCGGCTCTGGTGGTACAGCGAGACCGCCGTGTCCAGCGGGTGCCTGCCGACGACGATGTGGGTGACCTGGGGCGCCATGACGATGTCGCTCAGCGGCGTGTGGGTCTTGATCAGTCTCCGGTGCGACTGACCGGCCAGAGCGGCGAACACCTCGTCGCGCGGGCACACCATGTCGTCCAGCCACGGGGACAGTTGAGGCATCGGCGCCGGGAGGTCCGTGGTCCGCAGGATCAGCAGTGCGCAGATCATCTGCATCCACGTGGTGCCGCTCTTGGCCGGTGTGCTGATGACGATGTCACCGGGTCTGAAAGGGAACAGACGCCACCGCGCGGTCCGGAGGAAGTCCCACAGCGAGAGGGCGACGGCACGGCCGCGATCGGTCAGCGTCACCTGTATCCGGCGGCGGTCCGCCGGATCGACCCGCAGGTCCAGGTAGCCATGTCTGACCAGGGCGTCGACGATCTCGCCGGCCTGCTGGCCGGTGATCCCCAGCACGCGTTTGAGATCACCGGTCGCCGCCCCGCCGCGAAACGCCATGGCGCCCAGGACGAACTGCCCCTGCGGTGGAAGGTCGTCGAACGCCGCCGCTGAGAGGTGGGCGTCGAGGTCGGCTTGCAGATCGCTCGCTTCCCGGAGCACGGAGAGGAGCTGCTCATCGCTCATGGCAACAGGAAACACAGCCGTAGGTTATTGACCGTCATCCATTGCCGTCAATGCCGGGACGTACCGAACGGCACGGTCGGATATCAACACCGGGAAAAGTCAGGCCGTTTCGTGCACGCCGGTCTTCGTTCCCCTTCGCCGCGATCGTGAGGTAGCGTGCGACACATCACTGCATCAAATGCAGCCATCGCGTGGATGCGATTTCTGATACCGGGGGAATCCCATGGACATTGGTGCGATCGATCATCTTGAGTGCTATGTGGCCGACGCGGAGAACGCGGCGGAATTCCTGTGCGATGCGTTCGGATTCCGGATATCGGGTCGCGGTGGACCGGACACCGGCCTGGCCGGGTGCCACTCGGTGCTGCTGCGCCAGCGTGGGATCAGCCTCCTGCTGACCTCGGCACTCGGCGAGGACCATCCGGTCGCGGAGTACGTCGGGCGGCACGGTGACGGCGTCGCCGTCATCGCCGTCGCGACCGGCGACGCCCACGCGGCGTTCACCGAGGCGGTGGCCCGCGGTGCCGTGGCCGTGGAACCCCCCGTCGAACTGGGTGAGGAGGGGGCGCGCGTCACGTTCGCCTCGGTGAGCGGGTTCGGTGACGTCGCGCAGCGTTTCGTGGCGCGTGACGACGCCGGCGGTCCGTTCGCGCCCGGCCTCATCGTCGAGGACCCCTCGCAGGACACCACGCCGGGGCTGCTGAGCCGTATCGACCACATCGCCGTCTGCGTCCCCTCCGGCGAACTCGACCGCACGGTGAGCGATTACCGGTCGATATTCGGCTTCACGCAGATATTCGAGGAGCGAATCATCGTCGGAGACCAGGCAATGGACTCCAAGGTCGTCCAGAACGAGTCCGGTGGACTGACTCTGACCATCCTTGAACCGGATATAACGAAGAAGCCGGGGCAGATCGACGAGTTCGTCCGGACCCACGGCGGTCCCGGTGTGCAGCACGTGGCGTTCCTGACCGAGGACATCACGGCCGCCGTGCGTGAACTCTCGGAACGCGGTGTCCAGTTCCTGTCGACTCCGTCCAGCTACTACGACGTACTGAGCGAGCGACTCGGCACGCTCGCGCTGCCGGTGGACGAACTGCGCGAGCTCAGCATCCTCGCCGACCGTGACCACTGGGGCCTGATGATGCAGATCTTCACCCAGTCACGGCACCCGCGGCAGACGCTCTTCTACGAGCTCATCGACCGGCGCGGCGGACGTACCTTCGGCAGCAACAACATCAAGGCCCTCTACGAGGCAGTCGACCGGCAGCACGCCGCCGGTCAGGAACTCGGCTACTGAGCTACTGAGCTACTGAGCTACCGGGCGGAGGACTGGCATGGAGCAGGCGCAGACCGAAGAAGCCGACGTCGTCGTGGTGGGAGGGGGCCCGGCCGGCTCCACCCTCGCCGCCTTGGTCGCCCTCCAGGGACACCGGGTGGTGCTCCTGGAGAAGGAGAGGTTCCCGCGGTACCAGATCGGCGAGTCACTGCTGCCGTCCACGGTGCACGGGGTCTGCCGCCTCACGGGCGTCGCCGATGAACTGGCCGCCGCGGGCTTCACGAAGAAGCGCGGCGGGACGTTCCGTTGGGGAACGAACCGCGACCCGTGGACCTTCTCCTTCTCGGTGTCGCCGAGGATGGCCGGGCCGTCCTCCTTCGCCTACCAGGTGGAGCGGTCGAAGTTCGACCAGATCCTGCTGGACCATGCCCGCCGCCTCGGCGTGGACGTCCGGGAGGGGACGGCGGTGGGCCGGGTACTGGAGGACGGCGACCGGGTCGGCGGAGTCGGCTACACGGGCGAGGACGGGACGCGGCACGAGATCCGGAGCAGGTACGTGGTCGACGCGTCCGGCAACAAGAGCCAGATCCACGGCAGCGCCGGAGGCGCCAGGAAGTACTCGGACTTCTTCAGGAACCTCGCCCTCTTCGGCTACTTCACCGGCGGCAAGCGGCTTCCGGAACCCAACTCCGGGAACATCCTCTCGGCAGCCTTCGACAGCGGCTGGTTCTGGTACATACCGCTCAGCCCCGAACTGACCAGTGTCGGAGCGGTGGTGCGGCACGACATGGCGCAGAAGGTCCAGGGCGATCCCGAGAAGGCACTCCTCGCGCTGATCGACGAATGCCCGCTGGTCAAGGAGTACCTGGCCGATGCGCAGCGCGTCACCACGGGCCAGTACGGGCAGTTGAGGGTGCGCAAGGACTACTCCTACCAGGCCACGGCGTACTGGCGCCCCGGCATGGTCCTCATCGGAGACGCCGCGTGTTTCGTGGACCCCGTGTTCTCGTCCGGTGTCCATCTCGCCACCTACAGCGCCCTGCTGGCCGCACGCTCCATCAACAGCGTCCTCGCGGGCACGGTCGACGAAGCGGCCGCCTTCCGGGAGTTCGAGGCCAGGTACCGCCGTGAGTACAGCGTCTTCTACGAGTTCCTCGTCGCCTTCTACGACATGAACGTCGCCGAGGGGTCGTACTTCTGGCAGGCCAAGAAGGTCACCGGCAGCTCGGGGGCGGAGTTCGAGTCGTTCATCGAACTCGTCGGCGGTGTCGCCTCCGGGGAGAGCGTGCTCACCGACAGCCGGACCACCGTGGCGGATCTGCGGTCGCGGTCGGCGGAGTTCTCGGACGCCGTGGACCGGATCGCCACGGGAGCCGACGAGACGATGGTCCCCCTCTTCCGCTCCGAGGTGGTCCGCAACGCCATGCGGGAGGGCGGGCAGGTCCAGAGCCAGGCGATGCTGGGCGAGGACTCCGAGGAGGAGACACCGCTCTTCCCCGGCGGACTGGTCAGTTCACCGGACGGGATGTTCTGGCGGACGCCGCAGGCCGGCCGGACGGTCCGCTAGCGGCAGTCGGCCGGTCCCCCTTCCACCGGGGCGGCCTTCTGCGGGGCGAACTGGGTGCGGTACACCTCCGCGTAGAGCCCGCCGGCCGCGAGGAGTTCCTCGTGCGTCCCGCGTTCGGCGATCCTGCCCTCGTCGATGACCAGGATCTGGCTGGCGTCACGGACGGTCGGCAGCCGGTGCGCGATCACCAGCGAGGTCCTGCCCTCCAGCGCGATCGTCAGAGCGCGCTGGAGGGCCGCCTCCGACTTCGAGTCCAGGTGCGCCGTCGCCTCGTCCAGCACCACGACCGACGGAGACTTCAGCAGCAGTCGTGCCATGGCTATCCGCTGCTTCTCGCCGCCCGAGAGACGGTAGCCGCGGTCACCCACCACGGTGTCGAGCCCGTCGGGCAGCGATGAGATCACGTCCCAGACCTGCGCGGCACGACATGCCTCGACGATCTCCCGCTCGGCCGCGTCGGGCCGGGCATAGGCCAGGTTGGCCCGGATCGTGTCGTGGAACAGGTGGGCCTCCTGGCTGACCACGCCGATCGTCTCGCGCAGTGACTCCAGGGTCACGTCCCGGATGTCCTGGCCGCCGATGCGTACGGTCCCCGAGTCGGGGTCGTACAGCCTGGGCACCAGCCGTGTGACGGTCGTCTTGCCCGACCCGGAACGGCCGACCAGCGCGGTCAGCCGGCCGGCGGGCGCGCGGAAGCTCACCCCGTCCAGGACCTTGGTGCGGTCCGTACGTTCGGGAACGGCCGTCGCGATCGACTCCAGGGACGCCAGGGACACCTCCCCGGGGGCCGGGTAGCTGAACGACACGTCGTCGAACTCGATCTCCGGCGCACCGTCGTCCGAGGCGGTCGTGACGGGGCGGGCGTCGGGACGTTCCGTGATGGGCGGCTTCAGGTCCAGCACCTCGAAGACCCGGTCGAAACTCACCAGCGCGGTCAGCACGTTCACCTGCATGTTCGACAGCTGGTTGATCGGACCGAACAGCCGGGTCAACAGGGTCACCAGCGCGACCAGGGTGCCGAGCTGGAACTTCCCGTCGATGACGAGACTGCCGCCGAGCCCGTACATGACGGCCGTGATCAGCGAGGTGAGCAGACCCATGAGGAGGAAGAAGGAACGTCCGTACACCGCGGTGACCGCGGCGATGTCGCGAACCCGGCCCGCCCGGTTCTCGAAGAGCCCGGACTCCTCCTCGGGCCGTCCGTAGAGCTTGACGAGCAGCGCGCCGGCGACGTTGAACCGCTCGTTCATCAGGGAGGCGATGTCGGCGTCCAGTTGCATCTGCTCCCGGGTGAGCCGCTGCAGTCTCCTCCCGATCATCCTGCCGGGAAGCAGGAACAGGGGGATCACCAGCAGGGTGGCAACCGTCATCTGCCAGGACAGATAGAGCATGGCGGCGAACACCAGAACGAGCGTGAGCCCGGTCGACACCGCCTGCGACAGCAGCGACGTCACCGCCAACTGGGCGCCGACGACATCGGTGTTCAGCCTGCTGACGAGCGACCCGGTCTGCGTCCGGGTGAAGAACGCCATCGGCTGGCGCTGCACATGCCGGAACACCTGGGTACGCAGGTCGTAGATGAGGTCCTGGCTGATCCGGGCCGAGCACCTGATCTGCACGTAGAGGACCAGCGCGTCGAGCACCGCCAGCGCAGCGATCGTCAGGGACAGCGCGATCACGACCGAGAGCCTGCCCGGCACGACACCGTCGTCGATGATCGATTTCAGGATCAGCGGATTCGTCACGGTGATGACCGCGTCGGACGCGGTCACGAGCATCAGCAGTCCCAGACGCCACCGGAACGGCTTCGCATAGGGGATGATCCGTTTGAATGTGCCGGGCTTGACTTGCTGGCGGGTGACCGGGCCACCGAGGCGTAGCCCAGCCGGCCCAGTGCCTCCAGTCATGGGGGCGCGGACCTCCTTCGTCATCATGCTCCGCGTCCTGTGGCAGCCCGGCCGCGGACAGACCGGAAGGCGAAACGCATCCGCCCCTTACATCGACAATTCGCCAGCCGAGTATCCCCGTTGCGGGTTCGAGTGACAACACGCGTCCCGTCACCGATTGCGAGGTCGCGGTCACTGGTGAGGCCCGGAGATGCGCTGTTAGCATCGCGGAAGCAGCACACACACCCCGAAATTGCCGGAATGGGTGTCTCAAGGCACAGTCCTGTGAGGCCGGCGGACCGAATCGGGCCGCCGGAGCGGCGTTCAACCGCCTCCAGGCCGCAGTTGAACGGATTCCGGCAGGTGAGCAGCGGTGCCGCCACGACATGTGCGGCCACCGCCCCCGGTGCAGGAGGGTGACGTTGACGACCGACAATTTCCCCGGGACGGCGGCCCCGCCGCTCTCCAAGGAAACAGCAACGGACGGAGCCGTACTCCACAGGGCCGAACTCCACGGTAGCGTCTCGGATCCGACACTGGACACGATGAATTTCCTCAACGAGATCACCTCGCGGTATCCGCAAGCCATCTCGTTTGCCCCGGGACGCCCCTACGACGGTTTCTTCGACACCAGTCAGATATTCCAGCACATTCAGCGATACCTCGATCACCTCGCGGACAACGGGAATTCCCCGGAGGAAATCCGCGACGCGATGTTCCAGTACGGGCCGACCGCCGGGCGGATCCGCGCACTGATCGCCGAGTCGCTGCGCCGCGACGAGGGTATCGACGTCGCGCCGGAATCCATTGTGGTGACCGTGGGCTGTCAGGAGGCGATGCTCCTGGCCGTACGGGCGCTCATCGCCGACCGCGACGACGTACTCCTGGTGGCCAGCCCCTGCTACGTCGGAATCACCGGAGTAGCCCGGCTGCTGGATGTCGAACTGGTGCCGGTCGAGGAACAGGAGGACGGCCTCCGCTGCGCCGATCTGGAACAGGCGATCCTGGCCCAGCACGCCCGCGGCCGCCGGCCGCGCGCGTTCTACGTGGTGCCCGACCACTCGAATCCGTCCGGCACCACGATGCCGTTGCGAACCCGGCACGAACTGCTCGAACTCGCCGACCGGCACGACATCCTCGTCCTGGAGGACAGCCCCTACCGGCTGGTCGGCGGCGGACAACGGCTGCCGACGCTGAAGGCCCTGGACCGGCGCCGCCGGGTGGTGCATCTCGGCTCCTTCTCGAAGTCGCTGTTCCCGGGCGCCCGCCTGGGGTTCGCCGTCGCGGACCAGCCCGTGACGGACACGGCGGACCGGATCGGCCTGCTGGCGGACGAACTGGCCAAGATCAAGAGCATGGTGACGGTGAACACCTCACCGCTGAGCCAGGCCGCGGTGGCCGGCATGTTGCTCGCCGGCGGTGGACAGGCCGCCGGACTCAACAACGAGACGTCGGCCTTCTACCAGGAGGCCATGCGGTCCACCCTCCGGCATCTCGAACGGCGTTTCCCGCCCGCCGTCCGCGAAGCCCTGCACGTGCGCTGGAACGAGCCGAGCGGCGGATTCTTCTTGACGGTCCGGGTTCCGTTCCGCGCGGACAACGAGGCGCTCGCCCGCTCCGCGCAGGACTTCGGCGTCATCTGGACCCCGATGTCCTACTTCTATCCGCAGGGCGGCGGCGACTTCAGCATCCGCCTGTCGACCAGCTACCTGACCCAGAAGGACATCGGCGAGGGCGTCGAGAGGCTGGGCGACTACATCGAGCATGAGGCGCGGAGCGTGCAAGGGAGCGACCGGACCGAGAACGGGTGACCCGGCCCCACGCGACGGCCGGACCCGGTGCTACGCCTGTTCGGCCTGAAGCCGCTGGAACCGCTGCTCCCAGGCCTGCTGGTTGCGCTGAGCGCTCTTGATGAAGGGCGACTGGGAGATCGTCCACAGGACGAGCCGATTCGCGATGTTGTACGGGAAACGAACCGGCCGGACGATGTCCAGGAACAGCACGACCCGGTCCTCCTCGGTCTCGTTCCAGGCCGCGTGCGGGTAGGTGTCGTCGAAGAACATGCCCCCGCCTTCCCGCCAGTGCCGCGTCTCGCCACCGACCTCGATGCCGCATGACTCAGCGGGCTCGGGAATCTTCAGCGCGAGGTGGTAACGCAGGACCCCGTTGTAGGGGCCGCGGTGCACGGGCACCCGCTTCCCCGGGCCGAACACCGAGAAGAAGGCAGTGGTCAGGCCCGGGATCCGGGCGAGTGCCTCGGCGGTCTTCGGGCACCTTCCGAGATTGTCGGCGGAGGAGAAACCGTACCCGTGGAAGATGAATGTCTTCCACTGGTCGTCCTGGGTCAACGCGCGCTGTACCTGCGAGATGTCCTGGAAGTTCGGCAGGTCGTCCCGATAGGCCAACACCGTGTCGAGTTCCGACCGTATCTCCTGCCAGCGAGCCTCGATGAGGGGTGCCCAGGGGAACTTCTCACCGGTGATGAAAGGGGTCGTGGGCACGAGGGAGTGCTGACGGTTCTTCTTCTCCGTCCAGTGGACGACCTTTCTGACGTACTTGCGGATCATCCGTGTCTCCTCCACCGGAATCGCCGTGCCGGCCTGGGGGATTCCCCCGCCGGTACCGCACGCACTCCCGAGACACCATAGGGACTCGGCACACCGAAGTCAGTGGTCGGCGTTCCGGGCCGCCCGGTTGCCCGTCCATCCGGAACGCCCGTGTCACGGCGTACGGTTGCGGACCCGGATGGCACCTGATAGGGGCCTCCGGCCTTGTTCAACTGAATCCATGCCGCACTTGAACACCCTCCGCACGGACCGGAGACCGAGGCCACGGTGCCGATGCCCTTGCCGGGCAGTCGAGACGACGGGTGAGCGACGACACCGTATTGCGCCAACCTGGCTGGCGGGACAGTATTCGTCGGGGCGGGCTCCTTGGTCATGTGTCCGTGCTGTAGCGCCATGTCCTCAGCCGTCACAGAAAGGCAGATATCGCGCCCATCGGAGTGCGAAAAGCGGGCGTGCTCACCTGGTTGCACCGGGTTCTGCCGAGAGATCCAATGACGATGAAGATCGGGCCCGAGGGCCGACGCGTCTTTTGCTCACCAAAGGGGAGGAAGTCCGGCTCGTGGGCCACGTCATGGCGATCAGTCACAACGACCATTGCCGCCGGCCGGAACAGTGGGCCGAGTTCACGGCAGGGCGCGTCCGGAACGGCATCACATCAGACCGCGGGCAGCGGAAATGGCGCTGAATGGTGAACGCGCGCAGCGGCTGCCGACCAACGGCATCCGGCTTTCCTACGAACGGCACGGATCAGGTCGGCCGGTTCTCTTCATCATGGGCACGGGTGCCGCCGGGCGGGTGTGGACCGTGCACCAGACTCCGGCGATCGTGCGCGCGGGCTATCAGGCCATCACGTTCGACAACCGTGGAATACCGCCGTCCGACTGCCCGCCGGGCAGATACGCGCTGGCGGACATGGTCAACGACACGAGAGGGCTGATCGAAAGCCTGCGACTGGGACCCTGCCGGGTCGTCGGGGTCTCCCTGGGCGCGCTCATCGCGCAGGAGCTGCTGATCAGCGCGCCCCACCTGGTCCGCTGTGCCGTGCTGATGTCGACCAAGGCACGTTCCGACAGGGCCCGGAGCGCGCACGAGGCGGCTCATCGCATACTCGCGGAATCCGGCGTCCAGCTGCCACCGGAGTACTCGGCGGCCATGTCGGTCTTCCAGATGCTCTCGCCCGCGACCCTCGACGACGAGGACGCGATCTCACTCTGGCTGGACGTCTTCCAGATCCCGGACAACGGCGGAGGCGTGGCCGCGGGGCAGAGCTGGGCCGGTCTCGCCGGCGCCGATCGACGCCCGGCACTGCGGAACGTCACGGCTCCCTGCCGGGTCGTCGCGTTCACCGACGATCTCATCACGCCACCCGTACTGGGCGCTGAAGTCGCCGATGCCATTCCGGACTGCGACTTCGTGGAGATCTCGGCCTGCGGCCATCTCGGCTACCTCGAACGCCCCGACGAGGTCAACGCGACCATCCTCGAATTTCTGCAGAAGCACGACGACTGACCCGGCGAAAGCCCGCCGCGTTCGCCCTTGCCACCCGAATCGGAAAGGAACCGAGATGACGAACCCCTTCGAGGACCCCGATGCCGACTACTTCGTGCTCGTGAACGACGAGGGCCAGCATTCCCTGTGGCCCACCTTTGTCGACGTGCCGGCCGGGTGGCAGGTCGTCTTCGGAGAGAAGGGCCGCCAGGAGTGCCTGGACTACATCGAGGCGAACTGGCGGGACCTCCGCCCCAAGAGCCTGATCGAAGCCATGGAGAAGAGCCAGTCCTGAGACGTTGAAGGCCGGATCACCGGCCGGACACGAAGGTGGCCACCGCGTCGCCAGAAGGCGCTCGACAGTCGAGGAGTCCAGGAATGTTCGATGCGGCGATTGACGGTCGGGAGCTGACGGCGGCACAACGTGCCATCTGGAACGCACAACAACTCGAGCCGGCCGACCCGATCTACACCATCGGCGAGTACCTGGATATCCAAGGAGATCTGGACGTAGATCTCTTCGTGGCCGCGATCCGCCGGATGCTGACCGAGGCCGACGCGTTCCAAGCCTGTTTCCGAGGCTCCGGAAACGAGGTGCGGCAGTATGCCGTGCCGCCGCATCTGCTTCCCGTCCATGTTCTGGACTTCAGCTCGTCGGACAGCCCCCGGGCGGCCGCGGTCGACTGGATGCGCACCGACATGAAACGGCCCTTCGACCTCGCGCGCGGACCTCTTGTCACCAACGCGGTCGTGCGTATTTCGGAGCGACGTCACTTCTGGTACCAGAGCTGCCATCACCTGGTGGGCGACGGCTTCAGCGGCTCCGTGCTCGCCGCCAGAGTGGCACAGATCTATGCCACGCTCCTCGCCGGAGACGATCCGTCGGGAGCCGCACTGCGATCGTCCGCCCTGCTGGCCGCGGCGGACCTCGAATACCGGCAGTCGGCGGAATTCCAGCAGGACCGGGAATTCTGGCGGGAATCACTCGCGGGATGCCCCGAGACGGTGACGGTGAGCGGCTCCCCCGTCCGCCGGGCCCGGTTCCTTCCGCACAGGCATCTGGTGGAGATCGACGCGGGCCGGGCGGCGCAGATCAGATCGGCCGCCCGAGGGTTCGGAACCAGCCTGGCCGGACTGGCGGTCGCGGCGGGAGCCACCTACCTCCACCGGTTCACCGGAGCCGACGACCTCATTCTCGGCATCCCCGTGCTCGGGCGAACCGGCCACCGGATGCGTGCGATCTCCGGGATGAGCAGCAATGTCGTCCCCGTACGCTCACGACTGGACCCCCGCACCCCCCTGGCCGACGTGGTACGGGCCACGTCGCGGAACATCCGCACCGCGCTCAGGCACCAGCGCTACCAGCAGACGGACATGCTCAGGGACCTCAACCGGGTTGGATCCGGGCCGCTCTTCGGCACCACGGTCAACGTCATGTCCTTCGACTACGGCGTGCGCTTCGGAGACTGCACGGCGACGGCCCACAACCTCTCGAACGGCCCCGTCGATGACGTGGACATCTCGCTTTACCACCGGTCGACCGATGCCCCACTCCAGATCGCCGTCGACGTGAACCCCGACACCTACAGTTCCGCAGACGCCGAAGACGTGGCCCGACGCTTCGTCAACATCCTGACCTGGATGTCCCACGCCACCCCCACCGAACGAACCGCACACGTACCCGTGCTCACGGACGCGGAACGGCAGCGGGTGGTGGTGGGCTGGAACGACACGGGTGTGGTGGTGGGGGATGTGTCGTGGCCGGTGTTGTTCGCGGAGCGGGTGGCTGCTGATCCCGCTGGGGTGGCGGTGGTGTGCGGGGATGAGGAGGTGACGTACGGGGAGTTGGATGATCGTGCGTCGCGGCTGGCCGGGGTGCTGGCGGGGCGTGGGGTGGGGTTGGAGTCGGTCGTCGCGGTGGTGCTGGAGCGGTCGGTTGATCTGGTGGTGGCGTTGCTGGCGGTGTGGAAGGCGGGGGCTGCCTACCTTCCGATCGATCCGTCGTATCCGGTGGACCGGGTCGGGTTCATGCTGGCGGATGCGGCTCCGGCGTGCGTGGTGACGGCTGGTGGGGTGGTGGACGTCCTGCCGTCGGAGGCTGCGGTTGCGGTGGTGTGTGTGGACGATCCGGCTGTGGTGGCGGAGATGGCGGCCGTGGATCCGGCCGTGACGCTCGGGTCGGTGTTGCCTGACTGTGCGGCGTACGTGATGTACACGTCGGGGTCGACGGGTACGCCGAAGGGTGTCGTCGTTACTCAGCGGGACCTGGTTGAGTTGGTGTCCGACCGGTGCTGGGGCGACGAACCCGGGCGGGTGCTGGGGTATGCGCCGTATGCGTTCGACGCGTCGGTGCTGGAGCTGTGGGTGACGCTGGGGCGTGGCGGGTCCGTGGTGCTGGCCCCTGCCGGTGAGCTGGACGGCGGGCTGATCCGGTCGCTGGTCGACACACAAGGGCTGAGCCATGTGTTCGTGACGGCGGGGTTGTTGCGGGTGCTGGCCGACGAGGACCCCGGATGCTTCGCCGGCCTGCGCGAGGTGCAGACGGGCGGAGATGTGGTGCCGGCGTCCGCGGTGGCGGCGGTGCTGGAGGCGTGCCCGGACATCCTGGTGCGGAACCTGTACGGGCCCACGGAGATCACCCTGTGCGCCACGCAGTACCCGGCCGCGGCCGCCGGGGCGCTGCCGACGGTGTTGCCGATCGGACGCCCGCTGGACAACACCCGTGTGTACGTCCTGGACGGGTATCTGCACCCGGTTCCGCCGGGGGTGGCGGGGGAGTTGTATGTGGCCGGTGCTGGGCTGGCCCGTGGCTATCACGGCCGCACGGGGCTGACGGCGGAGCGGTTCGTGGCGTGTCCGTTCGGAGCGCCGGGTGAGCGGATGTACCGGACCGGCGACCTCGCCCGTTGGACGGCCGACGGGCAGCTGGTGTTCGTGGGCCGGGCGGACGACCAGGTGAAGATCCGCGGTTTCCGCGTCGAGCCGGGTGAGGTGGAGGCCGTCCTGGCCGCCCATCCCGGTGTTGCCCAGGCGGTGGTGACCGTCCGTGAGGATCTGCCTGGTGACAAGCGGCTCGTCGCGTATGTCGTCCCGGACGGTGCCGACACCGCATCCCGACCGGACGAGGACCTCGCCGCGGACCTGCGCGGTTACACCGCCGGGCGACTGCCCGGGTACATGGTCCCCGAGCGGTTCGTGTCCTTGCCCGCACTGCCGCTGACCGCCAACGGCAAGCTCGACCGGGCCGCACTGCCGGTACCGGGGGTCGCGGTGACGAGCGGTGGGCGCGCGCCCGCCTCCCGTACGGAACGCCTGCTCTGCGAAGCGTTCGCCGACGTACTCGACCTGGACCGGGTCGGGCCCGACGACGACTTCTTCGGTCTGGGCGGACACTCTCTGCTGGCCACTCGTCTGGTGTCCCGGGTCCGGGCCCGCCTCGGCGTCGAAGTGGGCGTTCGGATGCTGTTCGAGGCACCGACTCCGGCGGCTCTGGCGGCATGCCTCGGCGACACCGGCCAGGTGCGAGCGGACCTGGTGCGGCGGGAGCGACCTGGCCGGGTGCCGTTGTCGTTCGCGCAGCGGCGGCTGTGGTTCCTGGCCCAGCTGGAGGGGCCGAGCCCGACGTACAACCTGCCGGCTGCGTTGCGTCTGACCGGACAGGTCGACATCGACGCGCTGGGGGCGGCGCTGTCGGACGTCGTCGCACGTCACGAGGTGCTGCGCACGGTGTTCCCGGTGGCGGACGGTGAGCCGCACCAGCACATCCTGTCGCCTGCCGAGGTGGGGGAGTTGCTGCGAGTCGCACGGGCCACCGAGGAGCAGGTGGCGGATCTGGTCGCGGCCGAGGCAGCGCACGGGTTCGATCTCTCGGCGCAGGCTCCGGTGCGGGCGCTGCTGATCGAGACCGCCGTGGATGTTCACGTGCTGGTGCTGGTCATCCACCATGTCGCGGGCGACGGATGGTCGCTGGGGCCGCTGGCCCGTGACATCTCCCGGGCATACACGGCGCGACGCGAGGGACGCGCGCCGGAATGGGAGCCGTTGCCGGTGCAGTACGCCGACTACGCCCTCTGGCAGCGCGAGTCGCTGGGTGAGGAGGGGGATCCCGGCAGCGTGCTGGCGGACCAAGTCCGCTACTGGCGCGAGGCGTTGGCGGGCGCTCCGGCGGAACTCGCGCTGCCGGTGGACCGGGTCAGACCGGCCGTCGCCTCGCATCAGGGGCACACCGAGGCGCTCGAAGTCCCCGACGATGTGTATGCCGGCCTTGTGGCGCTGGCGCGCGAGCAGGGTGTCACGGTGTTCATGGTGGTGAAGGCCGCGCTGGCCGTGCTCCTGTCGCGATCGGGGGCGGGGGAGGACATCCCCGTCGGAACGGCGGTCGCGGGGCGGACCGACCAGGCCCTGGACGAGCTGGTCGGGTTCTTCGTCAACACGTTGGTCCTGCGTACGGACCTGTCCGGCGATCCCTCGTTCACCGAGGTTCTCGGACGGGTGAGGGAGTCCAGCCTGGCCGCCCTGGAGCACCAGGACGTGCCGTTCGAGCGACTCGTGGAACTTCTCGCACCGGACCGGTCGCTGTCCCGGCATCCGCTGTTCCAGGTGATGCTCACCGGCCAGAACATGGATGAGGCGGCCCTGGAGCTGCCCGGGCTGCAGGTCACATGGATGCCGGTGGGATCGCTGCCGTCCCGGTTCGACCTCGACGTCGCGGTGGGCGAGGTAACCGGCCCTGACGGCCGGACCGTGACGTTGCGGGGATCGGTGACGGGCGCGACGGATCTCTTCGACCCGAAAACCGTCAGGTCGATCACTGACCGGTTGATACGCGTGTTTGAGGCGGTGGTCGCCGATCCACAGGCGAGGGTGAGCAGGATCCAGGTGCTGTCGGGGGTGGAGTGGCGGCGGGTGGTGGAGGTGTGGAACGACACGGGTGTGGTGGTGGCGGGGGTGACGTTGGCGGAGTTGTTCGAG
>NZ_JBHXSK010000044.1:0-106150 GCF_042716195.1 Streptomyces sp. NPDC058683
CCCCACGGGCTCGGGCCGTGGGGCTCGCGCGTTTCACGGCGTCACCCTGTGGTGATCGCCCGTTCCGGGCAGGCCGACTCCCCGTCCCGGGCGGCCTCTTCCAAGGCTTCGGGGACGTCTCCGTCGTAGGGCAGCGCATAACCGTCGTCGTCGAGACGGAAGAGTCCGGGCGCTGCTGCCGCGCACCGCGCGTGCCCGGAGCACTGCGCCGCATCGATGGTGATCTTCACTCGGCTACTCCGATCTATCGGGCTTGTCTCTGATTCAGGTCCATCGGGCTTGTCTCTGATTCAGGCCACTCATTTGCCGGGCGTAGCACCGGGCCCTGGCGATGTGGCCTCGTTCGCTCAATGCCACCAGGGCATCAGCGCGTCCAGGTGACGGCGCATGCGGTGCCTGGCCACCCCGGCGTCCCCCTGGAGGACCGCGTCGAGGATGCGCTGGTGGACCTGGCGCACCTCGTCGGCGGCCGTGTCACCGGGCAGGGGCCGGTCATGGCCGGACGCGTGCCGGCGGAACAACTCGGTGATGATGGCGAGGAAGAGCGACAGCACCGGGTTGCCGGCCAGGGCCGCCAGTTCGGTGTGGAAGAGGTCGGCCTTGCGGGGCTCTCCGGCCGGGCCCTCCGTGGTCCACCGCACGGCCCTCGCCAGACGCTCGGCGACCTCCGTGTCCCCCTCGGCGTGCCGGGCGGTCACCTTGGCGACGAGGCCGAGTTCGATGGCGTTGCGGACGGTCCGCAGGTCGTCGGCCGTGACTCCTTGGTATTCGAGGAAGAGCGCCATCGTGTCGACACTGGCCTGGGGCTCGGGCTCCGTGACGACCAGCCCACCGCCCGGGCCCCGGCGCATCCGGGCGACCGAGTGGTATTCGAGGAGCCGGACGGCCTCGCGCAGCACGGACCTGCTGACGCCGTACCTGGTCAGCAGGTCCGCCTCCGAACCGAGCACCATCCCGATCTGCCGGCCCCGCGCGGCGATGTCGTCGTGGATCCGGGCGGCCACGACCTCGGCGAGCTTGGCCCTCGGTCCCTCGACCAGTTCGGGTTCGACGACGTTCCCCTCGACGCGCCGGCCGCGGCGCACGCGGTGCTCGGCGATCCACGCGGTCACCGACTCCAGGTGGGCGGTGAGCTCCGTCTGAGCGCGAGCACCGTCGTCGGCGATCACGGCGTCCACGACCGCGCGGTGCTCCCGATGCGAGAACTCCTTCGCCGCGCGTGTCTCCGCCCTGGAGAGCCGACGGGAGGTGTGCGCGTAGCGGGCGGTGAGGCGGGTGAGGACGTCGATGAACAGATGCAGCACGGGATTGCCCGACAGCCTGCCGAGCATCGGGTGGAGTGGTTCCTGCGAGTGGACCGACGGGTCGTCCAGGTGGGCGAGTTCGGCGTCGAGCGCCGTGCGGAGGGTGGCGATCCCGTCCTCGGTGAGGCGCCCGGCCGCGAGTCCCGCGGCGAGGGGCTCCAGCAGCCGGCGGGCCTGGAGCAGGTCCGTGACGCTGGTGCCGACGTACTCGAGATAGATCACCATGGCCCGGGTCGCCGGTCCGGCGTCGGGGGCACGGACGATCAGGCCGCCGCCGGGGCCGCGCCGCATCCTCGCCACCTGGTGGTGCTCGACCAGCCGAACGGCCTCGCGCAGCACGGCGCGACTCACGCCCAGGCGCTCCCGCAGGTCCGCTTCGGAGCCCAGTGACTCGCCGACGGGCCAGCCCTGGCGGATCACGGTGGCCTCGATACGCAGTGCGGTCTGCGCGGCGAGTTTCCCGACCGCGATACCGGTCCCGCCGCCGACGGACTCGCGATCGACGGCAGTCGCCATGGGTCACTCCTCCGGTGGCTGTTGCGGCTCCCGAGTCTATGCGTCGCCACGCCGGAGAGACGGCACGGTGCCACGATTGGAGTGTCCTCATTTCGCGTCCGCGCCGCGACTCCACGGGGCGGGAGACGGCAGTGACGCACCCTCAGGGGAGGCGTTCCACGCACGAACGCGAGCCCCCTCGGCCTCACCACTCCAGGCGGAGCGACTTGATGCCGTACATGTTGCCGTGCTGCCAGAGGTCCTGACCGGGTGCGAGCCGGTAGTCGGGGATGCGGCGGTGCCATTCCTCGACCGCCACGTTGAGTTCGAGGCGGGCGAGGTGCGAACCCAGGCAGCGATGGGGGCCCGAGCCGAACGCGATGTGGTTGACGGCCTTGCGGCGCAGGTCCACTTCGCGCGGGTTGTCGAACCGGTCGGGATCGCGGTTGGTGACCGCCAGCGGGAGCATCACCATCTCGCCCGCCCGCACCGGACAGCCGCCGACCTCGACGTCCCGCATCGCCTTCCGTGCCGGGACGACGAAGGAATAGACCCGGAGGGTCTCCTCCACCCCGGTGGCGATGAGCGAGGGGTCGGCGACGATCTCCCTGCGCTGCTCCGGATGCGTCGCGAAGTGGTACAGCGCCCAGCCGATGGAGATCGGGACCGTGTCCAGGCCTGCCTGGAAGAGCAGGACGCAGAAGGCGTGCAGGTCCCGGTCGCCGATCGGTCCGCCGTCGACGGTCCAGGTCATGGCGTGGGAGAGCAGGTCGTCGCGCGGAGCCGAACGGCGCAGCGCGATCTGCTCCTCGAAGTACGCCGACACCGCTCGCATGGCGGCCAGCCGCCTGCCGCCGTCCGGGTCCTCGCGGTGGGACAGGTGCAGCAGTTCGTGAACCCAGTCCAGGAAGGTGGGCAGATCCTCCTCGGGCAGCCCCATCAGGCGCATGAAGATCGAGGTCGGGAAACGGCGTGCGAACTCGTCCAGGACGTCGGCACCGTCGCGCTGCTTCAGCACGTCGATCAGGTCGCCGGCGACCTGGCGGATCTCCTGCTCGCGGGCGGCCACGGTCTTCGGGGAGAAGTAGTGGCCCAGCAGCCGCCGCCACACGGTGTGCAGGGGCGGATCCAGCATCTCGGGGATCCACAGGAACGTCGGATCCGGATCGAGTGCGGTCACCGACGTGTTGGAGAAGGTGCGCCAGTCCTGGAGCGCCTTCTGTACCGCCGCGCCGTCCGTGACGACCCAGTGGCCGCCGGCGACGGTGCTGCGGAAGCCCGAGTGCGCGGCGGCCATCTCGTCCCAGCGGTTCTGATGGCTGAGCACCGGGCCGCCGAGCCGGTTGTCGAAGTGGTAGGCGGCGACACCGTCGTGGGTTCCGTCGGGTTCGAGTGTCGTGGTCATCGCGACTCCTCTCGTCGTACGTTCGTCAGAGCGCCCCGCTGTCGATCTCGCGCGCGATGAGCTCGTCCCCGCCGAGACCGGTCTTCCGCTAATGAGTGCACTTTTTCGGAGTGCTTCGACAGGCTGCCCACTCCGGGGGGCGGGGCCGTCCGCAAAGCCGGCCCCGCAGCACGGTCGCTCCGGGCCGCTCCGTCACCCGGCGGCTGTCCGGGCGTCCTGCGGGAGCGGAGCCAGCTTCCGGCTCGTGTCGAAGCCCACGATCCCGGCGAGCGTGCCGCCCAGGATCGCCGCGCGGTCCGGGTCGGGGACGTCCACGAAGTTCTCGGCGACACAGTCGGCGCTGCTGCGGAAGGTGCCTTCCGCGTGCGGGTAGTCGTTGCCCCACATGATCGTCGACAGGCCGGTGATGTGGCGGGCCTTGACCGCTGTGGGGTCGTCGGCGAACTGCACATGGATCTGGCGCCGGACGTACTCGCTGGGCTTGAGCGGGTGCGGCCAGCGGCTGTTCACGGCGAACAGCCGTCCCATCGCCGGCTGGTCCTTCGGCGAGCGCGAGTCGTCCCAGAAGCCGAGCCACCAGTCGGGGTCCTGACCGGTGCCGGTCTTCCAGAGTTTGTCCATGAATCCCATGTAGGAGACCAGCCAGCCGGCGCTGTACTCGATGAGGTTGAAGTGCAGGTCGGGGAAGCGTTCGCAGGCGCCGCCGGCCACCAGGTCGGCGATGATCCCCTGCGGGCCGGCCGCCCCGCTGCCCCCGGCGCTCATGGTGCGGCTCGCCACCATGGCGTCCGTCAGCTGGCCCTTGCCCATGTTCATGGACGTCATCAGGCCCCGGACCGTGGCCGCGGTCTCCGAGACGTTCTCCTTGACCTTGACCCCGCCGGTGGCGACATGGAAGAAGACCGGCATCCCGTTCGCCTGCGCCGCGGCCCACACCGGGTCGTACTCCGGCGACCAGTAGGGCACCGGCGGGATGTCGGGCAGGAGGATCGCGCCGATGCCCAGCCGGGCGCACCGTTCGATCTCGGCGACCGCGTCGGGGATGCGGGTGAGCGGGATCGCCGCGGTGGGACGCAGGCGGTCCCGGTGGGGGAGGTAGCGCTCGGCGATGTAGTCGTTCCACACGCGTGCGTGCGCCATCGACAGTTCGTGGTCGTCGGTGAACAGGACGAACAGGGAGAGGTTGGGGAACATGACCGAGGCGTCGATGCCGTCGAGGTCCATGTCGCGGATGATGTGCTCCGGCTCGCCGTCCGGCGTCTGACCGCCGTGCTGGCGGTACTTGGAGATGGTCCAGCCGTCGAAGCCGATGGTGTGGAGCTTCTTGAACTCCGTGTGCCCACCCGGAACGATCGGCTCGTCCAGGGTGAACTCCTCCTCCCACAAAGCCCGTTCACGCAGGTGCTTGGGCAGACGGGCCTTGAAGAGATCGGCCGGCTCGATGATGTGCGAGTCACCGGACACGACGAATTCCTTGAACACAGGCGGTACCCCTTTCGAACCTCGTCGTTCGCTGCAGGACTCACCCGGGCTTGCTGACGAAGTTAACTGTACCGCTCGGTCCAGTCAATAATTGAGGATACGAAATATCGGCGGGTTCGGCGCGCCAGCTCCTGATGGCCGAGCCGGTACAGGTTCCGGGTGCCACCCGCCTGCGGGCGGCTTGGCCTACTCGTCGCCGCGGTAGGCGTACATCTGGTCGAGGAAGTGGGTGCGCAGGGCGGGCACCTTGCTCATGACGCTGAAGTAGCTGCGGGCGCCGAACAGCGCGAGGCGGCCGATGCCGGGCTTGTAGAGAGGGTCGGCGGCGGTGGTGCCGTTCTGGCCGAGGGAGTCGGCGACGCGCTGGAATCCGTAGGGGATCATCTCGGCCTCGTAGGCGGCGACGGCGGCCGGCAGCGACTGCCGGCCACGGGCAGCCGCGGTGAGGTGGCGGCACAGCAGGGCCGCGTCGCGCAGGGCGGTGTTCGCGCCGACGCCCTGGCCGGGGGTCATGGTGTGGATCGCGTCGCCGAGCAGGGTGATGTTGGTGCTCTTCCACGGTTCGACCGGCTCGGAGGTGGCGATCTTCAGCGGGAAGGCCGCCGCGGGGTCGGACAGTTCGAAGATCCGGCGCAGGTCGGGGTGCCAGTTGCGGGTCGAGTCGAGGACGGTGCCGATCAGCTCCTGGCCGCGCTGCTCGGTGACGCCCGCCGGGAAGCGCGCGTGGGTGCTCCAGACCGAGAGGTTGAGGTAGTCGCGGGTGTTGTCGAACTGCAGCCCCGACCAGCTGTCCAGGAGCGCCTTGTCGCCAGGGTCCTTGGGGTTGCCGTCGGCGTCCCACTTGAACTGCATCGAGTGCAGCATCCCGATCATGCCCTTGGTCCCGAAGATCAACGACATGCCGTTCAGGGCCTCGTCCGGGATGAGGGCGCGGACCTGCGAGGTGAGGGCGGTCCTGGTGGCCAGGGCGGTGATGCCGGTGTCCTTGACGGTGGCGTGCGGCAGGAACTGCCGGCGCACCTTCGAACGGGAGCCGTCGGCCGCGACCAGCAGGTCACCGGTCGCGCTGCTGCCGTCGGCGAAGTCGGCGCGGACCTTGCCGTCGGGGAGCTGGTCGTAGCCGGTGAACTCCCTGCCGTAGTGCACCACGTCGTCCATGCCCGTGAAGAGGACCTGGCGCAGCGTGGAGCGGGAGACCGAGCGTTCGGCGTTGACGTGGTCCTTTGCGTCGGGCAGCCGGAAGCTTGCCGTGGTGTGCATCGACTGGGTCCACACGTTCAGGTGCTGCGGGTCCTTGGCGCAGGTGGCGACGAAAGTGTCGAAGAGCTGCGGCGGCAGGCACTCGTGCAGGGAGCGGCTTCCCGTGGGGTCGATGCCGACCCGGTAGCCGAAGAGGCCGTCGCGGCGGGTGCGGTGGCGCTCGTAGACCGCGACGGAGACGCCGGCCTTCTTCAAGCCGTGGGCCAGGCACATACCGCCCGTGCCGCCGCCGATGATCAATACGTGCATGGGAAGTCACTTCCGTCGATCGCCATACAGCTCGTTTGTCGAGGTACCTATACCTTGATTGCCGAGTTACTTGATTGTCAAGGCAAGTGCCACCCGGTGGAGCCCTCGGGACATCACCCCCGCTGCGGTACCTTGAGAAACGAGCTACGAGACTGTGAAGGGACCACGGGAGTCATGACCGCTGCCGGCCAGGTGCCGCCCCAGCCGGGACTGGGCGAGGCTTCCCGTGCCTACCAGGCCGCCGTCGACGACTTCGACCGCGAACTCGCCCATCACCTCGGCGTCAACGAGACGGACCTACGCTGTCTGGAAATCCTCCTCCAGGAGCTGCCTGAAGCCAGCCCCAGTCAGCTTGCCGACCGCCTCGGTCTGACCACGGGCAGCACCACGGCCCTCCTGGACCGGCTGGAGAAAGCCGGCTACCTCGCCCGTCAGCCTCACCCCACGGACCGGCGCAAGAGCATCATTCGTGCCACCCCGGAATTCCAGAAGACCGCCTTCTCCCTCATGGCCCCCCTGGTGGACGAGGGCCACCAGATGATCGCCGACGCTTTCACCGCCGACCAGATCGCCGTCATCACCGACTTCCTCCGGCGAGCCACGGAGCTCCAGCAACGGCACGTCCGGCAGCTGCGGGCGCTGCCCCGCTTGCGCAGCGGCGAGAAGGCCGGCAGCCCAACCGCCCGCTGAGGGCTGTCCCGTGACTGCCACTCGCAAGTGAGGTGGCGGGTGTGTGATCACAGCGTCGGAGCGCGTACGAAAACTCCTGTGCACCGGCTCGCGCACCTCTGCGATCATCCCCGAATGGCGCACAGTTTCGAATCGCTGGTCATCCGGCACACCCACCGTCTTTCCTCTCCCCAGGGCTCGGCCGGGGAAGGAGCTGTCGCCGCACGGCAGTTCGACGCGGCGCTGGCATCTGTGGGCTTCAAGCTCTCGGCGGAGCTGCTGGAGCGGCTGTCGGGGCTCTCCGAGGCCGCGGTCGTGCACACCGCCAGGCGGACGCTGCGCACCGTGAGCGAGATGGTGGGCGACCACGTCCGGCACAACGCGTACTTCATCGACTTCCCGGCGAACGTGCCGGACACCGAAGAGTTCTGGATGCAGTGCGTGGCGAAGGCGCTCGGCGACGAGAAGTCGCGCGAGAACGTGCTGACGCAGCTGCGGCACGGGGTGCTGAACCTGCTCAGCCTCCCCGCGTACGGCCGGTACCAGCACACCTACGAGGAGATGCTCGCGGCGCAGGACGAACTGATCGCCTCGGCGGGCGACCGGGTCACCGTCCTGCATCTCGGCCGGGACCTGGACGACGAACTCACCGACCTGTACCTGGCGCTGGCCGGCAGCACGACCCCGCTGGGCGAGGACGACCTGCGCGACCTCAAGACCCTCGCCGAGCGGTGCGCGCTCGGCCCCCAGCCGGAGGCGATCCCGGTCCGGGAGAACCGGGCGGTCATCAACGAGGCCCGGCTCGGCGCCGGGGCGGATCTGCTCCTCGACACCGTCACCGATGTGCTGCGGCTGGCCTGCGCGCTGTCGGGCGGTGACGTGACGCTGCAGGAGCCGACCCGGTTCAGGGCGCTGTCGCGGCCGCTGCGCCGGGGACTGCTCGCGGGTCTCGACGCCGTGGTCGCGGCGAACCCCGCGAAACTCGCCGATGTGCACGCGCACCGGGAGCCCTTCAAGCGGCTCGGCGAGCGCCTCCACCCGCACGAGTACCCGCGCTGGCCGCACGCCGCCGATGTGTTCGCGGTCGCGCGGGGCGAGAAGGAGGCGCGGTCCTTCGACAGCCGGATCGAGGAGCTGCTCGGCGCGTTCGACGTCCTCGGTGCGGTGAAGCTGCTGGAGTCCGCTCCCGGCAAGCTGTTCCGCGCCCTGGACCTCCTGCTGCGCATCGCCGCCGACCAGGGGGAACGGGACGCGGTGGTGGCCGCCGCGGCGCGGGTCGCTCCCGACGTCTCCGGCCGGGTCGTGCTCTCGGTGCGCGAGCATCTCCACAACCGGGCACGTGAGAGCGACGAACCCCGGGTCTTCGTCAACCGCCGGGGCCGCGCGTGGGTGACTCCCGACCACCGGCCGCCGGTACCGGCCGCCGACCGCGATCGTCTGATCGCCGCCCTGGACGCCGAGATGCGTCGTCGGCTCCCGGCGCCGGGCCGGCTGCTGCTCGACCCCGATGTCCTCGACGTGGCGCTGCCGCTCAGCGGCCGGGCCACCGCGGCCGGGCTCGGCGTACTGCCGCGAGGGTCGGTCTCCGCGGTCGACGGCGAACAGCTGCGCTTCTTCGTCTACTGGAAGGAGAGCGAGCACCGGACCGACTACGACCTGTCGGCGCTGCTTCTCCACGCCGACTACAGCACCGATTCCTGGCTCTCCTACACATCCCTCAAGGCCGTCGGGGGCGAGCATTCGGGCGACATCACCGAGGCGCCCGACGGGGCCTCGGAGTTCATCAGCCTGTCCCTGGACCGGGTGCGCGGCACCTTCATCGTTCCACAGGTCAACATCTTCGCCGGCGAAGGCTTCGAGGAGGTCGAGGAGTCGTTCTTCGGCTTCATGCTGCGCGACGGTGAGCAGAAGGGCCGGCCGTTCGAGCCGCGCACCGTGCGGATGAAGTCGGAGCTGCGTGGGGTGGGCCGGGTGGCGCTGCCGCTGGTGTTCCGGCGCGGGGACGACGGCCGGTGGCGCGCGAAGTGGCTGCACCTGTATCTGAAGGGCATCTCGTGGGCCAACCGGGTCGAGGAGAACCAGGCATCCGTGTCGACGGTGGTGCGCGCCGTCGTGGAGCGCGAGCAGTTGACGGTGGGGTACCTGATCGACCTGATGTCCGGCGACACCGCGACCGTGGACCTGTGGGACGGCGGGCGGGTCCCGGACGAGCCCGTGACGTACATCGGCCTCGAACGTCCCGAGGGACTGCATCCGGACTCCCGGATCATCACCCTCGAAAATCTGCGCGACTTGATCCCGGGCTGAGTGCTAGCGTTGACGACGGCGAGGCCATGAAGGGGCTTCCTTCTCAACTTCCTTTACCGAAACGAGTTCCTTCGCTTTCCTCGCCGTCGACCTCGACTGGGAGGCGCCCACGCGGCGCCTCCCAGTTTTCGTGTGCGCCGGGA
Organism: Streptomyces sp. NPDC058683; assembly: GCF_042716195.1. Taxonomy (NCBI): domain Bacteria; kingdom Bacillati; phylum Actinomycetota; class Actinomycetes; order Kitasatosporales; family Streptomycetaceae; genus Streptomyces; species Streptomyces sp. NPDC058683. The sequence goes on from NZ_JBHXSK010000044.1 coordinate 9,315, forward strand.
CCCCACACCCTTACTTGAAGGTCGTGACCCGCCTGCGGAACTTCCACGCGTCACCGACGCGGACCAGCGTGTCCTCGTAGTTCCCGACGAGTTGCACGGCCCAGCCCTCCTCGCCGCGTACGAAGAACACCAGGTTGCTGGTGGCGGTGACCTCATCGCCGGGAGGGGAGGTCAGCAGGGTGTTGCCGACGAGGTGCAGCTGCGGAGCCTGCGGTGCGAACGCCTCGTAGGCCTTGCGAATGGTCTCCCGGCCCTCGAAGGTGCCCTGACCGGTGATCTCGGCGACGCCGTCTTCGGTGAACAGGTCGGCGACGGCATCGGTGCGGCCCGCGTCGATGGCGTGGGCGTAGGCGGCGATGGCGGTCTGTACACCGGCCAGGGCCGCTTCGGTGGAAATGGTCATCTGTCTTCTTCTCTCCCAGGACGAATTCGATGGGCGGAGCGGGTCGAGGCGGGAAGTTAGGCCTGGTAGGTGGTCCTGCGCCGGCGCAACAGCCACGTGCCGTCGACGCGGCGGAAGGTGTCGTCGTAGCTGCCCACGAGCTGAGGTGCCCAGCCCGGCTCCGCGCGCAGGAAGAAGACCACGTCGCTCACCGCCGTGGCTTCGTCCTCGGCGGCGGAGGTGACGACGGTGTTGGTCACGACGTGGAGCTGCGGCCGTGTCGGTGCCCAGCCCTCGAAGGCCTCCCGGATCCCGCCGTGGCCCTCGACGGGATCCATGCCGGGCACTTCGAGAACACCGTCGGACGTGTACAACGCGACGACCTCATCGGTACGGCCGGCGTCCTGTGCCTGGGCATGGGCCCCGATCACGGCCCGCACCCCCTCCGCGACCCGTGCCTGTGCGGCTTCGTTCATCGTCTCTCCAAGGTCGAACGGGCCTGCGCTCGGCAGCAGCACCCCACCACTTCTTTCGACCACTTAGTCTATTACTGCGACAGAGGGAAAAGGGAGAGGTCATTCGCATAAAACTCAACTCATTGACCGATCGGTACAATCTGAATAACATGCCCACGGCTGTCACCGGGACTGTCGCCGAAGGAGGCGTATCGTGACGAAGCGTTGGAAGCAGCGTCCGCCGGGCTCGACGTGGGGCGACTGGGGTGACGACGACGAGCTGGGCCGCATCAACCTGCTCACCTCCGAGAAGGTCCTTCAGGGCGTGCGTGAGGTCGAGCACGGAATCAGCTTCAGCCTGAGCCTGCCCCTCGACTATCCCGGCGGCTCGGCGATGAACCAGCGACGCTACCCGCCGATCCTGCGGCCCACCGAGGACCTGGCGCACAAGCAGGACGTCTTCTACAACGTCGTCGCACGTGAACAGATCGCACCCGAGCTCATCGACGTGTGGTCCGACGACGTGGTCACCCTCTGGCTGCAGTACTCGACCCAGTGGGACGCCCTCGCCCACCAGGGCGCCGAGTTCGACACCGACGGCGACGGGGCCGCCGAGCCGGTCTACTACAACGGATACCGCGCGGGCACCGACATCGTCGGACCGCAGGAGGACGCCAAGGGCGACGGCAGCGGGAGCCTCAGCCACGCCCGTCACCTCGGCCTGGAGCACATGGCGGAGCACGGCGTGCAGGGCCGGGGGGTCCTGGTCGACCTGGCCCACCACCTGGGCACGGACTACCAGGCGGTGAATTTCAAGACACTTCAGGACATCATGGCCGCGGACAACGTCGTCGTCGAACCCGGCGACATGCTGCTGCTGCACACCGGTTTCGCCACCCAGATCCTCGCCTGGAACAAGAACCCCGATCCCGTGGCGATCCACCAGACCGCCGCCTATCTGGACGCGGACGACCCGGCGCTGCTCGAATGGATCACCGAGTCGCAGATCTCGGCACTGGTGGCGGACAACTACGCCGTCGAAGGCGTGGGCGTCACGCAGGCCCAGGGCCCGCACACGCTGCTGCCGATCCACCATCTGTGCCTGTTCAAGCTGGGCGTCCCCCTCGGCGAACTGTGGTACTTGCACGAGCTGGCCGGCTGGCTGCGCGAACACGGCCGCAGCCGGTTCCTGCTGACGGCTCCCCCGCTGAACCTGCCCGGCACTCAGGGCAGTCCGCTGACTCCGGTCGCGACCGTCTGATCCACGGACCCGATCGGGGCCCGCCGTCGGCCCAGCCAGTCCTGCCCGAGCGGCCGGGCCGACGGCGGATGCACAAGGGGCACCCCGGAACCCGTTCCCGGGGCCGCCCCGTCGACCGATGCGGGAAACCGGGGAACTTCGCCGCCTTGTAGAGTTCGTGGAGTTCGGATACCCGGCCCCCGAACCGCCGGACGCGCCGCGTGCGGCGCTACATTGACGCCAGGTCGTCCGCGCGTCCGGAGCCGACGGCGGCGCGCTGGAGCCCCCGGGGCCCGGCGTCATCGCTATGCTCCCCAGATGGCGCGGGCTTGGGCCGAAGGGTTTCCATGCTTTAATGTACCGATTGGTCCAACAAACGCAAGCGGTGCCCGTGGTCCGCTTCCCCCGGATATACCGAAAGGCATCCGACGCGGGCACGGTAGTCGATTCGCATCGACGTGCCGCCACATCACGCGGGGAGTGAATCCATGCCACGACCGCCAGGCCATGGACCGGGCTTCGAGGTCAGACGCCAGAAGATCATTGACATCGCGGCTTCCCTGTTCGCTCAGCAGGGGTACGCCGCGACCTCCATCAACGACCTGGGGCGTGCGGTCGGGCTGGCCAAGGGAGCCCTGTACTACTACATCGGCTCGAAAGAGAACCTGCTGGTCGAAATCCAGTCGCGGGTCATGGGCCCGTTGCTGTCCCGCGCACGGCAGATCGCAGACCTCGACATCGACCCGTTGCTGCGCCTGCGCCTGCTGTCGGAGTCGCTTCTGACGATCATCTTTCGCCGGCTCGACCACATCTGGGTCTACGAACACGACTACCGCAGTCTCAGCGGCGACGAACTCAAGACCCTGCTCGCCCAGCGTTCCGACTTCGAGCAGTTGATCTCGGACCTGCTCTCGCAGGCCATGGAGCAGGGCACGTTCCGCAGCATGCCGCCGCGGTTGGCCACCCTGCAGTTCCTCAACCTGCACAACCACACGTACCAATGGGTGAAACCGGACGGGCAGTGGGACGCGCAGTTCCTGTCCCATGAGTACTGCTCGACCCTGTTCCGCGGCTTCGGGGCGCCTGATCACGCCCTGCCCAAGGTGGAGAAACAGGCACAGGCGTTCAAGCGCGACCGGCCCGGGCTGCCGCTCGACCCCGAGGCCGAGTGGGAGGCCGACGCCGGCCGATGACGGGCGCGCCGGTCGCCACGCGGAGCGCACGGCGACCGAGGCGCAGGCGTAGATCCGCTGGTCGGGGCGGTGCCCGCAGCGCAGCGACACGCTGCCGGGGCAACCAGATCCGAGTGTGAGGTGCACGGCGGACTCTGGCACAGATCTTGGCGAGCACTCACGGATGCCCACCGGAGGTAAGGTGCCGGGGCCAGTATTCCGGCAACGCCACCTACCCTGACCTGCGGGTTTTCAATGAGCAGGTGTTCCCATACGTCGTGGGGGATCTCCGCGAGGCGTGACTCTGCGTTTGCCGTACTCACGGATGGTTCCCACCCGGCGGCACAGCCGAGCGGTGAACGATTTGTTTCCCTGTCACAAATCGCGACCAGAAGATGGTGCGTTGCACCCCACGTTCCTTCCGGTTCGCACTCCTACCCTCTTGCTTACTGTCGTGGTCCGGACGGCATCAGCCAGAACCGCCGGATCACTCCGGTCCGATTCTCAGCAGTCCATGTGATGGGGGGAGTCTGGTGACCGAGATGTTTCAAGGCAGCCTGTGTGAGCGACTGGACCACCGAGAGACACCCGACTCCGCCATCGCCATGATCGACGCCGAGGGGACGGTGGTGGGATGGACGAGCACGGCGCAGCGGCTTGTCGGCTATCCGGCCACGGAAGTGGTCGGCCAGGCCGTCTCCAGGCTCCTGCCCCTCAGCCGCCAAACGCTGCTGGACTGGGCGTCGACCGAGGAGTGCCTTGCCCGGGGTGGCTGGTCCGGTACCGCGACCATCCGCCACCGCGAGGGTCATGCCCTCAAGGCGAGTCTGCGGTTCTCGCTGTTGTGGGGGCAAGACCGCGAGATCCGTTGGCTCATCTCCGGCACCGACATCGCCTCGCTCTCCCCGGTGGCGACCACCGGATCGGTACGGGACTCACTCCTCACCCGTACACCGATCGGCATCGCCGTTCACGACCAGGACCTGCACTGCGCCTGGACCAACGACGCGATGGAGCGACAGGACGGCATTCCTCGCGAAAAGCGGCTCGGACGCCGTCTCTCGGACGTGCTGCCCGCCATCGAAGCCGAAAGGCTCGAGGTGGTGATGCGACAGGTCCTGGACAGCGGCATCGGCACGGTCCATGAGTACCGGTCGTGGCCGTCGGCGGATCCGCGTCGCGAGCACGCGATCGCGGCCTCGTACTTCTGCCTCCAGGACGCCGACGGCCGAGCCACGGGGGTGTGCTGTACGAGCGTGGACGTCACCGGCAGCCAGCGGGCTCGCGAGCGCCTGGCCATCCTCAGCGAGGCCAGCACACGCATGGGCAACAGCCTGGACGTGATGCAGATCGGTCAGGAGCTGGCCGACCTCGCGGTACCGCTGCTGGCCGACTACGTCAACGTCGACCTGGCCGAGTCGATCCAGTTCGGCGAAGCGCCCTTCGCCCGCATCGGACCGATGGACAACCACCGCCGCGTCCTGCGTCGCGCGGGCATGGCCTCGATCCATCCCGGGGTGCCCGAGTCCCCGTGGGCGCGCGGTGAGCTGGTCGTCGTACCACCGAGCTCGCCCTTCACCAAGGCCCTGTCATCCGGCCGCTCCCATCTGGAACCGGTCCTGGACGGTTCTCCCGGCACCTGGTTCGACCGAGACCCCGACCGGGCGCGGACCATGCGTGCCAGCGGCATGCACTCCCTGATGGTCGTCCCCATCCGTACGCGAGACGCCTGCCTGGGTACTGCGGTGTTCATCCGGACCGAGGAACCCGCGCCGTTCCAGGAGGATGACCTGCTCCTGGCCGAAGGACTCGTCAGCCGTACGGCGCTTGCCCTGGACAACGCCCGCCGGTACGCCCGGGAGCGCAGTGCGGCCCTGACCCTGCAACGCGACCTTCTCCCGCAGCGTGTGGTGCAGGGCACGGCCATCGAGACGGCCTCGCGCTATCTGCCGGCCGATGTGGACAACGGTGTGGGAGGCGACTGGTTCGACGTCATCCCGCTGTCCGGCGCCCGGACGGCGCTCGTCGTGGGCGATGTGGTGGGACACGGCATCACCGCCGCGGCGACCATGGGCCGGCTCCGCACCGCAGTACACACGCTCGCGGACCTCGACCTGCCCCCCGACGAGTTGCTGAGCCACCTCGACGACACGGTCCGGCGGCTCGCCGCGGAAGACGCGGACTCTCAGGACCCGACCCGTGTCACCGGTGCGACCTGCCTGTACGCCGTCTACGACCCCGTCACCCGGAAGTGCGCCATGGCACGGGCCGGGCATCCTCCGCCCGCGGTCATCGACCCGTACGGCAAGGTCACCTTCCCCGACCTGCCGTCCGGGACACCGCTCGGCGTCGGACTGGGGATCCCCTTCGAAGCCGTCGAGCTGGAACTGCCCGAGGGGAGCCGGATCGCTCTGTACACCGATGGCCTGGTCGAGAGCCGCGACCAGGACATCGACGTCGGTATGAAGCGTCTGGGCCGCGCCCTGGCGGATCCCGGCCAGTCGCTGGAAGGGCTCTGCTCCTCGGTGATGGAGACAGTGCCGGCTCGGTCACCGGGCGACGACGTGGCTCTGCTCGTCGCACGGACCCATTCGCTGAGCCCGAGCCAGACCACGTGCTGGGAACTGCCCAGCGATCCGGCCGTCGTCCGCCGTGCCCGCGCCCTGGTCACCCGACGACTGACCCAGTGGGGACTGGAACGTCTGGAAGCCTCCACCCAGCTGATCATCAGCGAACTGGTCACCAACGCCGTCCGCCACGCCACCGGCCCGCTCCGCCTCCGCCTGATCCGGCACCAGGTCCTGACCTGCGAAGTCTCCGACACCAGCGACACCTTCCCCCGGCTGCGGCACGCGCGCACCAGCGACGAAGGCGGCCGCGGCCTCTACATCGTCGCGCAGCTCTGTCGGCGCCACGGAGCCAGGTGCCTGGCAGGCGGCGGCAAAACCGTGTGGGCCGAACAAGAACTCGACCCCGGCCTCTGACACGGGAAGCGCGACGCGGAGTCCTCCCGAAGAGAATCGAACTCACGCTCCCAGCCGGGGAAGCCGCGTGTGCCGGTGCGAAACAGGTCGTCCCGCACCGGTCGAAGCGCGCTGTCTCCGGCGTCAGTTCTCCTGCAAGGAGGCGCACAGGCCGCCGTCGACGACGATGTCGACGCCGTTCACGAAGCTCGCCTCGTCCGACAGCAGAAAGGCAGCGACGGCGGCGACCTCCTCGTGCCGGCCGACGCGGCCCAGTGGCGTGCGCTCGATGAGCTGTCGAATCGATGCGTGCCGTGCCGCCTCCAGCCGCGTCTCCGGGGTGTCGATCGCGCCCGGCGACACCGAGCACACGCGGGCGCCCACGGGCCCGAGCCGTACGGCCTCCGCGCGGGTCAAACGATGGACGCCGTAGGTGGCCCACGGATACGCCCAGGCCGGATCCTCGACGGCCGGTCCGACCGCTTCCCGGATCCGGTCGAGGAAGTCCTCCTGCAGTGGGTCGTCCAGAACGGCCGCCACTGCCGGGGTGGGCTCGACGTGCGCGATCAGCGGAGACACGGAGGCCAGGTACACGAATGCCGTACCGGCGGTGGCGAGTGACCGGAGCGTCTCGGTGAGCAGCGCCGCCGCGACGAAGTCGGCTGCGACGATCCGGCGCCAGTCGGTCTCCTCGGGCGGAATGCTGTAGGCGTGCGCGACGGCCCGGAGGGTGCCGGCCTCCCTGACCCGGTCGGCGAGCCGGACGAGGTCCTCCCGGTCGGTGACATCGACTGCGAACGGCTCGACCAAGGCACGCTTCCCGTGGCCGGACAGGTCCTTCGCGACCGCGGCCACAGCCGCTTCGTTCCCGTCGGCGAGCAACAGCACATCCACCACGTCGGCGAGGCGCCTGGCGCATGCCTCTCCCGTCCCGCTGGCGGCGCCGGTGGCGATACCTACCGTGGTCATGCGTCACTCCTCATCGAAGACACCTGTCCCTGAGGACGAGTGTCTCGCAGGCGGACGTGCCCGGGACACCGGTTCACGACGTGCAGACGTCCTTCAACCGGTCGGCCGCCGCGTCGATCTTGCTGGTGTCCGGGCTGGTGTCGCCGTTCAGGATGGCCTTGTTGTAGTTCACGATGGTCGTGTTCAGGTCGTCGACCGCGGCATCGAGCTTGTTGTCGTCCGTCTTGTCGTCCGACTTGTCGTCGGTCTTGTCGTTGATCTTGTCGAGGTTCTTCTCGATGGTGTCGATGGACTCCTGGGTCCGCGTGGGATCCTCGATCGCGTCCGCACCCGCTTGGTGGATGGCGGTGACGCTGTCGGCGATGGTGTCGGCGCTGGAGACGCAGTCCAGCGAGTCGTCGAACTCGCAGCCGGTGGCGAGTGTCGCGGTCAACGCGACAGCGGCTGCGGCGGTGGCAACGGCAGTGATGCGATGGTGACGGCGTGTGGTCACGGGGGTTTCCTTTCCTCGCACCGTGCGGTGCGTGACGGCGGAGCCGGTGGTCGGACGGACGCGGGCGATGGTTCGCGATGCCGGGGCCGGGCTCCGGTCCCTACTGGCCGGTGACGCGGGTGTCCGGCACGGGGCGGCCGGCTTCGCCCCTGACCGTGCGGCGACCTGTCACCAGTCCGCCGAGCGCTCCCAGTGCGACGATGCCCATCGCGCCGGCGGTCGCCATGCCCTTCGCACCGTCGACGACGAAGTAGGAGGCCACCGCCACACCGCCGTTGAACAGGAACAGGAACCACAACACGGGCCGGGTCGACAGGAACGCCTTGATCCTGGGCTTCTTCGCGATGCGGGTACCTGTCACCAGCGACACGGCGACCCCGGCGAGCGTGGCGACGTTCTTGTCCGTGCCGTCCAGAACCGCGCCGGCTCCCATGGAGGCGGCCAGGCCGATCACGAAGAACGACCAGAGCAGCAGATCGGCGACGAACGACTTCAGGGTGGCAAACAGCGACTTCGGCTTCATCGCGTTCCTCGGGTGCGGGGAGCTCGGAGCTCTCGTGGTCTGGGCCTCCCACGATTCCGTCGCTCACCCGTCGGCACACGGAAGCGGACTCCCGAACCGAGGGTGTAGCCCGCTACACCCTTGAACTCGGAGCAGTTCGGCCGTCACCTGTCCCGTACGGCCACGAAGACGCCGGCGCCGGTCCCGTGGTACGCGGGAACTCGCCCACCCCCACAGATATTTGCGTAACTCAAGTAGATCACTTAACTTCCTGCCATGTGGAAATCGGTGCAGCGCGCCGGGAGGGCCACCGCTCACCTCTTTCTGACGGCGCTCATGGCGTTCGGCACGTGGATCTTCATCACCGTGCTGCTGATCACCGCCGTCGGTACGTTGGCACTGGCCGGTATCTGGCTGCTGCCCGAGACGGTGCTGCTCGTCCGGCGGATCGCGGGGGCCAAGCGGAACCTCACCGCTGCCTGGACGGGCGTGAAGATCCCCGAGGTGTACCAGCGCCTGACCGGCACCGTGCGCGAGCGGGTGGTCACGGCGGTACGGGATCCCGGCACCCGCAGGGATCTGCGCTGGATGGTCGCCTACTGGTTCTACGGCGCCCTGCTCGCCCTCGCCCTGCCGCTGTGGCCGGTCGGGCTGCTCGTCGACGGCGCGTGGTGCGGGCTGCTGCGCCGCGAGGCCGTCGTCCTGCCCCTGATCGTGCGGATCGCGGACCTGGAGGCCGACTGGTCGACGGCCCTGCTCAAGCCGTCCCCGCAGGCGCTGCTGACGGCCAAGGTGGAGCGGCTGGCCCGAACGCGGGCCGACGCGATCGCCGCGCACGGTGCCGAACTGCGCCGTATCGAGCGTGATCTGCACGACGGGGCGCAAGCACAGCTCGTGGCGCTGTCCATGCGGATCGGGCTTGCCAAACGCGCCTACGGCCGTGATCCGGAGACCGCGCTCAAGCTGCTGGACGAGGCCCAGGAGCAGGCCGAGAAGGCGCTGGCGGAGCTGCGGAACGTCGTCCGCGGCATCCATCCGCCGATCCTGACCGACCGAGGCCTCGTCGGCGCGCTGCGGGCGCTGGCGGCGAGCAGCGGACTGGAAGTCGCCCTGGACGACGGCGCCTTGGACCAAGGGGTGCGGGCGCCCGCGGCCGTGGAGGCGGCGGCCTATTTCGTGGTGGCCGAGGCCCTGACCAACGTGGCCAAGTACAGCGGGGTGTCCCGCGCGGAGGTCCGGCTGGTCCGGGCTCGGCGCAGCCTGCGCGTCCAGATCCGGGACGAAGGCCGAGGCGGTGCCGTCGAGACCGGCGGCTCGGGGCTGCCCGGCATGCGACGGCGGGTCGCCGCACTCGACGGAACCATGGAAGTGTCCAGCCCCACCGGGGGGCCGACCGTGATCGAAGTGGAGCTGCCGTGCGTGTGGTGATCGCCGAGGACAACGCCCTCCTGCGGGAAGGACTCGTCCTGCTGCTGACCTCGGCCGGGCACGAGGTCGCCGGCGTCGCCGGCAGCGGCCCCGAGATCATGCCCGCGCTGCTGGAACACCGGCCGGACATCGCCGTACTCGACGTCCGGATGCCGCCCGCTTTCAGGGACGAGGGCCTGCGCGCCGCGATCGAAGCGCGGCAGGCGATCCCCGGCCTGCCGGTACTGGTCCTCTCCCAGTACGTCGAGGAGTCGTACGCCGCCGAACTGCTGGGCGGCGGCACCAACGGGATCGGCTACCTCCTCAAGGACCGGGTCGGCCGGGTCGACGAGTTCCTCGACGCGCTGGAGCGGGTCGCCGCCGGCGGCACCGCCCTGGACCCCGAGGTCGTCTCCGAACTCCTCACCCGCCGCAAGAACTCACCACTCGACACACTCACCCCGCGCGAGCGCGAGGTGCTCGCGCTGATGGCCGAGGGCCACGACAACGCGACCATCGCCAGGACCCTCGTCGTCACCGAACGCGCCGTCCACAAACACATCGGCAACGTCTTCCTGAAACTGGGCCTGCCGGCGAGCGACAGCGGCCACCGCCGGGTACTCGCCGTCCTCGCCTACCTGGCCCACACACCCCAGGCATGAACGTCCGAAGGGGCGTCCTCACCACATGTGGTGAGGACTGACGAGCAGTTGCGTTCGGAACGGCCGTGACCGGCAAGGGGTTCGCGGCGGTGGTTCGAGAATCCCCGGTCGGCGACCCGCCGCTTCGGCAGGTACCGGGCCCCGTGGCCGAGCGCACCGGCGATGACGTTGCCGCCCGCCCCGGCGTGCGCAGCCGGACGATACCTCCGGAGACGCGCTGGATCACCCGTCCGACGGCGGCACCGGCCGGCATGCCGCTGATCACGCCGGCCGCCATCCGATTCTCGACCCGGACCTCCCTTTTGCCGAAGCTCCTGCCATCGAGGCTCCGACCTGCACCGATGTCCTGCCGAGGGCACTAGGGCCACCCCGCTGCGACGAGTCGGCGTCCGGGGCATTGCCGTACCCACTCTCCTTCGCATACGGTTCAATCAGATAGCTAATTTCACCAATCTGTATACGTAACCCGATGGCCACGGACGGCCCGGAGCGCCCCAGCGTCTCCGGTTGCCGCGATCCCCCGAGAAGTGGCCGAGAGAAGGGTGTGACGAGTGCAGGGAACAGAAAGTCCGTCCCGGTGAGCGGGACGCGCAAAGAGTCACCCGTAGACCTCACGACAGCGGCCGAGTTGCGCCGACTCGGACTCCGAACGATGTCCTCCGTCGTCGATGTCTCCCTCCCCGACGACGCCGATCTGCGTGACGACGGTCTGGGTGCGGACCTCGTCGAGATCGGCCTGGTCAGCGTCTGGGCCGAACTCTGGGCGCGGGACGGCCTGGCACGGAGGGACCGCAGCCTGGTCACGCTGGGCATCCTCATCGCGCTGGGCGCCGAGGACGAACTCGGCAGCCATGTCCGGATAGGGCTGAACAACGGGCTGACGGAGGCCGAGATCTCCGAAGTCCTCTACCACGCCGCCGGATACGCGGGCTTCCCCCGGGCCATGGCCGCACGCAAGGCCGCCCGGAAGGCGCTGGGTCCGACCCTCGGCGTGGCGAGGGGTGACCTCCCCGCAGAACCGAAGCAGTAGCCCCTACATGGAGTCCTGAATGACGTCACTGAACGGAAGAAACGCGGTCGTCACCGGTGGCGGCCGAGGCATCGGGCGGGCGATCGCCCTCGTGCTCGCCGCCCAGGGTGCGACGGTCGCCGTGTGGGACCTGGACGGCACGGGGGCGCGCGAGACGGCCGACGCGATCGGCGAGGCGGGCGGCAGGGCGGTGGCGGTCGTCGGCGACGCCGCCGAGGCCACGGCCGTCGCGGCCGCGGCGGAGCGGACGCACGCGGAACTCGGCCCGGTCACGATCCTGGTCAACAACGCCGGGATCACCAACTACGTGCCGTTCCCCGATCTCACCGAGGAGACCTGGGACAGGATGATCCAGGTCAACCTCAAGGGCCCCTTCCTGGTCACGCGGGCCATCGTGCCCGACATGCTGACGGCGGGGCACGGACGCATCGTCAACATCTCGTCCTCGTCCGCCCAGACCGGCGGTCCCGGGGTGTCCCACTACGCGGCGTCCAAGGGCGGGGTGATCGGCCTGACCAAGGCGCTCGCCCTGGAACTCGCCGACACCGGAATCACGGTCAACAACGTGGCGCCGAGCCTCATCGACACGCCCCTGCTCCGCGAGGGATTCGACCCCGACGTGCTGGGCGCGACCATGCCCATGAAACGGGCCGGGCGCCCCGACGAGATCGCCTACGCGGTCGCGTACCTCGCGTCGGACGAAGCCGCATACGTGACGGGCCAGACCCTCAGCGTCAACGGCGGCCGCTACTTCGTCTGAGCGGCCACGAGCAAAGCCACGAACAAGGGACGACCATGACAGAGACCGTGACGGACACCGAAGCGACGGACGAACCGCCGCCGTTCCCGGCACCGAGGTCGGGCACCTGCCCCTTCGCTCCCCCGCCCGACCTGCTGAGGCTCCGCGACACCGGCAAGCCGGTGATGCGCGTGCGGAGCTGGGACGGCACCACCCCGTGGCTGGTCCTCTCCCACGCCGCCCAGCGAGCGATCCTCTCCGATCCGCGGATGAGCGCCGACATCGGCGCGCCGGGATACCCGCACACCACCGCGGCCATGAAGGCGCACGCGGGCGAGATGCAGCCGTCGATCAACAACACCGACGGCGCCGAGCACACCCGCTGGCGGAGGATGCTGACCAGTTCCTTCACCCGCAATCGGATGCGAAGGCTCCAGCCGGCGATCCAGCGGATCACCGACGACCTCATCGACAGGATGCTGGACGGTCCCAACCCGACCGAGCTCAACGAGGCGCTCTCGCTGCCGCTGCCGTCACTGATGATCTGCGAGCTGCTCGGGGTGCCGTACGAGGACCACGAGTTCTTCCAGAAGCACGCGGGTGTCACCAACGCGGTGCACAAGACCCCCGAGGAGAACGCGGAGACGGCAAGGGCGCTGCGCGCGTACATCGCTCAGCTCATCGAGGCCAAGATGGACGACCCGGCCGAGGACGTGCTCTCCGACCTGGGGGCACGGATCAAGGCCGGTGAACTCACCTTGGCGGAAGCCGCGCCGCTCGGCCACATCCTGCTCGTCGCGGGCCACGACACCAGCGCCAACATGATCACGTTGGGGACGGCGCTGCTGCTCCAGAACCCGGACCAGCTCGCTGCCCTGCGCGAGCGCTCCGGCGACCCCGACTACGTGGCGAAGGCCGTCGAGGAACTGCTGCGCTATCTGACCATCGCCCATCTGCTGGCCCGCCGTGCGGTCGTCGAGGACGTCGAGTTCGAGGGGGTGACGATCCGCGCGGGTGAGGGGGTCATCGCCAGTCTGCCGGCGGCGAACTGGGACCCCGAGGCGTTCCCCGACCCGCAGGCGCTGGTCCTCGACCGCGCCGCGGGTCACCATCTCGCGTTCGGCTGGGGCCCCCACCAGTGCGTCGGGCAGCAGCTGGCCCGCATCGAACTCCAGGTGGTCTTCAGCACCCTGTTCCGCCGGATTCCCACGCTGCGGCCGGCGGCCGGTCTGGAGGACCTGGCGTTCAAGGAGGACTCGCAGGCCTACGGCATCTACGAACTGCCCGTCGCCTGGTGACCGCCGATCCGGCACGGCTCGTACGACAGACCCGAGAAAGGGAGGACCGCCATGACGGACGGCGGCTTTCGTGTGACCCGGCTGTACCACCCCAGCCATCATGTGACCGATCTCCGCGAGGCGGAGGCGTGGTTCGAGCGCGTCTTCGGGCGGCCCAGCCGGCCGATGGCCGAGATGATGCGGGGCGCCCCCGTCAGTGAGGGCTATCCGACCGACTACTCGACGTTCACGCCGATCAACGACGTCCTGTTCGACACGATCGACCCGAAGCGCTACGTCCTCCAGGGCGTCCAGCGGTACGCGTCCGTCGACAAGCCGCATCTGAAGGGGTTCGGCTGGTACGTCGACGGGATCGCCGACGCCTATCGTGCGCTGAAGGGGCTCGGCATCGGCATGGTCGGCCAGCTCGACGAGGTCGCCGAAGGGGACGATCCCCCGACCGCGCCCAACTCCCCGATGCCGATCTTCTTCACGGTGCCCGAGGACGCGGGCCTGCGCTACGAGTTCCTGCCGCAGATCCCGTTCCCGCTGGACCACCGGCTGGCTCCGGACTGGGAGCTGCCGCCGGTGTCCGAGGACGACCCGCTCGGCATCGAGCGCTGCTCGCACCACACCGTGCTGACCGACCGCGTCGACCGTGCCCTGCGTGTGGTGGTCGACGGCCTGGGCGGGACGGTCTTCCACACGGGGCGCAACGAGGTGCTGGGCGCGCAGAGCACGTACGTCCATCTGGCCGACGCGGTCTTCGAGTACGCGGTCCCCGACGACGGCACCCCGGCGCACGCCGACTGGGCCACCGGCGCGCCCGCCGACACGTACCACTCGATCACCTGGAAGGTCGCCGACCTCGACCGCGTCGCACGCCATCTGGACGCGCAGGGCGTGGGGATACGCACGCGGACGAGCGACACGCTCGTCACCGACGCCGCGACCGGACTCGGCATTCCCTGGGGCTTCACCACCAGGCTGACGGCCGGCGATCCGCGCGAGGGGTGAGTGCATTGGCAGTCCCTGCAAGCAACGGGAGCCGAGCCGCCGCTCACACCGATATCGACGTGCTGGTCATCGGTGCCGGTGTCACCGGGATCCATCAGCTGAAGCGGGCCGTTGACGCGGGACTCTCCGCCCTGCTGCTGGAGGCCGGCCAGGGGGTCGGCGGGGTGTGGCACTGGAACCGGTATCCGGGAGCGCGCCTCGACTCGGAGAGCCACACCTACGGATATCTGTTCTCGAAGGAGCTGTTCGAGGGCTGGGAGTGGCGCGAGCGGTTCGCCGGACAGCCGGAGAACGAGCGGTACTTCAACTACGCCGTCGACAGGTTGGGCCTGCGCGACCGCATCCGGTTCGGGGCCCGGGTCAACTCCGTGCTGTTCGACGAGACTTCGGCCACCTGGCTGGTGCGGGCGACCGACGGCACCGAGGTGCGGGCGCGGTTCGTGGTCGCGGCGACCGGTGTGCTGTCGGTGCCGGTCTTCCCCGACGTGCCCGGTCGCGAGGACTTCGCGGGCGTGGCCCACCACACCGGCCTGTGGCCCGACACACCCGTCGACTTCGCGGGCAAGCGGGTCGCGGTGGTCGGGACCGGTTCGAGCGGCGTCCAGGTGATCCCCGCCATCCTCGCGGACGTCGCTTCTCTGACGGTCTATCAGCGGTCGCCCAACTGGTGCACTCCGCTGAACAACGAGCCGATCGCGGCCGAGCAACAGGCCCAACTGCGCGACGATTTCGAGCAGTTGCGGGAGACACTCAACGCCTCGGCGAGCGGGTTCCTGCACCAGCCGCGCGAGCGTACGGCGTTCGAGGACTCACCGGACGAACGGTGGGAGTTCCACGAACGGATGTGGCAGAGCCCGGGCTTCGCCAAGGTGATCAGTCACTACGCGGACATGCTCACGGACAAGGCCGCCAACGACGACTGGTGCGCCTTCATGGCGGAGAAGGTCCGCGGCATCGTCAAGGACCCGGCGACGGCGGAGCGCCTCATCCCCACCGACCACGGCTGGGCGGGGAAGCGGCCGCCCTTCGTGACCGGCTACTTCGAGGCCTACAACGATCCGAAGGTGAGTCTGGTCGATCTCCGGGAGAACCCGTTCGTCCGGGTGACGGAGACCGGGATCGAGACCCCGGACGGACTGAGCGAGTTCGACGTCATCGTCTGGGCGTCGGGGTTCGACTTCGGCACCGGCGCGCTGAACCGGATGGGCGTGCGCGGCCGCGGCGGGCTGGCCCTGGAGGAGTACTGGGCCGACGGACCGCGCACGTTCCTGGGGCTCATGAGCCACGGATTCCCGAACTTCTTCTTTCCCGGCGGGCCCCACGGTGCGGCCGGCAACAACCCGCGGTACGCCGAGGACCAGGTGAACTTCATCGCCGACGCGATCGAGTACCTGGGCGATCACGGCCACCGGGTGATCGAGGTCCCCGCCGACACGGAGGCGGGCTGGAACGCCATGGTCGCAGAGCTCGCCGTGTATTCCCCGTTCGGTGAGCACAGCTATTTCTTCGGTTCCAACATCGCCGGGAAGCCCCGGAGTTTCCTGCTGAATCCCGGCGGACGCCCGAAACTGCGCGAGTTCATGGGCGAGGTCCTGCAGTCGGAATACTCCCGCTTCCTTTCCTGAACCGGAAGGCATGGTCATGCGGCAACACCTATTCGACGATCGCGTCGCGGTGGTCACCGGCGCCGGACGCGGGATCGGGCGGGCCTACGCCCTGCTCCTCGGTGAACTGGGCGCGAAGGTCGTCGTGAACGACCTGGGCGGATCGATGGAGGGCTTCGGTTCCGACGCGGGTCCCGCCGAGGCCGTCGCCGCGGAGATCAACGACGCCGGCGGTACGGCGATCGCCGACACGAGTGACATCTCCACCGCCGACGGCGGCCGGCGGCCCGTCGAAGCCGCCGTCGAGGCGTTCGGGCGGATCGACATCGTCGTCAACAACGCCGGCAACGTACGGTTCGCCGGACTGCCGGACATCGACGCGGCGAACATCGAAAGCCACCTGGCGGTGCATGTCCTCGGGGCCTTCCACACCACACGTGCCGCCTGGCCGTACATGCTGGAGCGGAATTACGGCCGGGTCGTGCTCACCGGCTCGATCGGGATGTTCGGGCTCCCGGACAACCTCGGTTACGCCACCGCCAAGGCGGCGATGATCGGGATGGCCCGGAGCATGGCGGTCTCGGCCCGCGGCCACGACATCAAGGTCAACGTGATCGCCCCCAATGCCATGACGCGGATGGGCGGCGGCCCCTCGGAGGGCATGGACGCCCTTCGGGAGCAGGGCCATCCCGGTGGCGGCGTGATGGATCCCGCGCTCGTGGCGCCCATGGTGGCGTATCTCGCCCACGAGGCGTGCGACGTGAGCGGCGAGGTGTTCCTCGCCGGAGGCGGACGGTTCGCGCACCTCTTCGTCGGGGTCACCGAGGGTTATCTGCCCGCCGATCCGCTCAAAGTCACGACCGAGGACATCGCCGAGAACCTGGACCGGATCAAGGAGCGCTCCGGATACCACGTTCCCGGCGACCTCATGGAATGCGTCAGCCGTTACATGGCACATCGGCAAGGAGAAGAGGGAGAAGCGTGAGCGCAGAGAAGGTCTGGCCTCATCACGAACTCGGCAAGAAGCTCAACAACTGGGGTCGTTGGGGGGACGACGACGAGATCGGCACCCTGAACTTCGTGACCCCGCAGAAGCGCGTCGAGGCCGCGCAACTCGTCCGTACGGGCAAGGCGTTCGACCTGGGCATGGCGTTCGACAGCAACGGGCCGTTCAAGTCCGGGGGTTTCCGCAACAACCCCATCCATGTCATGACGCTGCTTCCGTCCGACACGGCGTTCGCCCAGGACGGTCTGATCTCCGCCGACGACATGATCGTCACCGGCCTGCAGGCCGCCACCCAGTGGGACGGGCTGGCGCACGCGGGCTACGGCGGCGCCTTCTACAACAACGTGCCGGCCGCCGCGGTCAACAACTTCCAGGGCGCCAGCCGCAACTCGTTCCACAAGGCCGTCGACCGGCTGATCTCCCGCGGGGTCCTGCTCGACATCGCCCGGCTGAAGGGTGTGGACCGGCTGGAGGACTCGTACGAGATCACGGAGGCCGACCTGCTGGCCGCCGAGGAACGCCAGGGCGTGCGCGTCGAGTCGGGCGACATCGTGCTGCTGCGCACCGGCTCCTACCAGTGGTTCCTGGAGGGCGACCGGGAACACTTCCTCGGCAACGCGCCCGGGCCCTGCCTCGACACCTGCAACTGGCTGTACGAACGCGAGGTCGCGGCGCTCGCGGTGGACAACCACTCCGGTGAGGTGTGGCCCAGTCCCGTCAAGGGCTCGACGATTCCGTTCCACCAGGTGGTGATCCGGGACATGGGGCTCACGCTCGGCGAGATGTTCAACTTCGAAGAACTGGCGGCGGACTGCGAGGAGGACGGCGTGTGGGAGAGCCTGTTCTGCGCACCGGGCCTGAAGGTGACGGGCTCCGTCGGCTCCCCCATCACGCCGATCGCCATCAAGTAGGCCTCGCCGTGGTGGAGTTCGCCGAGGTCAGCGCAGGCGTGCGGGCGACGGTCGCCGCGCACGCCCAGGCCCAGGACGAGGGCCGTACCGAGGACATGGTCGCGCTGTACCTGCCGGACGGCGTGGTCGAGATACCCGGCTTCGAGCCCCTGGTGGGCGCCGACGCCATCCGGGAGGCCTTCTCCCAGCCGGGGTGGCGGCCCGATCCGGACCGGCCGCAGTGCCACCTCGTCGGCAACACGCTCCTGACGGAGTGGGACGACCGTACGGCGAAGGCGACCAGCGACGTGGTGATGCTCGTCCGCGCCGGTTCCGCCTGGTCCGTCGCCATCGTGGCGCGCTATCACGACACGTTCGAGGAGTCCGCGGGCCGCTGGCTGCTGCGCCGGCGGGTGGACGAGTACGCCGGGGACGCGCCCTGACCCCGGTGGACGGCAACAGGCCGGCGCGACCGCGCGTTCCCAGCGGTCGCGCCGGCCTCGTCACCTCAGTGCGGACTGCGACCATGATTTGATCCTGGGCGACACGGGTGCCATCCTGGGAGCGTGTCCCTGGTTCGGTCGGCAGGCCTGCAGAAGTTCCGACAGTCCGTCGAGGGTCTGGGTGGAGACGCGGGAGCGTATGCCGCACGGGCGGGTCTGCCCGTCGAGGCGCTCGACAGCGACGAACTGCTCGTGGAGGACTCCGCCCTGGCGGCGGTGCTGGAGATCGCCGCGGCCGACCTGGGGTGCCCGGACCTGGGGCTGCGGGTGGGCGAGGCACAGGACTTCGGCATGTTGGGCCCGTTGGCAGTGGCGATCCAGCACTCCCCCTCGGTCGCCGACGCGCTCGCCTGCACCTCCCGGTACATGTTCGTCCATGCGCGAGACCTCAGCGTCTCGCTGGTGGAGGACCCCGACGGGGCTCGCGGGGTCGTCGGACTGCGGTACTCCTTCGGTACGGGCAGGCGGCCGCTGCCGCAGGCCACCGACATGACCATGCTGTTCGTCCATCGTGCGGTGATGTTCCTGGTGGGCGGCGAGTACGGGCTGCGGTCGGTCGACCTGCCCCACCAGCCGGTGGCGCCACGGTCGCGGTACGAGGACGCCTTTCGAGCCCGGGTGCGCTTCGGCCGCGACAGCGCGCTGCTGCGTGTGCCGTCGAGCCTGCTGTCGCGGCCGCTCGACGGGGTAGACGAGACCTTGCGCCGGATCGCGCTGGCGTTCCTGTCCAGTCAGTCTCCCGAGGCCGGCCCGGTGGTGGCCGCGAAGGTGCGCGCGCTCCTCGACCAGTCCCTCGGGACCGGTTCCACCGATCTCGTCGACGTCGCCCGGGCCCTCGCCGTGCACCCACGCACCCTCCAGCGGCAACTCGCCGCAGAGGGTGAGTCGTTCGCCTCGATCCTCGACGGAGTCCGGCGGAGCCGAGCCCGCACCTACCTGACCACGACGGACATGCCACTCGCCCAGGTCAGCGACCTGATCGGGTTCGCCGAGCAAGCAGTCCTCACCCGCTGCGCCCAGCGGTGGTGGGGGCGCACTCCGTCCGCCCTGCGCCGCGAGGCACGGGCGAGGCGCTGAGCCGCCAAGTCCGGGTCACGGCAGGCTCCCCACCTGGGCATCAGCGATGTCGGGGGACATCCGTACGGCGGCGGAGACGATACGGCGGCACCGCAGTTCGAGCAGGACGACCGCGATGCCGAAGTAGCGGAACTGCTTGTTCGTCGTCTGCCTGGCCAGGTACCGCTGGTAGACCTGCTGGGCGATGACGGCGACACGGAACAGGCCGAAGACCTGGTACCAGGCCCATTCGCGGTGGGTCACGCGGGTGCCGGTGCGCGAGCAGTAGTGGGCCACGACCTCTTCGCGGGTCATCATCCCGGGCAGCTGGGTGGGCTGGCGGCGGAAGGCCTGCAGGTGCCTGCCGTCGTCGGCCTGCACCCAGTAACCCAGGCCGTTCGCAAGGTCCATCATCGGGTCGCCGACGGTGGCGAGCTCCCAGTCGAGCAGGCCGACCGGCCGGGTGGGGTTCTCCGGGTCGAGGACGACGTTGTCGAAGCGGAAGTCGTTGTGCACGAGGGTGTGCGGCCGGTCGGCCGGCTGGTGGTCGGCCAGCCACCGCATGACCCGCTCGAAGCTGCCGACGTTCCAGGTGCGCGCCTTGCGGTAGCGCTCCGACCAGCCCTCGACCTGCCGGCGTACGTAGCCGTCGCCCTTGCCGAGGTCTGCGAGTCCGGTGGCCGTGAGGTCGACGGCGTGCAGGTCCACGAGCAGGTCGATGACGTTGCGGCACAGGGCGGCGGTCTGTTCGCGGTCGAGCACCACCCCGCGCGGCAGGTCTCTGCGCGGGATCAGGCCGACGAGGCGCTGCATCACGTAGAACGGCGAGCCGATGACCGTCGGGTCCTCGCACAGGGCGACCGTGCGCGGCACGTACGGCAGGAACTGCCCGAGCTGGGTCTGGATGCGGTGCTCGCGGCCCATGTCGTGCGCGCCGTTGCGGTGGGTGCCCTTCGGGGGACGGCGCAGGATGAGGTCGCCGTCCGGGTAGCGCAGCAGGTAGGTCAGGTTCGACACGCCCCCGGAGAACTGTCGGGCCTCCGGCACGACGGACAGGTCGGCCTCGGTGCTGCCCGGGGTGGCGTTCTCGGCGAGCCAGGCGGCCATGGCAGCGACGTCGAAGGCGTCCTCGTCGCGGACCGGGCGGGCACCGGCGACGCTTTCCTGCTTCATATGAGTCTCCGGACGATCTGGAGGGGGAGGATCTTCATGGCGATCCCGAGCGGGAGCCACGGCCAGGCGGGCACGTAGGCCTTGGCGCGGCGCTTCTCGACGGCCTTGACCATCGCGCGCACCCCGGTCACGGTGTCGACCATGAACCGGGTCTTCTGCTCGACGTGGGCGTTCATCTCCGAGCGGATGTACCCGGGGTGGATGACGGAGACGTCGAGGCCCTGGATGTTCTCCGAGCGCAGGCCCTCGGCGAGGCTGGCGAGTCCGGCCTTGGTCGCCGCGTACGTGGTCATGGATCTGCGCATGCCGCGCAGGGCGGACATGGACGAGATGAGCACGAGGTGGCCATGGCCCTGCCGACGGAAGATCTCCAGCGCGGCCTCGGTCTGGGCCAGCGCCCCGACGAAGTTCGTCATCGCCGTCGCGATGTTGGCATCGGCGCGTCCCGTGCCCAACGGAGCGCCCTTGCCGATGCCGGCGTTCACGACGATCCGGTCGATCTGTCCGGTCCGCTGCGCGAACTCGTGGAACACCGAGCCGACCGCGGTGCTGTCGGTGACGTCGAGGGCAGCGGTATCGACCCTGCGGCCGGTGACCGAGCGGATCTCGTCGGCGAGGGCTTCGAGCCGGTCGGTGCGCCGGGCGCACAGGGCCAGGTCGTAACCCAGCGCAGCGAACTGACGGGCCATCTCCTCCCCCAGTCCCGAGCTCGCCCCGGTGATGAGGACGACGCGGTGGTCGCCGGGCCTGCTCATGCCTGCTCCTCTCTGAGCTCGGCACGCCGGATTCTCGCGCCCGCGGCCAGCATCCGACGGTCGTACAGGGGCCGCGCCAGTCGCTTCGTCCAGTACGCGATCCGTGCGGAGCGGTCGGGGAGGACCAGGAAGCGGCGCGCGTCCACCCCCTTCAGCACCCGCACGGCGACCTCCTCGGCCCCCAGCGGGGCACGTGAGATCAACTTGGCCGCCACCTCGTCCATCAGCGGGTCCTCCCCGCCCAGGGAGGCTGCCAGGTTGGTGCGGAAGAACGACGGGCACACCACCGTCACGCCGACGCCCCACGGGCCGAGTTCGTGGCGCAGGCTCTCCGAGAGGGCGACGACGGCCGCCTTGCTCGCGTCGTAGGAGCTCATGGCCGCCGGATGGACCAGCCCTGCCAGGGACGCCACGTTGACGATGTGGCCGTGCCCTTGGGTCTTGAGCAGCGGGGCGAAGGTGCGGCAGCCGTTCACGGCGCCGAGCACGTTGACCTCGAGCACCCGCCGCCAGTGCGCGTCGTCAACGCGGTCCATGCGCCCGCCGGCGGCGATACCGGCATTGTTGATCAGCACGTCGAGCCCGCCGAACTCACGGCGCACCCGCTCCCGCGCATCCGCCCAGTGCTGCGTCGAGGTGATGTCCAGCCGCTGGTAGAGGGCGCCCGCCGGGACCGGCGCTTTTGCGGCGCGGTCGGTGACGAGCACACGGTCCCCCCGCGCGGCGTACCGGGACGCGAGGGCCGCACCGAGGCCGGAGGCGCCGCCGGTGACGAGGACACGGCGGGCGTCGCGGCTCATCGGGCCGCCCTGTGCTTGGCGAGCTCGACACGGGCGATGACGTCCCTGTGCACCTCGTCGGGGCCGTCGGCCAGGCGGACGGCCCTCGCGGCGGTCCAGGCGCCGGAGAGCGGGAAGTCGCTGGAGAGGCCGGCGCCGCCGTGGATCTGCATGGCGAAGTCGATGACCTGCTGGGCTGTGTTCGGCGCCGCGACCTTGATGGCGCTGACCTCTGCGAGCGCACCCCTGGCGCCGACGGTGTCGAGTTTCCAGGCGGCGTCCAGGATGAGCAGGCGGGTGGAGTCGATCGCGATCCGCGCCTCGGCGATGCGTTCGCGGTTGCCGCCGAGGTCCGCCAGTGGCCTGCCGAACGCGGAGCGTGCCAGACCGCGTTCGCAGGCCAGGTGCAGGGCCCGCTCGGCCAGGCCGATCATGCGCATCGCGTGGTGCACCCGGCCGGGGCCGAGGCGGCCCTGGGCGATCTCGAAGGCCCGCCCGGGGCCGGCGACGATGTACGAAGCCGGGACGCGGACATCGGTGAAGGAGACCTCGCCGTGGCCGAAGGGCTCGTCGAAGAAGCCCATCGTGTCCAGCATCCGCTCGACCTTCACCCCCGGGGTGTCCCGCGGGACCAGGACCATCGAGTGCTGGGCGTGCTTGTGGGCGCCCGGGGCGGTGAGCCCCATGACGATGAGGACCTCGCAGTCCGGATGCCCGATGCCGGTGGTCCACCACTTGCGGCCGTCGAGAACGACCTCGTCGCCCTCGATCACAGCGGTGAGCTGCATGTTGGTGGCGTCCGAGGAGGCCACGCCCGGCTCGGTCATGGCGAACGCCGAGCGGATCGACCCGTCGAGCAGCGGCTCCAGCCAGCGGTCCTTCTGCTCACTGGAGCCATAGCGCAGCAGCACCTCGGCGTTGCCGGAATCCGGCGCGTTGCAGTTGAACACGTACGGCGCCAGGAACGACCATCCGGTCGCCTCGGCGATCGGGGCGTAGTCCAGGTTCGTCAGTCCGGAGCCGCCGCGCGGACCGAACCGCTCCGCGTACCGCCCTCCATGGCCCGCGGGCAGGAACAGGTTCCACAGGCCCTGCCCCCGCGCCCGGCGCTGAAGTTCCCGCACCTCTTCCGGCACCTGCCACAGGTCCGTCCCGCCGCCGACGCGGCGAGCCTCGTCCTGGCGCCGGCGCAACTCGTGCTCGACGGGGGCGATCTCGTCCTGAATGAAGAGCCGCACGGCCGCGGTGAGCTCGGCCGCACGCGGAGAAGGGCTGAAGTCCATGGCCACCACGCTAGGGACAGCCGCCCGCTCTCTCTTGATCCTGCACGACAGAATCTTGATCTCAGACGACAACGAAGGCGTTCTTCCGGTCCAGGTGAACAACCGGCCGGACCGAGGAAATCTCCGCACGAGACCGGCGCATCGGAAGTCAGGTACGCCAGAGCGCCGGCGGAGCTCTTACAGCGGCGTTTCACCGTGATGCCGGCGGCCGCTGCCGCGCCCTCGGCGTGCGACGGATTGCAGTGGTACTGCAGTCGGATGACGGATGGGCCACAGGCCGCGGAGCCCTAGCCTCGGGGTTGTGAAAGAGGCCGGTCATGGGCATCGCGGCGCACGCACCACCGGGCGCCGTCTCTCAGCCAGCCGGCCGAACCTGGCGTCCCGACGACCGACTCATGCCGTCAGTCAAGAAGGGAAGTGATCAATATACTCAGTTCACCCAACGTACTGTTGTGGCGCGGCATCCTCGCGGTCGGCTTCGGAGTGGTTTCGCTGCTGTGGCCCGGCATTACCGTGGGTACGTTCGTCTACCTCTACGCCTTCTACGCCTTCTTCACCGCGGTGAACGACGCCGTTCGCGCGTTCAGCAGCGGCCGGGCAGGACCGGTCTTCGGCTGGCTGCTGCTGGCCCTGCTGTCTGCCGTGGGCGGGGCCGCCGCGCTGTTGTGGCCGGGCATCACGGCTCTGGCACTCACCCTCTGGATCGGTGCGTGGGCGCTGGTCACCGGCGCCGTCGAGATCGGCATGGCGTCCCAGGTCGGCGAGTCCGCCGGGGAGCGTGCAATGTTCATGCTGACCGGGCTGGTATCCGTCGCGCTGGCGTTCGCGCTCTTCGTACGGCCGGACGTCGGCGCGGTGTCTCTGGCGACCGTGTTCGGCCTGTTCAGCCTGATGTACGGGATTTCCGGCATCGTCCTCTCGTTCCACCTGCGGCAAAGAGCGGCATAGCCGCGGGCCTGGCGTCGGCGCGCCCGGGCCGCGCGGCATCTGAGACCCCACCGAATCAACTTCACGAGATAGGGATCACCATGGAAAAGCTTTCGGACCAGCTCAGCAAGTTGGCAGACCGGACGAAGAAGGTCGAGGACACCGCCGCGGCCGCCAAGGCGAAGAACCGCGCGCAGCTGGAGACGGAGAGGACCAACCTCAAGGCGTCCCTGGACGCCGTCGGAACCAAGACTGACGAGGCCAAGGCCCGGGCGGAGGGTCGGATAAGCGACCTGCACGACTCGGTGGCGAAGCACTTCGCCGACCGCCGCGCGGCGAGCGCCGAGCACAAGGCCGAACGCGACCTCAAGCGGGCCGAACACCGCGCCGACGACGCCGAGCAGGACGCCGCCGACGCCATCGCCCTGGTGCTCTACGTGCTGGACCAGGCCGAGTACGCCGTCGTAGACGCCGCGCTCGCCCGCGCCGACGCCGACGACCTCGCCGCCGAGCTGGGTACCTCCGGCTGATGCCCGGCTCGGCATCACCGCGCATGCCGAGCCGGTCGATCCACCCGCCGCCGCGACGTGACATGACGTGCCCTGACGAGCCGTCTGTCATGTCGCGGTCCGGGACTGGCTGTGCACACGGAGACGCCCGCATCGCGTACTGGCCCGCGTGCCCGCGGACCGACGGGTGCCTCGCCTTCCAGGCCGCGATGACCGGCCGGATCAACTCCCCTGCCTCATCCGGCAGATCACTCGGACACGCCCGGCGCCCGCCTGCCCTTCGCAGCAAGGCCGCGCCTCCGGCCACTGTCGCAGAACACCCGCTCAGCGCTTCGTCTCAGAGCTGGACGACGATCGTCTTCGTCGCGGTGCAGCTGTCGAGGGCCTCCACGCCCTTCTCACGGCCGTAGCCGGACTTGCGGAATCCGCCGAACGGGAGTTCCACGCCGCCGCCCGCACCATAGGTGTTCACATAGACCTGGCCCGCCTCCACTTCGGCGGCGACCCGGTGCGCCCGGCTGAGGTCCCTGGTCCAGACGGCGCCGAGCAAGGCGTACTCGGTCCCGTTCGCCAGGGCGAGGGCCTCCTCCTCGGTCGCGAACCGCATCGTGGTGAGCACGGGTCCGAAGATCTCCTCCTGTGCGATCGGGGACGCCGGGTCCACCCCGTCGATCAGGGTCGGCATGAAGTAGGCGCCGTCCGTCATGCCCTCGGGCTCGGCTACCGAACCCCCGAAGACGATCTCGCCGGTGCCGGCCGCCCGCACGTAACCGCGGACCCGGTCCTGCTGCTTGCGCGAGACGAGCGGGCCGAGGTCGGGGTCGTCGAGACCGCGGCCTATCGTCACCTGGGCGAAGTGACCCGCGACGCGCTCCACCATTTCGGCGTGCACACTCTCGTGGACGAGCACGCGCGAGCCCGCGGAACACGTCTGCCCGGCATTCTGGAGGATCGCGGCCGCCGCGACCCGTGCCGCCTTCTCGACGTCGGCGTCCGCGAACACCAAGTGGGCCGACTTGCCGCCGAGTTCGAGCGTCACCGGGGACACCCGCTCGGCGGCGGCCGTCGCGACGAGAGAGCCGACCCGGGTGGAGCCGACGAAGCCCAGGTGGTCGATGCCGGGATGGGCCGCCAGCGCGGCACCGGCCTCGGCACCGAGCCCGGTCACGACGTTGAACACGCCCTGCGGCAGCCCGGCCTGTACGGCGAGCCTGGCCACGGCCACCGCGGTGCGCGGCGTTTCGTCGGCCGGCTTCACCACGGCGCAGTTCCCGGTCGCGAGGGCGGGTGCGACTCCACGGGCGAGGAGTTGCAGGGGGTAGTTCCAGGCGAGGATGTGGCCGGTGACACCGTGGGGTTCGCGGCGTGTGTATACGAGGAGGTCGGGGCGCAGGGGCAGGCTCAGACCGTAGTACGAGTCGATCGCGCGGCCGTAGAAACGGAAGTAACGGGCGCACACCCGGGCGTCGTTGCGGGCCTGGGACAGGGGTTTTCCGGAGTCCTCGCTCTCCAGCCGGGCGAGTTCCTCCGTCCGGCTCTCGATCAGGTCGGCCAACCGGCACAGGAGGTCGGCTCGTTGTTCCGGTGTCGTGGTGCGCCATGCCCGCTGTGCCGCGCGTGCCGAGGCGACCGCCCGGTCGATCTGCTCGGGGGTCCCTCTCGACACGTCTCCGAGCGAGTGTCCGGTCGAGGGGTCGATGTTCTCGTAGACCTCGCGTGTCCCGACCGACACCCCGTCGATGAAGGACTCGGTGACCTTCCCCAAGTCCGCTGCTTCCACGTCGAGTTGGCTCATGCGGGGCCTCCCGTTGCCGTCGCCGCCGGACCATCTCGTCCGGCACAGGTGTTCTGGTTCCTGACGCTTCTGTCCCGGGTCAGATCACGCCCTGCGCGGACAGTTCCCGGCGCCGGTCGGCGTCGAGGCCGAGCAGCCCCCCGTAGATCTCGTCGTTGTGTTCGCCGAGAGCCGGGCCCAGATGGCTGATGCCGCCCTGGGTCGCCGAGAACCGGGGCACCGGTGCCTGCACCCGCATCGCCCCCAGCTGGGCGTCCGGAACAGACGGGTAGACGTCCCTGGCCACCATGTGCGGGTCGGCGAGCAGTTGCGCGGCGTCGTAGACCGGGGCGGCGGCGACTCCCGCCGCCTCGAAGACGGCCATCGCGTCGTCCAGGGTGTGGGCCACGATCCAGTCGGCCATGATCGTGTCTATCTCGGCGGCGTTCCGCAGGCGTTGCTGGGCCTCGGCGAACCGGGGGTCCTCGGTCAGTTCGGGCCGCCCCACCGCCTGGAGGGCGCGCTTCGCGATCGTGGGCGCGCTGCCGGACATGGCGAGCCAGTGCCCGTCCTTCGTGAGGTAGACGTTGCGCGGTGCGCTGATGTCCCAGCGGTTGCCGGTTCTGGCGGGGATGCTGCCCAGTTGGTCGTAGGTCAGCACCGACTGTTCCAGCAGCCGTGCCAGCGGGTCGATCAGGTTGACGTCGACGAGCTGGCCGTCGGCTCCGTGCACGTCGCGGTGGTAGAGGGCCATCATCACCGCGTAGGTGGCGGTCAGCCCCGCCACGCCGTCGGCGAGCATGAACGACGGGAGGGTCGGGGGGCCGTCCGGGCTGCCGGTGAGGTGGGCGAACCCGCTCATCGCCTCGCCGAGGGTGCCGAATCCGGGGCGGTCGGACTTCGGCCCGCCCGCTCCGTACCCGGTGACGTGCACCATCACCAGGCGGGGGTTCTCCGCGGCGAGACTCGGGTAGTCCAGGCGCCACTTGCGCAGGGTCGACGGCCGCAGGTTCAGGACCACGACGTCCGCCTGCCGGGCCAGCCGGCGCAGCAGGTCCCGTCCGGTCTCGTGGCGCAGGTTCAGCGTGACGCTCTTCTTGTTACGGCCGACGCTCTTCCACATCAGCCCGACGCCGTCCTTCTGCGCCCCCCACTGCCGCAGCGGGTCACCGCCGTCGGGCTGCTCGATCTTGATCACGTCCGCGCCGTGCTCGCCGAGCCAGGTGGCGATCAGCGGTCCGGCGGCGAGGGTGGCGGCATCCAGGACACGGAGTCCGGCCAGTGGTCCGTCGCTCATGGTTGCGTTCCCTGCCTTTCCTGTCGGTCGTCGTCTCGTGACGCTCCGGGCGAGTTCCGCGCACGCTGCCGCGAGGCAGCCTGGGCACGAGGGCGGTGGGCCTGCCTCGGTCGGACGTTCGGGCTCGTGTCCGGCGTACGGGACACCGTGGCGGGCGGAACGCGCGGCTTCTCCGCCGGGCCGAGCGCACCGGTGGTGTCACGCCGCCCACTCGACGACGGCCCACGCTAACCGGCATCGGGCACTCGCCCCGGATTCGATCCCGCTCAGCGGACACGGCACATGACTCCCGCCGCGGCACTTCCTAGGTTGCTCGCAGGGGCTTCCCGGCATCCCGGCCGCGACGGGCGGCGCCGCCACTCCGCCCCGGGCGTACGACACACGAGAGGAGCGAGGCATGCACACCGACTCGGCGTCGATCACCCGGCTCGCGGCGAAGCAGGAGATCACGGAGGTGCTGTACCGGTACTGCCGTGGTCTCGACCGCATGGACCGTGCCCTCGCCGACACCGTCTGGCATCCCGACGGCACGGCCGACTACGGCCCCGACTACCGGGGGTCCGCCGCCGGCTTCCTCGACTTCGTCTGGCCCTACCACGCCCAGCTCGCCGGCCATTCGCACCTGGTGTCCCACCCGCTCGTCGAAGTCGACGAAGGGGCGGGAACAGCGGCCAGCGAGACCTACGTGTCGGTGTGGCTGCGCACTCACCCGGCCGACGGCCTCGTCACGGACCTGTTCCATCGCGGCCGGTACGTCGACCGCTGGTCGCGCCGGGCCGGCGTCTGGGCCATCGACCACCGAGCCTACGTCGGTGACCTCTACCGCGAGGTGACGCGCTCCCCCGAGGCCGTCGCGCCGCCCTCGGGACGCCGGGACGACACCGACCCTTCCTACGAGGTGTTCCGCTGACACGACGCGGCGCGTCGGTTCGCCTCAGGAGGCACTCGGGTGGACAGCACAGCCCGTCGGGGTGGGGACGTGTCCCGCCGCCGTCCGGTCGGGCCGGCCGGCCGGCCGCCCACGATCGCGCGAGGCGTCCCTCGCCGCTGTCGTACGCGGCGGGACCGGGGCATCCGTCCGCTCCCGGCCGTGTCCTCTCCGTCTTGCCGCCGTTCCCTCGCCCCCCGCTCACGAAAGGCCCCGATGTCCACCTCACGCAATGACCAGTTGACCCTTGTCGCGTTTCTCCAGGCCTCCAACGTGTCGGTGTATTCAGGCTCGTGGCGTTATCCCAGTGCGGCTGCCGACTACCTGGACGTGCGCTACTACCAGCGGATCGCGCGCGTGCTGGAAGAGGGCATGTTCGACCTGATGTTCTTCGACGACCGGCTGGCGATGCCGACGATCTACGGCGACTCGCCGGCCGACGCCGTCCGCTACGGTGCGCGCCCCGTCAAGCTCGACCTGAGCACGGTGCTGGGCGCCGTCGCGGGCGCCACCGAGCACATCGGGCTGGGCGCGACCTACTCGACGACCTACTACCAGCCCTTCCATGTGGCGCGGACGTTCGCCACCCTCGACCACCTCAGCGGCGGGCGGGCCGCCTGGAACGTCGTGACCTCGGTGAACGACGCCGAAGCGCAGAACTTCGGCCTGGACGAGCACCTCGAACACGACAAGCGCTACGACCGGGCCGAGGAGTTCGTCGAGGTCGTCTCGAAGCTCTGGGACTCGTGGGAGGACGACGCCATCGTCGGCGACCGTACGGCCGGCATCTTCGCCGATCCGGAGAAGGTCCACGAAGTCGCCCACGAGGGTGAGTACTTCACCGTGCGCGGGCCGCTGACCGTGCCGCGCACCCCGCAGGGGCGGCCGGTGATCATCCAGGCGGGGCAGTCGGGCCGGGGGCGGCTGTTCGCGGCCAGGTGGGCCGATCTGATCTTCACCTCCGATCCCAGCCAGGAGATCGCGCGCGAGCACTACCGGGAGCAGAAGGACCTGATCACCGAGGCCGGGCGGGACGCGGACACCGTACGGCTGCTGCCCATGGTCTACACGATCGCCGGTGAGACGGAGGCGATCGCCCGGGAGAAGGAGGCGCTGTTCCTCGACGAACTCGTGCATCCCATGGCGTCCTTGACCCTGCTGTCCGAGGTCACCAACCACGACTTCGCCGGCCACTCGCTCGACGACGTCGTCACCGACGAACTCATCGACTCGGTGTCCGGGATCCGCGGACTGGTGCAGGGCGTACGGCGGCACCTCGGCGACCGCGAACTGACCCTGCGCATGCTCGCGAACCACCGGGCCACCCTGCTCCAGGGGCCGCGGTTCGTGGGCACCGGGCCGGGGATCGCCGAGCAGATGCGGCAGTGGTTCGAGTCGCGCTCCTGCGACGGCTTCGTCCTGGCCGCCACCCACTTCCCCGGCGCCTTCGAGGACTTCGTCCGGCTGGTGGTGCCCGAACTCCGCCGCCTGGGGCTCGTCCGGAGCGAGTACACGGGCCGGACCCTGCGGGAGAACCTGTCCCTCGACCGCCCGGCGAACCTGTTCGCACAGGAACGGCACGACACGCGCGCCTGACCGCGGACCGAGACCCACCCGAGGAGAGACCAGGACACGATGAACACACCCCCCTTGCGACGCTCGGAGCTGGCCACGCCCGCCTCCAACGACCACATGTTCGCCAAGGCGGCCGCCTCGGACGCCGACCTGGTCTTCCTCGACCTGGAGGACGCGGTGGCCCCGGCGCTGCGCGAACAGGCCCGGGGCAAGGCCGTGCAGGCGCTCAACGGGTACGACTGGGGCAGCACCGTCCGTGCGGTGCGGATCAACGGGATCGGCACCAGGTGGGCCCACGGGGACATCATCGAGGTGGTCGAAGGGGCCGGGGAGAACCTGGACACCGTCATCGTCCCGAAGGTCACGGCGGCGCGGGACGTCTGGTGGGTCGACGTGCTGCTGAGCCAGCTGGAGGAGCGGCTCGGACTGCGCAAGCGGATCCGGCTGGAGGTCCTCATCGAGGACGTCGCGGGCGTCGCGCACGCCGAGGAGATCGCGACCGCGAGTACGCGCCTGGACGCCGTCATCTTCGGCGCGGGCGACCTGTCGGTCTCCCAGGGCGCCCGAGTGGACACCAACTTCCGTCCACGTGAGCCGTATCCGGGTGACTTCTGGTACTTCGCACGGATGCAGGTGCTCACCGCGGCGCGCATCGCGGGCATCGCGGCCGTCGACGCCCCCTATCCCGACTTCCGTGACCCGGCCGGCTACGAGGAGGACGCGCGCGCGGCGGCCTCCCTGGGGTTCAACGGCAAGTGGGCGATCCATCCTTCGCAGATCGGGATCGCGAACCAGGTCTTCCGGGCGACGGACGACGAGGTCAGGCGGGCCCGGCGGGTCCTGGAGGCGTATCGCGCCGCCGAGTCGGCGGGCCTGGGGGCCACCAGCGTCGACGGCCGGCTCGTGGACGCCGCACACGTGAAGCTCGCGGAAATCGTCCTCGCCCAGCACTCCGCCGTGAGCGACTGACGCCGGTGACGAAGCCCTTGCGGCATCTCCTCGGCAGGAGATGCCGCCCGGTGCCGTGGATCACGACGGGTCGCGCGGACTCAGTGGTAGAGCGAGAGGGGAACCCGGGCGACGATGCCGTCGACAGCGCCACCCTCGCGCGCGTCCGACCAGGTGACGTAGGCGTACTTGCCGTGGATGAGGATCCGCGACCATTCGTCACCGCCGCTGCCGAGGAAGGTGTACGGCTCGCTCGTCCGGTTGGCCTTCACCGTGCGGGGGAAGGTCTGCCCGCCGTCGAAGGAGACCGTGGAGTAGGTGTCGACGAGCCCGTCGACCACGTGCCGCCACATGATGCCCAGCGTTCCCTTGGAACCGAACTCGATCCAGGGCTTCGCGGCACCCGGTGCCGCGACCACGCTCGGACCGGCCCAGGTCCGGCCCGCGTCGTCGGTGACGTACACCTCCAGGTTGTCGCCCCGGGGCACCATGACCGCGAACCGGTTGGTCCTCGTGGGATCGGCGGAGACCCAGGGGATCGGGTCCGACGCCAGGAGCCTGGTGTCCGGCACGAGGTCGCCCGAGGGCGGTGCAACCGGGTTTCCGGCGCTGTCGGTGACCGGGAGGGCGGTGAAGGTCTGCCCCTCGTCGCGGCTCACCTCGAACACGGGGTTCACGGGCTCGACCGAGACGCCGCCCACGACCACCTCGGAGGTCGCGCTGGCCAGCACGCCGTTGTGCACGGCGATCTGGTTACCGAAGGGCTGGTCCGGGAGCTCCCCGACCGGCGTCCAGGTCAGGCCGTGGTCCTTGCTGACCGTGACGGCCGAGGGTCCGGGCTGCCCGACCGGGCTCGCGCCGACCGCGTAGACGTAGTCGGTGGCCGTGTCCACCCTCAACCGCGGAGTGGCGGCGCGGACGGCCGGCGTGTCGACGGCGTGCGACCAGGTGCGGCCGCCGTCGGTGGATCTGGCGACGCCGAGCTTGTTCGGGACCCCGTCGCAGGTACCGGTGATCGGTCCGGTCGGGTCGTCGGGGCAGCCCAGCTGGTTCCAGGCGAGGTAGAAGATCCCCTTCGAGTCGACGGCGAGGTACGGGTCGCCGCACTGGGGGTTGTCGCCGGCCGGCCAGGCCGTGCGGGTCCAGGTTCGGCCGCCGTTGGTCGAGAACGCGGCGTAACAGTCCACCCGCACGAGTGCGGCGCCGTCGACGATGTGGTCCGTCGACGCGTACACGAGGTTGTTCGGGTTCCTGGGGTCGACCGCGACGACCGGCTGACCGTTCACCCGGTCCGGCGTGCCGGGGGTCGCGTCGACCTCGAGTATGCCGCGCGAAAAGGCACCAAAGCTGCCACCGGCCGGACTTGCCTGCGCGCTGGTCACGAGGAAGGGCAGGGCGACCATGGCGGCAAACAGGCCGGCGCCGAACACTCTCACCCCTCTCCTCACCCGCGCGCGGAACGAATTCCCGGGCGCCGTCACACGACGCCTTGCCCGGGCCCGCTCGGGTAACTGTGGGTCCGTACTCGATGGTGGGAAGGATCCGTGCGGTGATCTCATGCCTGCTCCTTTGAAGGACGTCATGCTCCACCCTGCGTGGAGCCAACGGTGGTGTGGATCGCGCCGCCCGGCACGAAGCAGACCTCGTCGCCGTCGAGGGCGAGTCGGCCGTAGTGCGGGGCGGGGAAGTGGGCGGGAAAGAGGAACGCGTCTTCGTCCAGCGCCCGTCGCACGAGTGCGCGCCGGGTGGCGACGGCCGTCTCCAGGTCGTCGCAGCCCGGCAGGTGCAGTTCGGGACGCGTCAGCTGGACCGGGTGGTGGAAGGCGTCGCCGGTGAAGTACGCCCGTACGCCACCGGAGTCGAGCCCCAGCACCGCGTGCCCGAGCGTGTGGCCCGGTGCGTGCTCGACGGTCAGGCTCGGCGAGATCTCGTACGGCAGCGCAACGACCCTGGCCAGGCCCGCTTCGACGACCGGACGTATGCATTCATCGAACACGTTGGGGCTGAAGTCGTTGGGGTGCGGTGGCCTCGCCGTGTCCCACCGCCGGTACTCGTCCGCCGCGAAGACGTAGTCGGCGTTGGGGAAGGTGGGCACCCATCTCCCCTCGCTCTGACGGGTGTTCCAGCCGCAGTGATCGTGGTGGAAGTGGGTGCAGAAGACGACGTCGACGGTCTCGGGCGACACACCTGCCGCCGTGAGCCGGTCCAGATAGGGCACGTCCAGTCCGTCGAAGTAAGGCCCCCTGCCGGTACGGCCGTTGCCGGTGCACAGGTCGACCAGTACCGTGCGGCCGTCCACCCGTAGCACCCAACTGTGGTTGGAGAACCGGAAGTTCATCGTGGCCCGGTCCAGGAACCCGCCGGGCAGCGGGTCCACGCGCCGCGCGATGAGGGCCTCGTCGCCGGTGAGGAAGGTGAGGGAGACCGGCAGAGTGTGCTCCTCGACCCGGTCGACCGAGGCATGGCCCAGGCTGAGTGTCCGCATGTCGTCATGCCTCCGGTGAATAGGTCGTCGGCCGTCAGCCGAGGCGCTCTCGTGCGTCGGCGGGCGACTGACGCACGGCATCGCACAGAAGGGCGGCGACCCGGTCGGCGGGGAGCGGGGCACCGGGGCAGTCCAGGAACCACCTCATGACGTCCTCTTCCCCGGCCGGCCCCGCCGGGCGTTCGGGCAGGTACGGCTGGACGTAGACCGCCGTGTTCGGCTCGCTGCGCCAGCTCTCCGACAGGGGACCCAGGTCGACGGCGTCGTAACCCAGGGCGTCGAGCAGCCGGATCGCCTCCTCCTTGGCGGCGGCGCTGTCACCGGCCACGGGCAGCGCGCTGCGGTCCGCGGCGCCGGTGGGCCGGGCCAGGATCTCCAGCCGCCGGAAGTCGATGTTGTTGAACGCCTTGACCACCCGCGACCGGGGAAGTTCGCGCTGCACCAGCTCGCTGGAGGTCAGCCGGCGGGAGTCCAGCTCCGCCAGGGAGCCGTCGCGCTCGGGGTAGTAGTTCATGGTGTCCACCACCGTCTTCCCCACCAGGGCGTCGGCGGGCAGCCGCCGGTGCGCGCCGAGGGGGACGGTGGCCACCACGATGTCGCCCTGGCGCGCGGCGTCCGCCACCGTGGCGGCCCTGGCGCCCTCTCCCCACTGCGCCACCGTGTCGACGAGCGTCTGCGGGCCGCGCGAGTTGCTCACGACCACGTCCAGTCCGGCGGCGAGCGCCAGCCGGGCCAGCGCCCCGCCTATCCGTCCGGCTCCGATGAGCCCGAGGGTCTTCGTCACTTCCCTGATCCTTTCCTGCCCGCCGTTCGGCGAGGGCCGAGCGGTTCCTCAGTAGGCGATGGCGACGTGGAGGGCCGACTCGCGGTCGCCCGCCGTCTCGATCGCCTCGATGATCCGGTCGAGCTCGAAGGTGTGGGTGATGATGGAGGCGAGATCGAACCGTCCGCTCTCCATGATCTTCATGACGTCGACGACGTCCTCGGGGCGGTAGCCGCCAGGTCCGATGATCTCCTGCTCGCCGTAGGCCAGCCGGACCATGTCGACGGCGACCGGCTTGGGGTGGACGGCGACCGCGCCGATGCGCGCGCCGGACTTCGCCATGGACTGGATCGTGGCGAACAGTTCGTCGGGCCCCGCCGCCTCGACGTAGATGTCGACGTCGGGAAAGGTCCCCATCAAGGTCTTCACCTCGCCGAACACCTCACCGGCTCGCCTGCGCAGGTCCTCCCGCGCGGAGTTGCAGGTCACGAATCCGAGTCCGGCGGCCTTCTCCAGACGGAAGTCGGACAGGTCCACCACCATGACCTCCGCGGCACCGAAGCTCTTCAGCGCCACCGCCGCGGCGATCCCGATCGTGCCGGCGCCGAAGACGACGGCCTTTTCCCCCTGCCGCGGACGGCAGCGACGCACAGCACGGTGGGCCACCGTGAAGGGCTCGATGAGTCCGGCGACAGGTGTCGGGATCCGGTCGTCGACCTTGAACACCTGCTCACCCACACGGCAGTTCGGGACGTGGATGTACTCGGAGAACCCGCCCAGACATCCGGCGCGGGTGGGGTCGCCCTTGGCCGTCAGCGGGTAGGGGTAGACGCGGTCGCCTGCGGAGAGGCCGGTCACCTCGCTGCCCACCTCGGCGATCTCGGACACGACCTCGTGGCCGAACTGCTCGCCCTTCAGGATCTGGTGCGCCCCGGGACCGTGCCGGTAGACCGACACGTCAGAACCGCAGATGCCGGCGTGCAGGTTGCGCAGCAGCACGTCCCGCGGACCGCAGGTGGGTGTCTCCAACTCGGTGACGGTGATGTCGAACGGCCCGTTGTAGATGGCGGACTTCATCGTGGGTCCTTCCGGTCCGGGAGGGCGGGTGGGCGCCAGGTGTCCCCCGTGCTGACCGCCGCGAGGGCGCTGACCGCGCCGGGGAGTCACGGCTCGCGAAAAACTAGGGCGGTGCGGTCTCGCGCCGGGGCCGGTGTCCCGCTGGGCGGACCACTTTCTCCGCGGGTCCCGGCCGACACCGGCTCGCTCAGTCGCCGCGCAGTGTCCCCGCCAGGCCCCCGTCGACCAGGATGTCGGTGCCGGAGATGAACGACGCCTGGTCGGAGGCGAGGAAGGCGACCACGCCGGCGATCTCGATCATCGTGCACTCACGGGCGAGCGGCGTCCTGGCATAGAGGTCGTGCTTGACCGGACTGCGCGCGAACTCGAACGCGCCCATGGGGGTGGCGATGAGCCCCGGGGAGAGACTGACGATCCGTGCTCCCCGCTGTCCCCACGCCCATGCCTCGCGTCGGCACAGGGACAGCAGACCGTGTTTGGAGAGGTGGTAGGCCATCGCGGAGGTGCGCTCCGCCTCGCCGAGCGCCTCCTTGAGACGGGTCGCCGTCCGCGTGTCGTGCGGGTCACGCAGTACGGCCTCGGCAGCGGCGCTCGGCGTGACGGTGTGCGCGGCGAGGGACGCGACGAGGATCGCCGCCGCGCCGGGCTCCGCGCAGGGCAGCAGCGCGCGCGTGACGAGTGCGGCGCCGGTGAGGTTGACCCGCACGATGCTCTCGAAGTCCGCCGCCGACGGGGAGAGTCCGGCGACGTGCGCGAGCGCGGCGAACCCTCCGTGCCGCTTCACCTCTTCGGCGAGTTCCAGGACCGACTCCGGCCGCGTGATGTCACAGTGCACCGGTTCCGCGTCGCCGCCCTCGTCGCGCATGCTGTGCGCGACCTCGTCCGCCTTGTCCTTGTCGATGTCCGCGATGAGCAGCCGGTGGTGATGGCCGAGCCGTCGCGCCACCGCCGTGCCGAGGCCACCGGCCCCGATCACCACCGCGAGACTCCAGTCCGGCCGCTTGCTCGTGCCGAGTTCATGCATGTCCACGCTCCACCTTTCGCAGAAGAGCAGGCCGTCCTTCCTCCGAGAAGGACCGCCCGTCCTGGCGGCCCGCCTGCGTGTCCTGAAGCGGGAAGTGGCACGCGACGTACTGGTCCTTGCGCACCTCCCGCACCTGCGGCTCACTGACGGCGCACCGGTCCTCCGCCCTCGGGCACCGGGTACGGAACCGGCAGCCCGACGGGGGCGCCAGGGGTGAGGGGATGTCCCCGTCGAGGGCGGGTCCGGCGAACCCCCGGTCGGAGTCGAGCAGCGGAACCGAGTCGAGCAGGGCCCTGGTGTACGGGTGGGAGGGCCGCTCGTACACCAGGTCGGCGTCACCGAACTCGCACACCTTGCCCAGGTACATCACCATGACGTCGTCGCTGACCGCGCGGACGACGCCGAGGTCGTGCGCGATGAACACGGCGGTCAGCGCGTAGGCGGCCTTGATGTCCTCGATCAGGTTGAGCGTCTGGGCCTGCACCGAGACGTCCAGGGCCGACACCGGCTCGTCGCAGATCAACAGCTTCGGATTCAGCGCCAGGGCCCTGGCTATGGCGACCCGCTGCGCCTGACCTCCCGACAGCTGATGAGGCGTCATCTCGGCGAACCGTGCCTCCGCAAGCCCCACTTGAGCCAGTACGGTGGCTGCCCGCTCGGTACGCTCGGCGACCGGCATACCTCCGATCACCAGGCCCTCCTCGACCACGTCCCGGACCCTGCGGCGTGGGTTCAGCGAGGCCACCGGGTCCTGGAAGACCATCTGCATGTCACGTCGGAGCGTGCGCATCCGCTGTGGGCGGGCCTGGTCGATGCGCTCGCCGTCGAACTCGATCGTGCCGCCGGTCGCGTGGTCCAGGCGCAGCACGGCCCGGCCCGTGGTGGACTTGCCGCAACCCGACTCGCCGACGATGCCGAGGGTTTCACCGGGCAGGACGTCGAAGCTGACACCGGACACCGCCTGCACGACCCCGGCATCGGTGGCGTACTCGACGACCAGGTCCCGTACCGTCAACAGGGCGCTGTCACCGCGGAGATGGGCGTTCCCGCTACCGGCCATCGTGGACCCCCGCCACCGGCGGTGTGTCGGGCGCGTCGACCGGAACGCAGCACGCGACCCGGTGGTCGTGCCCCACGGAGGTCATGACGGGCCCCGGAACACCGCACTCGGCCCGTGCCGCCGTACAGCGGGGGCCGAACCGGCAGCCCGTCGGCGGTGCGACGGGATCCGGCAGCGTGCCGGGGATCAGGCGCAAAGGGGTGTGCCGTTCGTGGTCGATCGTGGGAACCGCCTCCAGCAGGGCGTGGGTGTAGCGGTGGCGCGGTGTCGTGAACACGGTCCGCGTCGCGCCGACCTCGGCGAGCCGGCCCGCGTACATCACGGCCGTGCGGTCGGTGCGCCCGGCGACCACGGCGAGGTCGTGGCTGATCAGCATGAGGGCCGTCCCCCGGTCCCGCTGGATGCGGCGCAACAGGTCGAGGACCTGGCGCTGGACGGTCACGTCCAGCGCCGTCGTCGGTTCGTCCGCGATGACCAGGTCGGGTTCGCACGCCAGCGCGATGGCGATCATCACCCGCTGACGCATACCGCCGGACAGTTCGTGCGGGTAGTTGCGCAGCCGACGCTCCGGGTCGGGCACGCCCACCTCCGCGAGGAGATCGACGGCCCGCCCCCGCGCCTCCGCGCGCCCCACCCCGAGGTGCCGGCGCATGCCCTCGGTGAGCTGCCGTTCCACCCGTACGACCGGGTTGAGTGACCTCCCCGGATCCTGGAGCACCATGGCGACCTGGGTGCCCCAGATCTTCCTGCGCTCGCTCCGGGACAGTGTGAGCAAGTCCTGTCCCCGGAAGAGGATCTGACCGCTGCACCCCGCGCCACGAGGCAGCATGCCCATGATCGCCTTCGCGGTCACCGACTTGCCGGAACCCGACTCCCCCACGACGCCCAGCGCCTGCGCGTGGCCGATCGTCAGGGAGACGTCGTCGACCGCCCGTACGACACCGCGCGGCGTCCCGATGTGGACCCGCAGATCGCGGACTTCGAGGATCGGGGCGACCGGGTCGGCCGGACCGCCTAGTGCTTGATCCACAGGTCCTCCGGAAGGAGCGAGCCGAACCCGTACTGGGTGAGGCCGCCGACGTTCTTGCCGGAGATCGCGCTGCCGGCGATGCGCAGGATCCAGAGCATGGGGCGCAGTGCCACGAGCCGCCGCTGCACGGTCTCGTAGGCGGCCTTGCGGTCCGCGACGGTGGTGGCCGTGCGTCCCTTCAGCAGGGCCTGGTCGAGCGGTGTGTCGTGGACGCCCGTCATGTTGGTCGGCGAGTCGCCCTGGAACGCTGTCCAGAGCCTGGGCTCGGGGTCGTTGAAGGCGGCGGACGACACCACCATGTCGAAGTTGTGGGAGGTCTGCAGGGGCAGGAACTCCGCGTAGTCGACCACCTTGATCTTCATGGTCACGTTCTTGAACTTGCTGAGCTGGGCCTGGATCGACTCCGCCTGGCCCTTGTTCTCGGTCGACGCGGTGGTGATGAAGGTGAACGAGACGGGCTTGCCGTCGGCCGCGAGTTCGTCGAACAGCTGCTGCGCGGTGGCGGCGTCGGGCTTGCCCACCGGGATGTCGGTGTAGAAGGGCGAGGACTTACGGAACAGCGTGTCGATGGTCTCCCCCGTCCCGTTGTACACCGAGTCGTTCAGGGCGTTGAAGTCGACGGCCGCGGACAGCGCCTTCCGTGCCCGTCCGTCGTTGAAGGGCGCCCGCCGTGTGTTGAGGGCGAGGTAGGTGCCACCGCTGAGCGGGGACGTCGTGGTCGGCAGTCCGGCCTGGGATGCCTTCTTCAGGTTCTCCCAGTTCTGTTCGATGGCGAGGTCGGCGCCCCCGCTGACCACGGTGTTGAGACGCTGGGTCGCGTCGAGGGCGACCTTCAGGGTGAGCTGGTCCAGGTAGGGCTTGGGCGCGTCCCAGTACTCGGGGTTCTTCACGAGCACCATGGCGTCCTGCCGGCGCCACTCCTTCAGGGTGTACGGTCCGGCGCCGACGGGGTGTGCGTCGAACGCCTTCGCCCCCTTGCCGAGCGCGGCCGGTGAGGCGATCCAGTTCATGGACGTGGTGACCACCGACTGGGCGAACTGGTTCATGGGCGCTGCGAGAGTGACCTTCAGCGTCGTCGCGTCGACGGTCTTCGTCGACGTCACCAGCGAGGCGTCGGCCTGGTACGGGGATGCCGTGGCCGGATCACGCATGCGGTCCCAGTTGTACTTGACGGCCTCGGCGTCGAGTGGGGTGCCGTCGGAGAACGTCAGCCCGTCGCGCAGCTTCAGCTCGAAGGTCTTCCCCCCGTCCGGGGAGGTGAAGGACTTGGCCAGGGAAACGCGGATCTTCCCGGTACGGGGATCGTCCGTCAGCAGGGTCCCGTAGAGCGCGTTGCCGACGACGGCGCCGCTGACGAAGTTGTTGCCCATCTGCGCGGGATCTAGGGTACGGAGTTCGCTGAGGGTGAGGACCCGGGCGGACCCGCCGGCGACCGGCTTGCCGGTCGCCCCGGTCGATCCCCCGGCGCTCTTCCCGCCGCCGCCCCCGCAGGCGCCGAGCAGGAGTGCCGCGGTGGCTGCGGCAATCGTGGTGACGCACCTTCTACGGATCATCGTTGGCCCCTTGTCGTGGACGGTCTGGAAAGCCGGCCGGCCCGGAGCGGGCACGGGCCGGACCGCGTCAGTCGTGCAGACCGCGGTCGAACCGGTGCCGCAGGTGGTCACCGGCCTGGTTGAGGGCGAACACGGTCAGGAAGATGAACGCCGTGGGCACGAAGACGAGGTGCGGGTAGTCACCGACGGAGTCCTTGCCGTCGGAGATCATTCCGCCCCAGCTCGGCGAGGGGGGTGGGATGCCCATGCCGAGGAAGCTCAGTGAGCCCTCCGCCACGATCAGCGCGGCCATCACGACGGGCAGGTAGGCGCCCAGTGAGGGCAGCAGGTTGGGCAGGATCTCCCGCGCCAGGATGCGCCGCCTGCTCGCGCCCATGGTGCGGGCGGCGGTGACGAACTCTCGCGACGCCCAGGACAGGGTGTTGGCCCTGGCCAGCCGGATGAAGGTCGGGACGACCAGCAGGGTCAGCCCGATGAGGAGGGTGGACACGCTGGGGGTGAGGACGGCGGCCAGCGCGAGGAGCAGGATCAGCGGCGGGAACGCGAGCATCGCGTCCGCGAGCAGTCTGATCACCGAGTCGGTACGGCCGCGGAGATATCCGGCGACCATGCCGAGTACGGTCCCCACGGCCGAGCCGATCAGGCCCGCACCCGCTCCGACCAGCAGCGAGACCCGTGCTCCGTAGACGCAGCGGGACAGGAGCGAGCGGCCGAGCTGGTCGGTGCCGAGCAGAACGTCGAGCGAGCCGAGGCCCGGTGTCTGCCGGGGCAGGCCGACGGGACGGTCGTAGGGCGCCAGCGGGAGGAGGTCGGCGAGGACGGCCGCGAGGACGATCACGGCGAGCCAGGTGTAGGCGATCCCGACGAGGATCGACCGTCTGCGGTGCACGGCCGGGACGGAGGGCTCCGTCCCGGCGCCGTCGCCGGTCCCGGTGTCCCGTCCCGTGGTGACGGTGCGCTGGACGCTCGTCATGCTGCGGCCACCTTTCCGACCCGCGGATCCAGCCACTGGTAGCTGAGGTCGACCAGGGTGTTGACCAGGACGTACGCCACGACGACGAAGACCACGATGCCCTGGACCGAGACGAGGTCCCGGGAGACGATCGAGGAGACGACCAGCTGGCCGAGACCGGGCAGCGAGAACAGGATCTCGACGACGACGGTCCCGCCGATCAGCCGGCCGAGGTTGATGCCGGCGAGTGTGATCAGGGAGAACGACGACGGCCGCAGCGCGTGGCGGAACATGACGTAGGCGGGGCTCATCCCCTTGGCGCGGGCGGCGGCGATGAAGTCCTCGCGCAGGGTGGAGACGAGATCCGCCCGCAGCGCGCGGTGGAAGGCAGCGATCTCGGTCAGGGCGATCGACACGGCCGGGAGCAGGGCGCCGCGCAGGTTCGCCCCGAGGCCGTCGGTGCTGACCCGGGCCCATCCGCTGACGGGGAGCCAGCCCAGCTTCAGGGAGAAGAAGTAGATGAGCACGGGGCCCGCGATGAAGGCCGGTACCGACAGCAGCACCGACGAGAGGGCCGTGGCCCCGCGGTCCACCGCGGACCCTTCCCGGGCCGCGGAGACGATGGCCAGGAGCACGGCGACGGCCAGGGACAAGGTCAGTGCGATGGCCGCGAGTTCCAGGGTCACGGGCAGTCGGGACAGGACCGCGTGCGTGACCGATTCGTTGGTGACCGGCGAGGTGCCGAGATCGCCCGTGACGGCATGTCCGAGCCAGTCGGTGTACTGATGCCAGAGAGGTCGGTCCATGCCGAGTCTGGCGTTCAGTTTCGCGACCGCCGCCGGTGTCGCGTTCTCCCCCAGGATGACGGAGGCGGCCGATCCCGGCGCCAGACTCAGCAGCGCCACGGAGCCCATCGTGACCAGGATGATCACGACCAGGCTGCGAAGGACCCGTCTCGCGGTGGTGAGCACCATGCGACTCGCTTCCTCGGGAGGCATAGGTGACGTGTGACGTGTGACGTGCGGTCGTCCGGTGAGGTGTGCGGCTGCCGCCGCGGTAGGTGCGATCGGTGCGGACGGAAGCCGTGACCCGGCTCGTTCTCGTACCGCCGCACCGGGGTTGGCGCGATGGGAGCCCAGCATGGGGACTGGCCTGAACCGGTTGGCGGAGTATGTCCGCTCAACGGAACAGATTGTCGGCGCGGCCGTATGGAAGGGCTCGTCCTGCTGCTGACCTCGGCCGGGCACCGGGACGGGGCGCCGGTCGTGCGGTCGGCCCGGACCAGGGTCGGTCGGCCGTCCGGACCGGTGTCTGCTCACGTCCGTCGGCCTACTGCGCCGCGTGGCCCTGTTCTCGCCGAACTCCTCCAAACCGCAGCGGATCTGACGAGCCGCCACCCGCAGGTTCGTCCGGTCGCCCCTGCCGGACGCGGCTCGGCTTCGGCGTCAGCCTTCCCGGTCGTCCACCAGCAACCGGGCAATCCCCTGCTCACTGAAGACGTCTCGCAGAGCAAGGGCGATGCCGCCGTGAATCGCGGAGGTGCCGTCGGGACGGGTGGTGGTGATGGTCAGTTTGCGGGTGGTCAGGGGCAGGGCCCGCTGGTACACCACGGCACGCACCCCGGACAGGAGGTCGTCGCGAAGGTCGCTCAGCGGGCCGCCGAGGACCAGTGTGCGGGGGTTGTACATGAGGACGAGCATGGCCGCGACCTCGCCGATCGCGGTGGCGGCCTGGCGCAGTGCGTGCACGGCCGAGGGGTCGTTGTCGGCGATGCGTTCGGCCAGTTGGCGTTCGCCGTGCCGTGGATCGTCGTCCGTCGTCTCGGGTATGCCCAGGGTGCGCAGGACGGCCCGGTGCGAGGCGACGCCCCTGACACAGCCGACGTTGCCGCAGGTGCACAGGGCGTCGCCGCCGTCGACGGCCCGGATGTGGCCCACGTCGCCCTCGGCTCCGTCGGCCCCGCGGTAGATGTCGCCGGAGCCGGTGACGAGTCCGGCCCCGATCCCGGCGGCGATCTTCAGACAGAGGAGAGGGGTGTCGACCTCGTCCTGGGTCGCCTCGCCGAGGGCCATGAGGTTGGCATCGTTGTCCACCAGGGCGGGCGCACGGAAGCGTGCGCTCAGGGCGTCGGCGGCCGGGTAGGCGTCCCACCCCGGCATTCCTGTCGGGCGCACGGCGCAACCGCGCTGGATGTCGACGGGCCCGGGCAGACCCATCACCACCTGACGGACCCTACGAGGGTCACGCCCGGTCTTCTCCAGCAGGCCCAGCAGTCGTTCGGACACCCTCTCCAACACCGTTTCCGGACCGGAATCGAGACGCACGTGCACGGTGTCCTCGGCGAGCACCCGTCCCGTGAGGTCGGCGATCGCGACGCGTGCGGCCAGGGTGTCGACGTCGGCCACGGCGATGGTGCCGGCGCGCGGGGAGAGCGTCAGCACACGGGGCGGCCGGCCGCGCACGGACTCGCCGGACTCGATCTCCTCAAGGATGCCGCGTCCGACGAGATGACTGACCTGCTGGCCGACCGTCGAGCGGGCGAGTCCGCTGCGCCGTGCGATCTCGGCACGGCTGGTCGCCTCGCCGGAGACGACCATGTCCAGGACCCGGCGCAGCCCCACGGGAACCGCCGGCAGCAGGGCCGGAACGGCCGGATGGATCCCGTCTTTGTGAAACGTCACGGTCTTAATTCCGCCTCCTTGTGCCCCTTCACCATCCGGCCTGCGGAGTGATCGCGTCAACCAGGACATTCGGATCGGTACGGCAGGGCATTCCGCTGTTTTTAGTGCGCACAAGAAACAAAAAACGGCATCTTGTCTCCGGCATACGAACCAAACGATGGTGATGCGCAACCCGGCGTTCACGCCGTGGCCGATTGAACGACAGCGGCACCGAGACTCCCGGACGGCTGGAAAAAGTCCGGGAGTTTAGCCAGAAGAGGCATCCGAAGCAATGAAATCGGATCACTCGACGGACCACGCATCGGCGATCAAGGTCCCGTCCCGGCGCGAAACCGCCTTCTGCGGGCGGCACGTCGACACGTCGTCCACCTGCTCCCGGCGACCGCCCCCAGG
Organism: Streptomyces sp. NPDC058683; assembly: GCF_042716195.1. Taxonomy (NCBI): domain Bacteria; kingdom Bacillati; phylum Actinomycetota; class Actinomycetes; order Kitasatosporales; family Streptomycetaceae; genus Streptomyces; species Streptomyces sp. NPDC058683. Next base: position 53,648 of record NZ_JBHXSK010000044.1, read on the forward strand.
CCCGCGCAACGGTCCGATCGATGCCCTCGCGCACGGCTGTGAGCTGCACATTCCATCATCTCCTCAGTTCGGCGAACTGTGCCGTGCGCGCCACCCGCGCCACCGGTTTCCGCAGCCCGGAACAAGCTTCCTGACGGCCCGTCAATTTCACCCGTCACCATTCGATAACCCCGCTCCCGGTGTTCTGCTCACCGGACCGCGGCCCTCGTGCCAGTCGGCGGCACAGCCCTTAAATGCCGAACTACCCGGCGGGAACCGGTCTCGCGTTTCGGCCTGAACGACCGGTCGCGCTCCCGACCACCGGCCCGCGCTCTCCGACCAATTCCACGGATCACCCCTACGCGCTTCGCTCTCCGCCCAACGCTCTCCGGAGGAACCCACGGCATGGTCAAGCACACGCATCGCATCGGCATCCTGGGCAGCGGCAACATCTTCGGCCGGTACGTGACCGGCCTGGCCCGCTGGCCGGAACTGCGGATCGTCCGCGTCGGCGACATCGACGTGGCCCGGGCCAAACAGGCCGCCGTCGAGCACGAGATCCCGGCCTGGGGCGACGACGCGGAGCTCTACGCCGACGACACGGTGGACATCCTCGTCAACCTCACGCCTCCGGTGCACCACGCCCGTACGGTCATCGCCGCACTGGAGGCCGGCAAGCACGTCTACGTCGAGAAGCCCCTGGCCACGAACGTCGCGGAGGGCCGGACCGTACTGGAGGCGGCCGCCGGCGGCGGGCGGGTCCTCGGGGCGGCGCCGGACACCTTCCTGGGCAGCGCGAGCCAGACGCTGCGCAGGGCGATCGACTCGGGGGCGATCGGCACCCCGATCGGGGCCTCCGCGTTCATCAGCCACAGCAAGGCCGAGACCTGGCACCCGAACCCGGCGTTCCTGTTCCAGGAGGGCGGCGGCCCGGTGATGGACATGGGCCCGTACTACTTCGCGATCCTCGTGAACGCCCTGGGTCCGGTGCGGTCGGTCAGCGCGAGCAGCCGCATCGGCGCGCCGACCCGGACCGTCACCGCGCCCGACCGGGCGATCGACTCCGTCGACGTCACCGTCCCCACCCACGCCGCCGCCGTCCTCACCTTCGCGTCCGGGGTCATCGGCACCACCCAGATGAGCTTCGACGTCTGGGACACCGACCTGCCCGCCATGGAGATCTACGGCACCGAGGGCACTCTCTCGCTGCCCAACCCGAACCACTTCGACGGCGACGTACGCCTGCGTCGCCACGGCGACACCGACTGGACCGTACTGGAGCCGGCCGTCGAGCTCTTCGGCGCCGTCGGCACCCGCGAACAGGCCCGACGCGGCCTCGGCGTACGGGACTTGGCGACGGCGGTCGAGGGCGGCCCGCACCGCGCCAACGCCTCCTTCGCCTTCCACGTCCTCGAAGCTCTGTGCGCGGTCGAGGACTCCTCCCGGTCGGGCCGGACGGTGCGCCTGGAGAGCACCTGCGAACGCCCCGAACCCCGTTACTCCGCCTGACCGTTCAGCCCCGATCACTTTCGACGAAAGGCATGCCGTGACCATCAGCCCCGAGAAGATCGCGATCAACCCCCTCCAGTGGATCGCCACCGACGACGGCTGGATCGACCCCACCCTCGCCCCGCCGCTCCCCGAACGCCTCAAGGTCATCAAGGAGTCGGGCATCGACTCCGTGCACGCGGAGGTACCGGCCGACCTCACCACCGCCGAGTACGGTCAACTCCTCTCCGACCACGGCCTGTCGCCCGCCCCCGGCTACATCTCGGGCCCGCTGCCCTTGGACGAGGAGAGCCTGCGGGCGCATCTCGACAAGACCGACCGGATCAGCACGCAGATGGCCGAACTCGGCCTGCCCACCGTCTTCGTGGCCACCGGCATGAACAAGCAGGCACCGCGCGTGCACCGCCCCGCCGTGGGCGCCGATGCCACTCCGGAACGGCTGGAGCGGGTGCGGGACGTGTTCGCGCGGATGGGCGAGACGACGAAGGCCAACGGCATAACGGCCGCCTTCCACCCGCACATCGGCACCTGGGCGGAGACCGAGCAGGAGACCCGCTTCATCCTCGACACGATTCCGGCGGACGTCCTGTCCTTCGGCCCCGACATCGGTCACCTCGGCTGGGCCGGCGCCGACGTCATCGGCCTGATCCGGGAGTACGGGGAGCGGGTCGCCGCGATGCACGTCAAGGACTTCCACGCCGACATCGCCGAGCGCGGCAGGGCCGAGGGCTGGACCTACCAGGAGACCGTCCTGGCCGGCCTGTGGGCGGAGCCGGGCCATGCCTCCGTGGACATCCCGGCCACGCTGGCCGCGCTGCCCGACAGCTTCGACGGCTGGCTCGTCATCGAGGTCGACAAGGGCGCGCAGCCGACCCCCGAGGAGAGCGTGCGGCTCTGCGGCGAGTGGGCCCGGCAGCAGCACTGACCGTTCCGGCAACCGGAGTTGGAGGCTCGCAGTGCCCGCAGCGTACGGATTCACCGCATACGGCGGACCAGAGGTCCAGCGCTTCCTCGATCTGCCCATGCACGTACCGGGGCCGGGCGAGCTTCTCGTCGAGGTGCGGGCAGCCGGGGTCAACCCGGTGGACTGGAAGGTCCGTTCCGGGATGCACCGCGCCTTCCTGCACCTCGATCTGCCGGCCGTGCTCGGGCGTGAGGTCGCGGGTGTGGTCGTACAACTCGGGCCGGGCGTCGACTCGTTCACGGTCGGCGACCCGGTGTTCGGCACCACTGACCGAGGCTGTGGCGGATACGCGCACTTCGCGCTCCTGACCGCGAGCCGGACGGCGCTGAAGCCCGCGGTAGTCGAGTCCGGCCGTCCCTGGGGCAAGGTCGCGCTCGGCCTACGTGGCGATCACTGACCCGAACGGTGCGACCGGCCCCCTCGCTCAAGCTTCCCCAACCCTCGCAGCTCAAGGAGTACCGATGTCACTCACCCAGCAAGCCCGGTACCGCCGGCTGACAGCGGGCGTCGCCGTGGGCGCGGCCCTGCTCACGTCGGCCGCGTGCAGCGCCGCCGCCCAGCCCGTCGCCGGTACCTCCGCGGCCGCCGGCCCGGTGCGCGACGGAGGCACCCTCGTCGTCGCCCAGACCAGCGACGTCGATCCCGGAGGATTCCTGAAGACCTCGGTCGGCAACATCCTCTCCGAGTACCAGGTCTTCGAGACGCTGACGCTGATCGACGCCAAGACCGGAAAGCCCACCGGCGTCCTCGCCAAGTCGTGGAAACTCGCGCCGGACGCCAGAAGCATCGACATCACGCTCCGCGACGACGTCACCTTCCACAGCGGTCGCCAACTGACGGCGAACGACGTCCTGTTCACGCTGAAGACGGTGCAGGATCCCGCGGCGGGCGCGGCCAACCAGCCGATCGCCGCCCAGATCACGTCGATGAAGGCCGAGGGCGACCACGAGCTGAAGCTCACCTTCTCCAAGCCGACGCCGAACATCTTCGACCTCTTCGAGACGATGCCGATCGTCAACCCCGCCACCTACGCGGGCAACGCGGCCGGCAAGGTCGTCGACGGCACCGGCCGCTACTCCTGGACGTCGTGGACGCCCGGCGGCAAGGTCGTGCTCACCAAGTACGCCAAGTACCGGGACGCCAAGGACACCCATCTCGACAAGATCGAGATCAACGTCATCAACGACCCGACCGCCATCGTCTCGGCGATCCGCAGCGGTCGCGTGCAGTACGGCACCGGCATCGCCGCCCTCGACTCGCGCAGCCTGGGCAAGCAGCCGGGCTACGCCCTGGTGACCTCGGGCGGTTCGGCCCTCTCCCTCGCGTTCGACGTCACGAAGGCGCCGTTCGACAACAAGACCGTACGGCAGGCGGTCCAGTACGCGATCGACCGGAACCGCATCAACGAGCAGGTCGAGGGCGGGCAGGCGGAGGCCACCGACCTGCCGTGGCGGTCCTCGACCGCCGGGTACGACAAGACCCAGGCGGAGCACTACACGTACCAGCCGGACAAGGCCAAGAAGATGCTCGCCCAGGCGGGCGTGAAGAACGTGACGCTCGACGTCGTCACCCTCAACAGCCCCGAGTCCACCGGCATCTTCCAGATCGTCAAGAACAACCTCGCGGCTGTCGGAATCACCGCCAAGGCGGTGCCGCTCGCCCCGACCGACTACGACGAGCGGATCGCCAAGCGGGACATGGGCGCGCCCGCGGTCCTGATCATGGGCAGCAACGCCCTCTCCCCCGCGTCCCAGCTGGTCAGCCGGCCCGAGTACGTCGCGAGCGACAACCTGCTGAAGTTCAAGAGCGCGCAGTACTCCGCACTGGTCCAGAAGGTGACCGCCGCCACGTCGACGGCCGAGCAGAAGAGCGCGGTGCACGACTACAACGCGTACCTGCTCGACCAGGCCTTCACGGTCCCCCTGATCACCCGTCCGACGCTGACCGTCCGCACGCAGGCCGTGGGCGGTATCAAGTCGACCCAGGCGGGCTTCATCGACCTCGGAACGGCCTGGTTGTCGAAATGATCCGGTATCTGATGCGCAAGGTGCCGTCGGTGGTGTTCGTGCTCTTCGCGAGCTCGGTCGTCGCCTTCGCCCTGCCCCGGCTCGCCCCCGGTGACGTCGCCGTCACCCTCGCCGGTTCGGACCCGACCGCCGCCAACATCGCCGCCATCCGCAAGGAGTTGGGCCTGGACCGGTCACCGGTCGTGCAGTACTGGGACTGGATCTCCGGACTCTTCCACGGCGACCTGGGCCAGTCCTACCTCCTGCACCGCAGCGTCGCGAGCCTCATCGGCGACCGGCTGGAGAGCACCGTGGAACTGGCGGTGTTCGCCACCCTGCTCGTCGTCGTCATCGGGACGACGCTGGGCGTGCTGGCCGGCTCGACCAGGCGCTGGTGGGCACGGACCACGCTCGATCTGGGCAACAGCATCCTGGTCGCCGTACCGTCGTTCCTCATCGCGCTCGCCTTGATCCTCGTCTTCGGCGTGTACCACCGCTGGCTGCCGGTGAGCGGCGAGGTGAGCGTGCTGCACGATCCCGCGATCGGCATCCAGTACCTGGTCCTGCCCGCGTTCGCCCTCGCGCTGTCACCCGCGGGAGGTGTGGCCCGCCTGCTCCAGACGGAGATGACCCGGGTCCGCAACGAGGACTACGTCGATCTGGCCCTGTCCAAAGGAGCCTCGCCGAGGCGGATCACCCTGCGGCACGTGCTGCGCAACAGCTTCGGCAGCGCGGTCGTCGCGATCGGCCTGGAGATCGGCACCCTGCTCGCCGGTGCCGTGGTCATGGAGTCGATCTTCAACCGCAATGGGCTCGGCCAGCTCGCCGTCTCCAGCGTGACGACACGCGACTTCACCGTCCTCCAGGTGCTGATCCTCGGTGTGGTCTGCGTGGCGGTGATCTGCCAGATCGTCACCGAGCTGGTCCTTGCGGCACTCGACCCGAAGATCAGGTTGGGAGACCAGTGATGACGGACGTGCCCCTGTCCCTGCCCGTGGCCGCGCGCCGCCGGCTGAACCCGACCCTGGCCCGCTACCTGTCGGCCTTCCGTACCCCGCGGGGTGTCATCGGCCTGTCGATCCTCGTGCTGATGGTCCTCGCCGCGCTGCTCGCACCCCTCCTCTTCCCCGGCGGCTACGACCAGCAGGGGGCGACCACCTTCGCCGGCCCCTCGGCCGGACACCTCTTCGGAACCGACGAGTTCGGCCGCGACATCTTTGTCCGCAGCGTCTACGGCCTGCGCGTCGACCTGAGTCTCATCCTCACCGCGGTGCCGCTCAGCATGGCGATCGGCACCCTGCTCGGTCTCGCCGGCGCGCTCTCCGGATGGCTCGGCGCGGGGGTGCAGCGGCTGCTCGACGTGATCATCGGCTTCCCCGGGCTGATCCTCGGCGTCTGCCTGGTGGCCGTCCTGGGCGCGGGCTGGTTCGCGCTCTTCCTCACCATCCTGATCGGCGGCCTGCCCAGCGCGGGGCGCCTGGCCCGCGGGGCCTGGCTCAGCCAGCAGGACCGGGAGTACGTCCTCGCCGCGCGGGTGTTGGGCGTCTCGCGCCGCCAACTCCTGGTCCGGCACGTGCTGCCGAACGCCATGGACGCCATCGTCGTGAACGGCGCCGTCTGGATGGTCATCGGCGTCTACATCGAGGCGGGCCTGTCCATCGTCGGCCTCGGCGTGCAGCCGCCCACGCCCTCGCTCGGCGTCCTGCTCAACAACGGCCTGCGGTTCGTTGTCCAGTCACCCACCTACATCATCGGCCCCGCCGCGCTGCTCCTCCTGCTCGCGGTGGGCGTCAGCCTGATGTCGGACGCACTGAACGAGGCGGTGAATCGCCGATGACCCCGACGACCGACTCCCCCATGACCCAACCGCCGGAGGCCGCCACGGACAGAGCCGTGCCGTTGCTCCGCGTGGAGGGCCTGGGTACGGAGTTCAGGCTCAGGAGCGGCGACGTCAAAGCCGTCGACGACGTCAGCTTCGACATCTACCCGGGCGACGTCCTTGGCATCGTCGGCGAGTCCGGCTCCGGCAAGTCCGTCACCGCGCGCTCGATCATGCGGATGCTGCGCCCGCCGGGCCAAGTCGTCGCGGGCAGCGTCGAGTTCGACGGCGAGGACCTGCTTGCGCTCCCCGAACGCGAGATGCGGCGCCGCCGTGGCAGCAAGGTCGCGATGGTCTTCCAGGACCCGCAGGCCGCGCTCAACCCGGTCATGAAGGTCGGCGCCCAGATCGTCGAGGCGATGACGGTCCACGGCGTCGACAAGAAGACCGCGCGCAAGCGGGCGGCCGAACTCCTCGACCAGGTCGGCATTCCCGACGTGGCGACGAAGATCGACCACTACCCGCACCAGTTCTCCGGCGGCATGCGCCAGCGCGTCGTCATCGCGATCGCCCTGGCCAACGACCCGGCGCTGCTCATCGCCGACGAGCCGACGACCGCCCTCGACGTCACGATCCAGGCCCAGATCCTGCGGCTGCTCGCCCGGCTCCGCACCGAACTCGACATCGCCGTCGCGATCATCACCCACGACATGGGCGTGGTCGCCGAACTCTGCACGGACGTCGTAGTGATGTACAGCGGCCGTACGGTCGAGAAGGGAACCGTCGAGCAGGTCTTCAACCGCCCGCGCCACCCCTACACGGCGGCGCTGCTCGAAGCCATGCCCCGCCTCGACGACGACCTGACCGGCCGACCGCTCCCGGCGATCCCCGGCACCCCGCCCGACCCGGCCGCTCTGCCGCCCGGTTGCGCGTTCGAGCCCCGCTGCCCGTTCGCCGAGGACGCGTGCACGCACGCACCGCCGCAACTCCTGGAGATCGGGGGCAGCGGACAGACGGCGGCCTGCTTCGTGGCACAACGGGGAGTCGACGTGTCCCCGGCACGCACGGAGGTGACGACTCCCGCACCACCGCGCCCCGAGCCCGCCACCGACGAACTTGTCCTGGAGATCAGCGACTTGAGGGTCGACGTCGGTTCCCGCCGACGCGGCCTGTTCCACCGCGAACCTCCCGTCTACGCCGTCGACTCGGTGAGCCTGTCCGTGCGAGCGGGCCGTACCGTCGGGCTCGTCGGGGAGAGCGGCTGCGGCAAGTCGACGCTGTCGCGGGCCGTGGTGGGGATCAATGCGATCGCCGGCGGGACGGTCCGGGTCGACGGGACCGACGTGAGCGCGATGCGTGAGGAGGACCTCACACGGGTCCGGTCCTCGGTGCAGTACGTGTTCCAGGACCCCTATGCCTCCCTCAACCCCCGGCGCACGATCCGCCAGTCACTCACCGAGGCGCTCGGCATCCGGGGCATCGGCGGCCGTGAACTCGAACCGGAGGCACGCTCGTTGATGGAGCAGGTGGGGCTGCGCCCCGAACTCCTCGACCGCTATCCGCACGCGTTCTCGGGCGGCCAGCGCCAACGCATCGGCATCGCACGGGCTTTGGCCCGCCGACCGCGCACCCTCGTCCTCGACGAACCGGTCTCCGCGCTGGACATGTCCGTCCAGGCCCAGATCATCAACCTGCTGCAGAAGCTCCAGAACGAACTCGGCCTGGGCTACCTGTTCATCGCCCACGACCTGTCCGTGGTCCGCCACCTCAGTGACACGGTCGCGGTGATGTACCTCGGCAGGATCGTCGAGTACGGGGATGTCGCCGACGTCTACGGCAATCCCCAACACCCCTACACCGCCGCACTGTTGTCGTCGTCGCCGGTGGCGAGCGCGTCGGTGCCCGGGCGTGAGCGGAACGTCCTGCGTGGGGACCTGCCGAGCCCGGCGAACCCGCCCTCCGGCTGCCGCTTCCGCACCCGGTGCCCGATCGGCCCGCTGGCGCACCCGGAGCGGACGATCTGCGCGGAGAGCGATCCACAGCTCACCGTCACACCGGCCGGGCAGCGGGCCGCCTGTCACTTCGCGGGCAGCGACTGAGCACGAAGAAGCCCCCAGCCTTCACCTTTTGAGGCCGGGGGCATCGTGCTTCTTCAGGCCACGATCAGCGGCCGCAGCGTCCGGTGCGCGATCACAGCGGGTCCTCGCGCAGCACCGCCTTGCCGAAGAAGCCGTGGCGGTCGGCGGTCTCGGCCGGCCGGCAGTCCTCCTCCTCGGCGTCCGAGGTCGCGAGCGGCTGGGCCTCGTACGTGATGCGGATGACTCCGTCGGCGTGCCGTTCGGTGCGGGCGCGGACGCCGAAGACGTCCGCGAGGATCCGCGGGGTCAGCACATCGAGGACCGGTCCCGCCGCGATGACGGACCCTGCGTGCAGGACGGCCAGGTGGTCGCAGAGGCGGGCGGCCAGGTCGAGGTCGTGCAGGACGGCGAGGGTGGTGATCCCGGTGGCCCGGACGAGGTCCAGCAGCTCGAAGCGGGCGCGGATGTCGAGGTGGTTGGTGAGTTCGTCCAGGACCAGGAGCCGCGGGTTCTGGGCCAACGCGCGGGCCAGCAGCACGCGTTGGCGTTCGCCGCCGGACAGGGAGGCGTAGTCGCGGTCCGCGAAGGGCCGTACGCCGCAGCGGTCGACGGCGTCCGTCACGGCCCGGTGGTCCTCGGCGCCGTCGCGGCCCAGCAGGCCGTGGTGGGGCGCGCGGCCGAGGGCGACGATCTCGGTGACGGTCAGGCCGGTGGTGTTGCCGCCCGCGTCCTGGAGGACGGCCGCGGTACGGCGTGCGGCGGCCCGCGGGGACAGTGCCCAGACGTCGTCGTCGCCGACCCGGACGGCGCCGTCCGACGGACGCAACGAGCGGTAGACGGCGCGCAGCAGGGTGCTTTTGCCGCTGCCGTTGGGCCCGACGAGGCCGACGATGTCGCCCTTATGGGCTTCGAGGCTCACGTCGCGCAGGATCGGGGTGCGGTCCAGGGTGATGTGGAGCTGGTCGACGGTCAGTTTCATGCGGTCAGTCCAGACCCTTGTTGCGGCGCAGCAGCCACAGGAAGAACGGGGCGCCGAGCAGGGCGGTGAGGATGCCCAGCGGGAGTTCGTTGGGGCGGTCGAGGGTGCGGGAGAGCAGGTCGACGAGGACCAGGTAGACGGCGCCGAGCAGGGCGGTCAGGGGCAGCAGGCGGCGGTGGTCGGCGCCGGTGGTGAGGCGTACCAGGTGCGGGATCATCAGGCCGACGAAACCGATGCTGCCGGCGACGGCGATGACGGTGCCGGTCAGCAGTGCACTGAGGACCAGGAGGACGGCCCTCAGCCGGTTGACGTCGACGCCGAGGGCGGTGGCGGACTCGTCGCCGGCCAGCAGGACGTTGAGGCGCCGGCCGAAGAGCGACAGGAGCGTGGTCGTGACCAGCACCACCACCGTCACCGTGGGGAGTTGGTCCCACTGGGCGCCGGCGACACTGCCCAGCATCCAGAACATCACCGTCCGCAACTCGGTGGGTGTGGCCTGGAGTTGGACGAAGCTGGTGGCCGAGAGGAAGACGTATCCGACGGCGACGCCCGCGAGCACCAGCCGGGTCGGGGCCATCCGTCCCTTCCGCTGCCCGAGTGCGAAGACCAGCACACCGGCGGCGACGGCACCGAGGAAGGCCGCCGCCGACACGCCGAGCCCGGCGAGCGCGGCGCCTCCGCCCAGGGTGATGACGAGGACGGCGCCGAGGGTGGCGCCGTAGGAGAAGCCCAGCACGATGGGGTCGGCGAGCGGGTTGGACACCACGGTCTGGAGCACCGTGCCGGACACGGCGAGGCCCGCGCCGACCAGGGCCGCCAGGACCACCCGCGGGGTGCGGAAGTTCCAGACGATCTGGTCGAGCGCGAGGTCGGAGGGCGCCGGCCCCGCCCCGGTGACGTGATGCAGGACGATCCGCCACACGTCACCGACCGGGACGTCGACGGCGCCGATGCTGATCGCCACGATCATGGTGGCGGCCAGCGCGACCGGCAGGAACGTGAACGCCAGTGGAACCCTCAGCCGGCTCAGAAGGCGTCCGGGTGCAGCACCTTGGCGATCTGCTGCACCGCCAGGTCGTTGCTGGGGCCCAGGTACATCGAGTCGGACAGCGTCACGTACGCGTTGTCCTTGGCGGCCGGCCACTGGGGGAACTCCTTCAGCAGTTTCTTGGCGTACGCCGCCGGGTTCGGGTCGTTGTAGGCGATGACGACGAGCGCGTCGACGTCGGTGGCGGCCACCTTCTCCTTGCTCAGGTCGGCGAAGGACGTCTTGGAGGCGCTCTCGAAGACATTGGCGCCGCCGGCCTTGGCGAGGATGTCGTTGTAGATGCCCTGGGCGACGACGGAGCTGAAGTCGTTGCCGCCCATGGACATGTTGGAGAAGAGCACCATGACCTCGGGCTTCTTCTCCCCCTTCACCTTGTCCGCGACGGCCGCGATGTTCTTCTCGGAGGCGGCGATCAGCTTCTCGGCCTTCTCGCTGACGTTGAAGACCTTGCCCATGTCGCGCAGCAGCCGGTAGCTGTCGGCGACGGTCATCCTGGAGGTGTCCTGGTCGCAGCCCTGCGGGGAGACGTAGGTGTGGGCGCCGACCTCCTGGAGCTGGTCGCGGGTGGCGAAGCCGTTCTTCTCGTCGAAGCCGTACGACGTCGTGGACAGCACCAGGTCCGGGCGCAGGCCGAGCATGGCCTCGCGGGGGACGTCGTAGGCGTCGTTGAGCTTGACGTTCCCGGTGGGCAGCTTCTTGATCGCGGCGGCCCGGCCCGCAACCTCGGAGGCGCCGTAGCTCTGCTCGTTGGCGACGATCCGGTCCCCCAGACCGAGAGCGAGGAGCGTGGAGACCTCGGCGACCGAAGCGCCGTTCATGACGACGACCCGGCTCGGCGCCTTCTTGAAGGTCTCCTTCTGACCGCAGTTGTCCAGGGTCACCGGGTAGCCGGTCCTGGAGGCCGCGGCCTCGGCCGTGTCGACGCTCGCCTTGTCGTCGGACGAGGCACCGCATGCCGCCGTGAGCAGGCAGAGGGCTGCGGCCAGGGCGGTGGCGGCCGGCCGGTTGATCGACATGCGGACTCCTGTATGTGCGGGGTGTGCTGACGGTCTGGAGGGGTTCTGATGCAGTAGTCGGGGCGCGGCACCCGTGAGTTCCCGGCAAGTCCCGCTCATTTCACGGGTGTTGCCGGTCGCGGCCGCCGCCGGCCGGCCGGGGCGGGCAGCAGGCCCCGGGTCACGCAGTGGTCCAGGTGGCGGCGGACCAGGTCGCGGCCGACGGACGGGCGGGTGATGCCGCTGTCCGCCAACCCGGCACGGACGTGGTCGGCTCGGACGTGACCGAGGCGCAGGTCGGTGGCGGCGGCCTGCTCGGCGGAGTCGAAGAAGGCGAGCGTGGTGGCGGCGCTGTCGGCCGAGCCGGGCAGCTGCTCCCGCCACCGCGCCGGCGGCAGACGCCGTATCGGATAGCCGTACTCCGCCACCCAGTCGTAGACGTCGGCGAGCCGCACCCGGGGCAGGGTCGCATGGTTGAAGACCGGGCCGCCGGTCGTCGCGTCCGGGGCGAGGGAGAGATGGACCAGGGACCGGGCGGCGAAGTCGACCGGTGTCCACACCTCGTCCTCGAACAGTTCGGGGACGATCCCCGCCGGGATGCCCGCCCGCAGCACGCTCCACAGGAAGTCGTGCTCGTTGACGTACCCGGTGCCGGACGGTCCGACCACCCGGCCCAGGCGGTGCACGGTGACCGGCAGCCCGCGTCCGGCCGCCTGTTCCAGCAGGCGCTCGGACGCCCATTTGGACTGCTGGTAGCCGTACCGCAGCCCGTCGTGGGGCGGCAGGAAGGCCTCCGGCACCTCGGGGCTGCGGCTCGCGGGCGGGGCCACGGACAGGGTGGAGACGTAGTGAAGCGGGGTCGTGCGTACGGCGGCCAGGCGAAGCAGTTGCCGGGTGGACTCGGTGTTGGCGGCGCGCAGGGTGGCGTAGTCGCGCAGGATGCTCACCGTCGCGGCGTTGTGGAAGATCGCGTCGCAGGTCGCGGCGAGGTCGCCGAGCGCGTCCCGGGTCAGGCCGAGCTGCGGGCGGGCGAGGTCGGAGGGGAGGGCGGTGACGCGGGACCGGGACCGCTCGTCCAGGGTGATGCCGTGCCGGGCGAGGGCCGCTTCGATGCGGGCGGTGGCGTCGGGGGCGGTGTCGGCCCGGACCGTGCAGACGATCTCGGCCGCCGTGCTCGCCAGGAGTTCGGCCAGCAGATGGACGCCTACGAAGCCGGTCGCGCCGGTGAGGAGGATGCGGCGGGGCGCGTCGTGCGGGGAGCGGCTGATGCCGGTCCCGACGGCCGGGTCGAGGACGGCGTCGACGAGGAGCGTCGGCGGCGGTCCGGACGGTGGGGTGGACGGCTGGGCGCCGTCGCTGTCGCTGTCGCCCTCGGTCTCGGTCTCGGTCTCGGTCTCGGTCTCGGCGAGAAAGCGGGCGAGTGCGGCGGCCGTGGGGTGCTGGAAGAGCCAGGCGACCTTCAGGTCCCGGCCGAGTTCGACGCCGAGCCGGTTGGCGGCCTGGATGACCTGGAGGGACTGCGCCCCCAGGTCAAACACGTCGTCGTCCACGGCGACGGTGGCGGTGCCGAGGAGCTGCTGCCAGGTGCCGGTGATGGTCCGTTCCAGGACACTGCCGGCAGCGGGGAGCCCGGGCTCGGAGGGAGCGACGGCTGGCGCTCCGAGTTCGGCGAGGGCGATCCGGTCGATCTTTCCCGAGCCGGTGCGGGGCAGCCGGTCCAGGAGTTCGACGGCGGAGGGGATCATCGCGGTCGGCAGCAACGCCCGCAGGTGTTCCCTGACCTCGGACGGCGCAATATCTTCCCCGACCAGGTGGGCGACCAGCCGCCGGGTTCCGTCGCCGAGCGTCTGCCCCACGACGGCGGCCTCCCGGATCCCGGGCTGGGTGAGCAGCGCGCTCTCGACCTCGGCGGGCTGGACACGATGGCCACTGATCTTGAACTCGTCGTCCGCCCGGCCGATGAAGCGCAGTTGCCCGTCCTCGCCCAGGCGGACCAGGTCGCCGGTGCGGTAGGCGCGGGGGTTCCCTGGCAGCGCGGCCAGCGGGCCGAAGCGGGCGTTGTCCGGTGTCTCACCCCGGTAGCCGAGTGCGAGGGCGTCGCCCAGCAGGTACAGCTCGCCGTCGAGCACGGCGGCCCGGGTGCCGGGCAGCGGCCGGCCGATGGGGACGTCGCCCGGGAGGAGGGCGGGGTCGTGCAGGTCGGCGACGGTGGCGACCACCGTCGCCTCGGTCGGGCCGTAGGTGTTGAGCAGCGCGACCGAGGTGCCGACCGCTTTGCGCCAGCGGCCGACCCGTTCGGGCAGCGCCGCCTCACCGCCGATGACGACGGTCCGCACCCGCTCCGGAAGGGCGGCGGCGCCGGTGGAGACCGCATAGGCCATCTCGTGCCAGTACGCGGTGGGCAGGTCCAGCACGCTCACCCGCAGCCGGGCGCACTCGTCCAGGAACCGGGGCACCGACTCGGTCATGTCGTCGGCGCGGATCACCAGCGTGGCGCCGGTGCACAGGGTCAGGAAGACCTCCTCCACGCTGGTGTCGAAATGGAGAGGGGCGAACTGGAGCACGCGGTCGTCGGGGCGCAGCCCGTACCGGTGCGAGGCGCCCGCGACGAAGTGCGCCAGCGCCGCGTGGCCGATTTCGACGCCCTTGGGACGGCCGGTGGAACCCGAGGTGTGCAGCACGTAGGCCAGGTCGGCCGGACCGGGGCCCGATGCTGCACGCACGTCGGCGGTCAACGGCTGGTTCGGAAGGAGGACCGTGTGGTCCGGGAAGGCGGGCGCGTGATCCTCGGTCGTCACGACGAGCACGGGAGCTGCGTCGGCCAGCAGCTGTGCCGTGCGGTCGGCGGGGGCCTTCGGGTCGAGCGGGCAGTAGGCGGCGCCGGACAGCAGCACGCCCAGGACGGCGGTGACGGCATCGGCGCCACGGGGCAGAACCACCGCGACCACGTCACCCCGGCCGACCCCCCGGGAGGCCAGGCCCCGGGCGATGTCCCTTGCCGCGCCGAAGAGTTCGGCATAGGTGAGACGGCGGTCACCGTCCTCCACCGCGACGGCCCCACCCCGGCGGGCGACGTGACCGGCGATCAGGCTCAGCACCGGCCGGGCGGGCGCGGGCAGCGGGCCGCCGTCCAGCACCGACGCGGAAGGCACGGAGGGGGTGATGCTGCCCGCTATTTCCCTCAACCTCCGGTCTGGGGCCGCAACCGCCTCGGCCAGCAGGTTCAGCAGGCCCTTCTGGAAGCCCGCTGCCTCACCCTCCGTGTACAGGTCCGGGTTGGCGTCCAGGGCGAGGCGCAGGCCCGTGCCGTCCGAGCGGTCGTAGACGTTGAGGGCCAGGTCGTCCACGGGCCCCGCCGACACGTTGTGGACGGTGCTGCGGTGTCCGGCGAACCGCAGGTCGTACGCGAACGGCATGATGTTCACGCCGGGTCCGGACAGCCGCCGTTGGCCGCCCACCAGCTTCAGGTCGCGGCGCAGTCGTTCGTAGCGGTAGCGCTGGTGGGGCAGTCCGGCGCGCAGCTCGCGTGAGACGCGGAGCGCGAGGTCGCGCAGGCTGTCGTCGGCGGTGACGGCGACGCGCAGGGGCAGGATGTTGCGGACCATGGCGGGCACGCGCAGGGATACCGAGCCGAGGCGGCCCATCGCCGGCAGGCTCAGGACGGTCTCCGGTGCGCCGGTGACCCGGTGCAGGTGGGCGGCGGTCACCGCGAGCACCACCTCCGACCAGGTCACCGACAGCTCGCGGGCGACCCTGCGGAGAGTGTCCGCCTCGTCCGGTGCGAGGTCCGTGACGTGGCGGTGGAAGGTGCGGGCGGGCAGGGCCGATCGGCCGGCCGGGGTGGCGACGGGCGGGCGGTCGGCGAAGCGGTCCGTCCAGTAGGCACGGTCCTTGGCGTGGCGGGCGGACTCACGGTAGGCGCGTTCCTCGGCGCGGACCGACTCCAGGGTGCCGAAGCCGCTGTCGGGGACGGGTTCGCCGGCCATGAGAGCGGTGTAGACCTGGGCGACGCGCCGGGCCACGAGGGAGAGCCCGAAGCCGTCGAGGGCGATGTGGTGGACGCGGTGGTACCAGAGGTACTCGTCCTCGGCGGTGCGCAGCAGGGCGTGGCCGAAGACCGGGCCCCGGGCGAGGTCGACCGGCCGGGTCATGTCCTGGTCCATCCAGGCCAGGGCGGCGGCGTGCGGGTCGGGCTCGGTGGTGAGGTCGGCGATGTGGGTGCGCCAGTCGCGGACCGGGGTGTCGAACTGCCAGGGGTGCCCGGAGTCGTCGGCGGCGAAGGTCGCGTGGAGCGCCTCGGTCTCCGCGACGGCATGGTGCAGGGCCGCGTCGAAGACGGCCGTGTCGACCGGGCCGTGAACGCGCACGTATTCGGCGGTGTTGTAGGCGGGGCTGTCCACGTCGAGCTGCTGGCCGGTCCAGATGCCCTCCTGGGCGGCCAGCAGGGGGTGGCGTTCAGGCGTCGGCATGGCCCGCTCCCCGCTGCCGTGTGGTGAGCAGTTCCCACCACTGGGCGAAGGTGGTGCGCTCGGCGAGTTCGACGAACGTCACGTCCACGCCGGCGGCCTGCCAGCGCTCCAGCAGCGTGACGATGCGCAGGGAGTCCAGCCCCGCGTCCAACGGGCTTTCCGCCAGGTCGACTTCGTCGGCCGACAGAAAGAGGCACTCCGCGAGCTCGGCGCGGAAGCTGTCCAGAGTGAGAGAAGGATCGGGCACGGGTTCTCCCTACGACCGTGTCGGCGGGCTCAGTTGACCTTGCGCGCGGAGTCGCTCCAGAAGCGGTCGCGCAGTTCGCGGCGGAGGATCTTGCCGCTGGGGTTGCGCGGTACGTGGTCGATGACCTCGTACCGCGAGGGCAGTTTGAAGGCGGCCAGCCGCGGCACCAGGAAGGTGTGCAGGTCGCGGGGGCTGGGCTGTCGCTGTCCTGGCACGGGGACCACGAAGGCGTGCACCCGTTCGCCCCAGCGCTCGTCGGGAGCGCCGACGACCACGGCCTCGGCGACCTGGGGATGGCTCTCCAGGACGTTCTCGATCTCGGCGGGGTAGACGTTCTCGCCGGCGACGAGGATGGCGTCCTTGATGCGGTCACGGATGAAGACGTATCCGTCCTCGTCGACGTATCCGGCGTCGCCGGTGTGGATCCAGCCGTCGACGAGGGTCTCGGCGGTCCTGTCGGGCAGGCCCCAGTACTCGACCATGCGGGCAGGGGTGTGCAGGCAGACCTCCCCCACCCAGCCCGGGGGCAGCTCCCCGCCCTGTTCGTCGATGACCTTGGCCCGGACGCCCGGGTAGGGGTGCCCGGCCGCCTGCATCAGCGGGCCGCCGGGGACGTGGGCGGCAGGGGGCAGGCAGACGGCGGTGTTGCCGGTCTCGGTCAGGCCGTAGATCTGGGCGAACTCGCAGTCCAGGACGGCGAGGCTCGCCTCCAGGAGGGCCTCGGAGATCGGGGAGCCGCCGTACACGGTCTTGCGCAGGGTGGTGAAGTCGGCGGCGGTGACGCCGGGTTCGGTGAGCATCATGCGGAGCATGGCCGGGACCACGCAGGCGGTGGTGACGCCGAGGTCGCGGATGAGGTCGACGGCCTGCCGGGCGGCGAAGGCACGCATCGCCACGATCGTCGTACCGGCGTTGAGGTTCTGGGTGGCCCACCACAGCCCGCCGACGTGGAAGCCGGGGATGCCGACGAGCGCGATGTCGCCCGCCCGCCAGTCGATCCAGTCCAGCTCCTCGGCCGCCAGGGCGTCACGGATCGCGAAGAAGCTGCGGTGGGCGAGCACCACTCCCTTGGGCAGGCCGGTGGTGCCGCTGGTGTACAGCTGGGCGACCGGGGTGTCGGGGGTGGCCTCGAACTCCGGCTCGACATCGGGGTGTTCGGCCCGCCACTCCGGAATCGAGTCGAGACCGACGACCGTCTCGGGTGGCGCGGTCGGCATGCCGTCGACGATCGGGGCGAACTCGTCCTCCAGGAACAGCAACCGGGTGCCGGAGTCCTGGAGGATGTGACTGACCTCGGGCGCGGTGAGCCGCCAGTTGACGGGGACCAGGACGGTACCGGTCTTGGCGCAGGCGAAGAGGACCTCGTAGTAGTGCTCCGACTCCTTGCCCAGGTAGGCCACCCGGTCGCCCTCGGCGAGACCGGCGGCGCGCAGGGCGTGGGCGAGGCGGTTGCTCGCGCTGTGCAGGTCCGCGTAGGTCAGGGTGCGGCCCTCGCAGATCACGGCGGGGGTGGCGGGCTGACGGCCGGCGTGGAAGCGGGCGGTCTGGACGAGGGTGGTGAGTTCGGGGTGGTGCAGCCTGTGCCGCACCGGCTGCGTTCTTGTCTCCATGGGGAGTTCTCCCTTTCGGCGGATCACGGCGGATCAACGGCGGGTCATCCGTGGGTCGTCGGCGGGTCAGGGGACGTTGACGAACGCGAGGGTCGCCTCGCCGTCGCATCGGCCGCCGTCGCCGTCCCAGTAGCGGTACGACGTCTGCGCGTGGAGGAAGGGGCTGCCGCCGCCGGGGGTCCGCCGGGTGACGGAGTGGAACTCCATCTCGCCGGAGAAGGCACGGGGGTCGACGGGGCGGCGGAAGTTGCCGGCGAACCGGGCGATGAGGATGTCGGGGAGCTGGTGGCGCCAGAAGTCGGCCGGCGTCCAGGTCTCGAACCCGGTCAGGAGCCCTTCCTGCACGGACTTGGCGACCAGGTAATACATCATCTGGTTGTAGGCGATGTTGACCTCGGCCGAGTTCAGGTGGCCGGTGTCGTCGATGTAGCAGGACTCCGGGATCGCGAACTCGCAGCGGGCGGCGGCGAGTCCGGCGTCGGCGGTGACTCGGGCGGACCTCAGGTACTTGCAGTTGTCCTTGTAGGGCACCAGGACGCGGGCCAGCAGTTCCTCGTCGGTGGCGTACGAGCGCTGCGGCGGGGCCTCGGGGCGGTCGGCGGCGGGCGCGGTCACGCGGCCGGTATCCCGTCGTGCAGTTTGCGCTCGTCGTGGACGGTGACGCGGTAGGAGACCGTCGGTTCGGGCGTCGTGGTGTGGCGGGCACGGTGGACGAGGCTGCGGTTGTCCCAGACCAGCAGGTCGCCCTTCTCGAAGCTCTGGAGATGGATGTTGCCGTGCTCGAAGGTCTCGTCGAGCTGCCCGGTGGCCTCGAAGAGCCGCTTGAGCAGCTCTTCGTCGAGCGGGCTGCCGTCCGCGTCCTCGATGCCGACGGTGAAGCCCTCGCTGATGTAGAGGACGGTCTCGCCGGTCATGGGGTGGGTGAAGGTGGTGGGCTGGACGACGGGCGGGGTCTTGGTCTCGACCTCCTCGATGACTTCGGAGATGGGGCGGTACACGTCGTGCGGGCGGATCTTGAAGTACTTGCGCACGGAGTGCCTGCACCAGGTTCCGGCGATGTCCTTCTTCAGCTCCGCGGGCAGCTCCTCGTACGCCCGGCCCATGTCGATGAAGTACGTTCCGCGGTTCTTCTCCGGGACGACCTGGGGGTGGATCAGGGTGATACCGAAGGGGTCCGGCATGAACTGGTAGTCGGCGTGCCAGAACTTGCCGGTCTTCGGCACGCCTATCTGCTTGCCGTTCTCCGGGACGTTGGAGGAGACGAATACCTCGGGGACCTCGGGGTGCTTGTACATCGGCTCGTAGTAGGTCTCGGGGCGGCCGAGGCGCTCGCCGAGGGCGAGGAACTCCCGTGGGGAGAGGTCCTGGCCCTTCAGGACAGCGATCTTCTTCGTGTAGACGGTCTGCTTGAGCGTCGCGATGTCGGTGTCGGAGGCCGTGGTGTGGTCGAAGTCCTCGACGATCGCGCCGAGTCCGGCTCCTGACTGGTCCTTGATCCGCATGTCGCTTGTCCCTTCGTGGGGTTCGGTGGGGTTCGGGGGGTTCAGACGGTGGTGGCCCGGCGGGCGTCGACGAGTGCGGCGATCTCGCCGAGGGTGCGGTCGGGCTGGAGTTCGTCGTCGCCGACGGTGACGCCGAGATCGCGTTCGATACGGATGCTGATCTCGACGGTGGTCAGGGAGTCGACGTCCAGGGCGCCGAGGGTGGCTTCGGGGCGGATCCGGTCGGCGGGGGTGTCGTGGAGGCGGGTGAGGATCCCGACGAGTTCTTCGTAGGTGCTGGTCATGGTGTGGTCCGTTCCGATTGCGGATGCGTGGGGAGCGAGGGCCAGGTCAGGAGGCAGGAGCCCCAGGTGAGGCCGCCGCCGAAGGCGGTGAGCAGGAGGCGGTCGCCGACCCGGATCCGCCCCCGGGCGGCGGCGTCGGCGAGGGCGAGCGGGATGGACGCGGCACCGGTGTTGCCGACGGAGTCGACGTTGGTCACGCAGCGTTCCCTGGGCAGGTCCAGGTCGTCCGCGACGGAGTGCAGGATGCGCAGGTTGGCCTGGTGGGGGACGAAGTGGTCGACGTCGTCGGTCTTCCATCCGGCCCGGTCCAGCGTGGCCCGCGCCGAGGCGGCCATGCGGGTCACCGCGTGGCGGTAGACCTCCTTGCCGCGCATCGCGAAGTGCCGCTCGGCGCGGGTGGGTTCGCCGCCGTCGGAGCCCTGCCCGAAGCCGCCGTCGGAGCCCTGCCGGGAACCGTCGGCCAAGCCGTGCCGGGAACCGTCGGCGAAGCCGTGCCGGGAACCGTCGGCCAAGCCCTGCCGGGAAGCCCCGTCGGACGGCTGACGGAAACCTACGGCGGACGGCCGGCGGGAGCCACCCGCGGCGACCATGATCAGGTCCTCGTGGGCCCCGTCGCTGCCGAGGTCGAAGTACCCGACCGCGCCGGGCTCGTCCGGGTGCCCGGCACGCAGGACGACCGCTCCGGCGCCGTCGCCGAAGATGATCGCGTTGGCACGGTCCAGCGGGTCGACGATGGTGGAGTAGACGTCCGCGCCGATCAGCAGGACCCGTTCGGCGACCCGGGAGGCGATCAGGCCCGCCGCGGTGGCGAGGCCGTAGACGAATCCGGTGCACACGGCGCCGACGTCGAAGGCCGCCGCACCGCCGAGCCCGAGCCGGGCCGCGACCAGGGGCGCGGTGGCCGGGCACGGGCGGTCCGGGGTGGTCGTGGTGACGATCACCGCGTCGATGGAGCCCCGCCCGGAGCCGCCCCCGGCGGAGCGGAGCGCGAGCCGGCCGGCCTCGACGGCGAGGTCGGAGGTGGCCTGGCCGGGCTCGGCGATGTGGCGGCGCCGGATTCCGGTGCGGGTGCGGATCCAGGTGTCGTCGGTGTCCAGCCGCCCGGCGAGTTCGTCGTTGGTGACCACGCGGGGCGGGACCCAACCGGCCAGTCCGCACAGGACGGCCGCCGGGGCGGACGGGCTGAGGGCGTTGCTGGGCACAGCTGTTCTCCTGACGGGGTGGGGAGGAGCGGCGGTTGGTCAGACGGTGGCGGTGCTGCGCAGGGCCAGGGTCAGCAGGACCCCGCAGCCGAGGCCGGCCGCGACGGCGAACACGGCGGCCCGGATGCCGGTGAGCAGGGCGTCGTCCGGCGGGCCCTGGCCGGTGCCGCCCGCCAGGGCGACCAGCAGGGCGAGTCCCACCGCGCCGCCGACCTGGAGGCTGGTGGAGGCCATTCCGGACGCCACCCCCTGGTCCTCGGGGGCCACCCCGGAGGCGGCGGCGATCCACATGCCGGTCCAGGCGGCACCCTGGCCGAGGCCGAGCAGCACGATCCCGGGTAACAAGAGGCCGTACGAGCCGTCCACGGTGAGCGCGGTTCCCAGGGCGGCGGCTCCGGCCGCGCCGGAGACCAGGCCGCCGACGAGCATGCGCCGTACGCCGACGGCCGCGACGGCCCGTTCCCCGAGGTGGGTGCCCAGCGCGGTCACCACCGCCGGCACGAGGAAGGCGAGGCCGGTCGCGAACGCGCTGTAGCCGCGCACGGTCTGGAAGTACAGGGTCAGGAAGTAGGGCAGGGAGCTGAAGGTGGCGCTGTAGAGGGCGGTGACCGCCATCGCCGCGACCAGACTCCGGTGGGCGAACAGCCGGGCCGGCACCAGCGGGTCGCGGGAGCGGGTCTCGACGACGGCGAAGAGTGTCAGGAGGGCTGCCGCGAGCACCCCGCCGAGCAGGGCGGACGCGCTGGTCCAACCCGCCTCGGGGGCGTGCACCAGGACGAACACCACAAGCGTGATCCCGCCGGTCCCGGCGAGCGCACCGGTCACGTCGAAGCGCCGTGCGCCGGTGCGCGGGACGTCCGTCGGGAACAGGCTCCGGCCCGCCCAGGCGATGGCGGCCGCCACGGGCACGTTGACGAAGAAGACCGACGGCCAGCCGAACGCGTCGACCAGCACCCCGCCCAGCAGCGACCCGAAGCACAGGCCGCCGGCCCCTGCCGCGCCCCACACCGCGAGAGCGCGGTTCCGGGCCGGTCCCTCCTCGTAGATCGTGTTGATCAGGGAGAGAGTGGCCGGGAAGAGCAGCGAACCGCCGATGCCCTGGACCGCGCGGACGGTGACGAGGGTGCCCGCCGACTGCGACAGCCCGCCCACCAGGGAGGAGCCCGCGTAGACCAGAGCCGCGGCGACGAACGTCCGGCGCCGGCCCAGCAGATCGGCCGTCCGGCCGCCCAGTAGCAGGAAGCCGCCGGTCGTCACGACGTACGCGCTCACCACCCACTGGAGGTCGTGCGCGGAGAAGCCGAGGCCGGTGCCTATGTCGGGAAGTGCGACGTAGACGATGTTGTAGTCGAGCGCGATGACCAGTTGGGCGAGCGCGAGAACCACAAGGGACAGTCGTGCACGCATAGGTCGAGCCCCTCCTCACGCCTGAACGGAAAACGACGGCGAATTCGAATCGGATATCCGCGCCGGTCGATGAATTTCGGTCACCATAACACTCCGGAAGAAGGCTTGAGAATGACCCTACGGAAAACATTTATCCGCGACCCGAATTACATTTTCAGGCACGCCTGAATTCCGGCGGCCGGAAATCTCGCCGGATGAATCGTGCGACGAATTACGGGCAATCAGCCGTCGCCCATGAGCTGCCTTATCTCGGTGATGAGCGCCACCAGCGCACGCCTTTCCGGAACAGTGGTTTCCGGATGCCACAGGTCCACGAGCAGGCAGGTCCGCGGCCTTTCGCCGTCATTGCGTGCCGCATGCTCGAAGGAATAGTCGAAGAGCAGGCACTTGCCCTCCCGCCAGGAACGGGCCTCACCCGCCACGGTGATACTGCAACCGTCAGGAATGTCCACCGCGAGATGCAGGTTGATGCTGAAGTTCCACAGGTCGCAGTGCGGGGCGATGACCGCGCCGGGGAGCAGGGTCGAGAAGTGGGATTCCAGGAGGGGACAGATCTTCTCCGTGTCCACCGCGAATTCCTTGAGCACCTGGTACGCGGTGGGTGCGGGCCCGGCCGACTCCTCGACCAGGGCCCCTGCCCGGTACAGGTAGAGGGCCTGCCAGTCCTCTTGGCGGGTCAGGTAGTGCTCGTAGTCCGAGAACGCCTCCCGCCGTCCCGCCCAGGCGGCGGTCAACTCCTCTTTGACGGCCGGGTGGGCGGCTTCCAGGGCGTCGACGACCGGGGCCAGTTCGGGATACCCGTGCGGATCGTGCCACGGGGTGGCGGACAGTCCCGGCAGGATCCACTTGGCCCCCTTCTGCAACGGGTGCCGTGTGCCGCCTCCCCCGGGCTCCAGCATCCGTTCCACACGCCTGAGGGAGTCCGCGCCGTGGTCGCCTCTGATCGCCGCGAAGGCGGTCTCTGTCGCGGGTGTCATACGGGCCCTTCCAGCTGGTGCCACGACCGGCTCGACGAGCCGGCGTCGCACTAGTAGTCGGACGCGCGAGCGGGCGGGTTCCCGCGAATTTCCGTCAATCTCCCAGCCGGGCGCCGGAGTTGGCGCTCCCCCGCCGGTGAGCGCCAACCCGTCGTCGGGTCAGGCCGCCAGGGCGGCCGGTGCCTCGGCCTCCAGGAGCTGCCGTTCCAGAGTCGCCCGGGCCCGCGACACCCGGGAGCGGACGGTGCCGACGGGGCAGCCGGTGAAGCCGGCGGCCTCCTCGTAGGACAGGCCGACCACCTGGGTGAGGACGAACGCCTCACGGCGTTCGTCGGGCAGCGTCTCCAGCAGATCGAGCAGGGCCACGCCGTCTTCGAAGCCCGGAAGGCCGCGCGGCTGCATGCGTTCGACGGCCGCCTGCCAGTCGGGGGTGTCGGCGAGCCGCGGCCGGGCGGCGGCGTGACGGAAGCTGTCGGCCACCGTGCGACGGGCGATGGACAGCAGCCAAGTGCGGGCCGAGGCCCGGCCTTCGAAGCGGTGCAGGCTGCCGAAGGCCCGCGCGAAGGTGTCCTGGGTCAGGTCGTGGGCCGTCTGGGGATCGCCGCTGAGGTGGGCGACGTAGCGCAGCACGTCGTTGTGGAGCGCGCGGACGAAGTGCTCGGCCGCGTGCCGGTCGCCGCCTCGGGCGGCCAGCGCCCAGGCGGTCGCCGCCGCGTCCGCCGAGGCGCGTTTCGTCCGGGAAGAGGGCAGGACGGTAGCAGTCACGTGATGTCCTTCTCGGGTCGTCCGGGGCCGGCCGCTGGGAGCGGCGGCGCACCGGGACTGGGGATGCGGCCGTACGCGGTGGGTACGGCGATGCCCGGGGCCCGTCAGGAGGCGTCGGCGCACGGCGGCACGTGGACGTGCCGCTGTGAAGCGCCGACAAGAAGGAGCTGCGCGCGAACGCGGCAGGACGGAAGGCGAGACGTGAGGCCCCGGTGGTTCCGGCTGTCTCAGGCGACAGCGGCACCCGTGGGCGGGGCCCGAGAGGTGAGCGAGCAGCACAGGAGAAGGCGCGCCGGAGCCGGGACGTCGGTGGCGCGACGCCTGCCCGCCGGCGGGTGCGGGAGCGGCGCGGGCCCGGCCAGCAGCATCCGCAGCGGTGCCACCAGTCGGATGGCCGCGGCCCGCAGGACGCGGAAGACCGCGCGTTCGCCGTACGCGAGCCAGAGCCCGCACAGGATTGCGGCCAGGAGGTGCGCGGCGAACATGCCGTACGTGGCGGCGCCGCCCATGCCCGCCATACCGTCCGCGTGTTGGGCACCGGCCACGGCATGCGCCATGGAGCCCATGTCCATCGGGTCCATGTGCATGGACCCCATGGGCGCGGAGCCCATATCCATGGCGCCCATGCCCATGCCGCCCACACCCATGCCGCTCATGTCCGTCATGGAGTCCGGGGCGCGGGCCGCGATGCCTTGGCCCGGCACCACCGCCGGTGTGACCGTCTGCGCAAGCAAGAACGCCTCGTGGAGCACCGCCTGCGCCACCGTCACGACCGTGACGATGAGCGTGCGTCCCCGTTCACGGCCGGCCAGCAGCCAGCCTGCGGTGCCGGTCCCGGCCGCGCCGGCGGCCACGGCCCACCAGGGGACGGAGGTGCCCGACATGATCACGTGACCGAGGGCCGCGAGCAGCACGCAGACGGCGGCGAACACACCGGCCCGCAGCGCACGGCACCACCCTCGGACAGTCATAGCCCGCCCATCCTCGCACCCGGCGACTGCTCGTCGTCAGGGGGTACGTGCGGGCACCCGGCCTCCGACTCACCGACCGGACAGTGACGCACGTCACACCCAGTGGTCGGGAACTCGGCGGACGGTCGGCACGACTACTGGAACGGGGCACTTCCCGAACGCACCACCACCGCAAGGACCTTGACCCGCCCACTGTGCCGGAACTCCAGGGTGAAGGGCACCAGATCGCCCGAACTCCATTTCCCGGCCGGAGCGGACACCGTCAGGTCCACCCCCTGCGGCGACATCGCGACGCTCCCGCCCGCCGGTATCCCCACGGAGTCGACGGCGGCACGGTAGGCCGCGTTCCCCTCGTTCATGCGGTGCCGGGCGAGCGTGATGCCGCCGGCGACCCGGGGCGAGGTGACCCGTACCAGGCTGTCGGCGGAGCCGCCCTCGTTCTCGATACGGAAGAACGCGGCCGTCTCCGCCACCCCGGCGGACGGCAGCAGGACACGCCCGTCGGTGACACTCATACGCGCCGGGCTGCCCGCCCTGCCGGTGCCGGTCCAGGCGGTGAGGCCCGCCAGTGCCACACCGCACGCGGCGACGGGAAGGAGAGCGGCGAGTGCGCCGTCCATCAGCCGCCGCCGGTCACCGAGGGCCGTGATCGTCCACTTCACAGAACTGCCGCCTTCCCGGGTCGTGCCCCGCGCCCGCGGCCGCCGCCGGGCGTCGGCTGCCAGCCGCGCAGCCGCAGGCTGTTGGCCACCACCAGCACCGAACTCACCGACATCGCGGCGGCGGCGAGCATGGGGTTGAGCAGTCCCACCATGGCGAGCGGCACGGTCACGACGTTGTAGCCGAAGGCCCACAGCAGGTTGGCGCGGATGGTGCCGAGCGTGCGCCGGGCCAGCCCGACGGCGTCCACGAGTGCCTCGATGTCGCCGCGCACCAGAGTCAGGTCGGCCGCCCCGATGGCCACGTCCGTGCCGCTGCCCATGGCGATGCCCAGGTCGGCGCCGGCGAGCGCGGCGGCGTCGTTCACTCCGTCACCGACGACCGCGACCCGGCACCCCTCCTCCCTCAGCCGCCGGACCAGGTCGGCCTTGTCCTCCGGGGAGCAGCGGGCGTGCACCTCGTCGATCCCGAGCGCCTCCGCCACCGCCCGCGCGGGAGCCTCGCGGTTCCCGGTGGCGAGCACCGGGCGGATGCCCAGCCGCCGCAGCCGCTCCACGGCACGGTAGCTGCCGGGCCGTACGAGGTCGCCGACGGCGATCAGCGCCACGGCCCTGCCGTCCACCCGGACCACCACGGGCGTGTACGCCTCGCCCTCCGCCGCGGCCAGCGCCTCGGCCAGCGCGGGCGGCAACTCGCCGTCCGGTACGGCCACTTCGACCGTACGACCGGCCACGCGTCCCGTGACACCCCGCCCCGCCGTGGCGGTGAAGCCGGTCACGTCCGGCAGCGGCTCCTGGTCCGCCGAGCGGCGCGCGTACGCCGCGACCGCCCGCCCGATCGGATGCTCGGAGCCCTGCTCCACCGCTCCGGCCAGGCGGACCAGTTCCTCCGGTGCCGGGCCACCGGGCACGGTGGTCACCCGGGCGACGGTCATGTGACCGGAGGTCAGGGTGCCGGTCTTGTCCAGGACGACCGTGTCCACGTGCTGGAGCGCCTCCAGCGTCTGCGGACCGCTCACCAGCACACCCAGTTGCGCCCCGCGTCCGGTGGCGGCCATCAGGGCGGTCGGGGTGGCGAGCCCCAGCGCACACGGACAGGCCACGACGAGGACGGCCACACAGGCGGTGAGCGCCGCCTGCGGGTCGGCGCCGGCTCCGAGCCAGAACCCGAGGACGGTCACCGCGATCGTCAGCACGATGGGCACGAACACCCCGGCCACCGCGTCGGCCAGCCGCTGCGCCCGCGCCTTGCCCGCCTGAGCCTCAGTGACCAGCCGGGTGATCCGGGCCAACTGGGTGTCCGCGCCGACGGCCGTCGCCCGTACGAGAAGCAGCCCGCCGGCGTTGACGGCCCCGCCGACCAGCGCCGAGCCGGGGCTCACCTCGACGGGCTCGCTCTCGCCGGTGACCAGGGACAGGTCCACGGCCGAACTGCCCTCCGTCACCCGCCCGTCGGTGGCGACGCGCTCACCCGGGCGCACGACGAAGACCTGTCCCACCCTCAGCTGTCCTATGGGGACGGACCGCTCGCCGTGCTCGTCGCGGACGGACACCTCCTTGGCCGCCAGGTCCGCCAGCGCCCGCAGGGCCGCCCCGGTCCCCCGGCGCGCCCGCGCCTCCAGGTACCGTCCGGTCAGCACGAACAGCGGCACGCTCACCGCGGCTTCCAGGTAGACGTGCGCCGTGCCGTCCGACGCGGACGGCAGCAGGCTGAACGGCATCCGCATCCCCGGCTCGCCCGCTCCCCCGAGGAACAGCGCGTACGCCGACCAGGAGAAGGACGCCACCACGCCCAGCGAGACCAGGGTGTCCATGGTGGCCGCGGAGTGGCGCAGCCCGCGCAGTGCGCGCTCATGGAAGGGCCAGGCACTCCACACCGCCACCGGGGCGGCCAGCGCGAAGCACAGCCACTGCCAGTTACGGAACTGAAGATCGGGCACCATCGACAGCACCAGCACGGGGACGGCGAGCAGCGCGGTGACGAGCAGCCGCTCGCGCTCCTGCCGGGTGGCGGCATCGGCCCTGTCCGGGTCGGCGTCCGCCGTCCGCTCGTCCTCCTGGACGGGCGGCGCGGGCAGGGCGGCCTGGTAGCCGGCCTGTTCGACCGCGGTGACGAGTTCCGTGGGCGCGACGCTCGCCGGGTGGCTGACCCGGGCCGTCCCGGTGGCGAGGTTCACGGTGGCCGTGACGCCGTCCAGCTTGGCGAGCTTCTTCTCCACCCGCCGCACGCAGGCCGCGCAGGTCATACCGCCGACGGTGAGGTCCGTGACCACGAGGCCGGTCACCGTTTCGCCCGCCGTCACTGGCCGCTCCCGTCCGTCATCCCCGGCATGTTCTGCATGTCCTGCACGCTCCCGTCCGTCCCGGGCATGTCCTCCATGCCGCCGCCACTCCCGCCACTCCCACCACCACCGCCGTCTCCGCCGCTTCCGCTTCCGGCGCTCCCGGTCCCGTGCATGCCGGGCGCCACCGGCCCGGCGGCCGATCCGACGGCGTAGGACACCGAGAACACGAGGACGAGCAGCAGCAGGAAGCCGCACAGCGCCGGGGGCGGCAGCAGGCTGCGGGCGATCACGCCGGCAGGGTGGGACGGATGTCGGATCTCGGCCATACTCGACCTTCCTGGTCGCATCGAACCGTCGTGCGCAAGAGAGCAGTTGAAGCCGTACCGCCTCAGTAGTCGGCCGGACGGAACATCGAGTTCCCGCACCCAAACGTGACGCACGACACACCAGAGGTGTCTGTCTCCGCGTGGTGCGTGTCCACGTCCCGGGGTGAAGAGGCGCCTTCCCCGCGGAGCAGCGGGGAGCGAACCAAAAAGCCTCCACCTGTCCAAGCGTGTTACGGGGGGTCACCGCGCCGGCAGTCCGCCATCCGGTCCACCCGGTCCCCCTCCTCCCGCCTCCCCTCGTGCTCCATACCGGTATCGGCGTGCCCGCTCCGGAACTTCCGGCTCCGCCCAACCGACTGTTGGGGTGACGGGAAGGGACTGAACCTCCGGCCCCGTGTCCGTGAACCGCCCAAAGCCCCAATCGCGTCAAGGAGTTGCGCCATGGCACAGAAGCAGTACAACGTCACCGGCATGAGCTGCGAGCACTGCGCGGCGAGCATCAGGCAAGAGGTGTCCGAGGTCGCGGGAGTGAGCGAGGTCGTGGTCGACGTCGCCGCCAAGTCCGTCACCGTGCACGGAACGGACCTCGACGACAGCCGGCTCCGCGCCGCGATCGTCGAGGCCGGATACGGCATCGCCGACACGGTCGCCGCCTGAGGACACACACGCCGGGAAGGCAGGACAGGACACGTCAGCCGTCCTGTCCTGCCTTCTCCGTCAACCGCAGGCGCAGCCTCGGCTCAAGTCCTGATGCCGACCGCTACTCCAGCACCGCGCGGAAGGCGCGCTCGCCGATGCCGCGCATCAGTGGGTTGTCCGCCGAGTGCGACAGGAAGACCAGGGACAGGGCAAGCGCCCACCCGCGGGCCCGTTCCCAGGTCGCGTCGTCCGCGCGGCCGCACGTCTGTCGTAGGGCAGCACGCTGCTCCGCCGTGAAGAGCATCCAGGCCACGGACAGGTCAGTGGCGGGATCACCGGAGGTGATGTCACCGAAGTCGATCACGGCGCTGATGCGGCCGCGGTCGACCAGGATGTTGGCCGGGTGCAGATCCCCGTGCAGCCACACCGGCGGCCCGTCCCAGGCGGGCGCGGCGGCGGCCGATTCCCAAACCCGCAGCGCGGTGGCGCGATCGGCCCGATCGACGTGTGCCAGCCCGGCCAGGACGCCCTCGGCGCGTCCGGCCAGCGGAATCCCGCGAACCGAGTTGACGGGCGCCTCCGCAGGAGCCGGGGCGTGCAGTGCGTCAAGAAAGCCGCCGAGCACGGCCGCCGCCGACCAGCGGTCGTCGGGCTCCGATTGCGCCGCGATCCGGCCCGGGAAATACGGCACGACGCTCCAGGGCCACGGGTACCGAGCCGTCGGCCGCCCGACGCGCACCGGTGCGGGCACAGGCAACGGCAGGCGGGCGGCCAACTCCGGCAACCACCGCTGCTCGTGGGCGACGAACTCGGCTGCCACGGCACGCCGTGGCAGCCGGACGAGGAACTCCTCGCCGAGCCGGCACACGAGGTTGTCCCAGCCGTTGGCCAGTACCTCGACCGGCAGGTCAGCCAGGTCGGGGTGCTGCTCGTCGAGCAGACGGCGCACCAGATCGGCAGAGACAGAGATCTCCGCGGCAGGCATTCGGTGAACAGTCACAGCGAGAACCCTACGATCGTGGCCCGTGCGCGGCGCCGCTTGCACGGCGCCGCGCAAGCGGGATCAAGAGCTGTGGAACATTTCCTGGATCTCGGACAGCTTCCTGTCAGAGTCGACGTTGACGAAGATGACGTCATCAGACGCCTGTTTCAACGCGATGGCGATGCTGGGATCCACTCCCTCGATCGCATAGGCAGTCGTCGGGGTCGGCGTCGTCTGACCGTCGTTCTCCTCGCTCGGCATGTCGTTGCACGGCGGCAGTGTGGCAGCGCCGAGCTTGTCCCCGAGGGTGAAGCCCGTCCCCTCCGCGCCCGCGTACATGTGGTCTTGGTACTCGACCCGGTACGCGCAGGACGCCGTGGACTCGCCGCCGCCACTGGACGAGGAACAGGCGACGGACATGGTGACCAGGGCCGCCGCCAGCAGTGTCCACACGGATCCGGTCCTGCCGATCGGGAGTACGGTCTTCATCGATACAACACCTCTCTGGGAGCGTGTGCTCCGGGTCGGTAGATCCTGCGCAGGCCGAACACGGTGAGGTTGTCCCGGGCGCGTAGCTGTCCGTCAGCCCGAGGGTGTGTCCGGCCTCATGACTACCGACGCTGCAGATGTCATTTTTGTTCGAGCAGGTGGCCGCGACGGCGTTGCCCGCGTCCACTTCGATGGGTTGCGTTGACGTCCTGCTCCGTTCACGGCCGACTGTGGAACACGGTCATGGCGACAGGAGCGCCGACTCCCGGACCGGTCCGAGCTCACCGCGGCCGTCGGTGGGCTCGGATCGTCCGTGCTGATGCTTTCCGTTACTTCCCGAATGCCTGGCGGAACTCGTCGACGGTCTCGTCCGAGGCCCCGTTCGCGCCGCACACCGGGACGACGCCGTTCTCGGCGGCCACGATGTAGCGCTCGCCCTCGGAGAACGTCAGCGCCTCCGGCCGGCTCGCGTCGCTGTCGAGCACGACGGTCTCCGTGTCGCCGCCCTTCAACCAGTAGTCGACGCGGAAGGTGACCGTGGAGCCCTTGATGGAGGTGACCGTTCCCACGAAGAGGGTCGGGTACCCGCGCAGGGTGTCGGGACTGGGTGCCACACACTTCTGGCTGCCGAAGCCGCCGGCGGTGGTGAGTGTCAGCGGGCCGGCCGAGGCCGGGTGCCCGTTGTCGTTGTTCGCCATGACTCCTCCGGCGATGCCGCCGCCGAGCAGAAGCAGACCGGCAGCCGCCGCGAGTCCGAGGAGCTGACGGCGGCTCCGTCGCGCGGCGGTCGTCGCGGGGGCCGTATCGCCGGTCTGGAGCGCGATGTCGGTGGTCAAGATGTCCTCCACAAGTCGGTCGATGTCGGGCAGCGGAGCATGTGGGGTCAGCGCCGGGTCCGCGGACTTCAGCCGGGCCTGCAACTCGTCGTCGTTCACTGACCGCTCCTTCCTTCATCCCTCTTGTGTCCGGACGGTTCGTCATGCTTTCGCCCCAACTGTTGGGCGAGTTTCTTTTTCGCCCGGTGCAGCCGGATGCTCACCGCGTTGGACGTCAGCCCGGTCGCCTCCGCGATCTGGCGGGGTGCCAGCTCCTCCCACGCCCACAGCCGCACCACCTCGCGGTCCAGCGCCCCGAGGGCGGCGAGCGCGGCGTGCAGATCGCCGTGGTCGGCGGTCCCGGCCGGCTGCTGTTCCTGCGTCCGGATCAACCGCTCCACCAGCCGGAGCCGGCGCCCGTCGGCACGGCGGGCATTCGCCAGGCAGCCCCGCGCCACCCCGTAGCACCACGGCAGCACGTCATCGGGGTCGGGCGGGGAACCTGGCGCCGGCCCCAGGCCGGGGACGTCGTCAATACGGCGCCACAGCACCAGCATCGCCTCCGCCAGGATGTCGTCGACCATGTCGGCGCCCGTCCGTCGCAGCAGATACCGGTGCAACGGTTCCACCACCACGTGCGCCAGTCCTTCGAAGCGCGCCCGCTGCCGCCGGCGCGACTCCTCTTCCGTCATGGATTCCACAACCCGTCCTGTCCAGTACCGGCCGGATCCTTTCAAGCGAGGGCACACGGACGCGTCACCGGTTCTGTCATGCCGTCTCCCGTCGTCTCGTACGGGTCCGGGCCGCGCCGCGTATCGCGGTGCACGCAGTCGACGGCCGGTACTCGGACTCGGGGAAGCCATGACGCTCTCTGCACACGCTGGACGGCCTTGCTGCGCCCATCAACGGGACCTCAGCATCACCGCCGTGAAGGCGACAGGCCCTCGCTGGGATGCGGTGGTCCTGAAGCGGCCGGATGCGGATCACCGGAATCCGGTGGCGACCTCTCACCTGCCCGGACATGAGCCTGTCATCAAGCACCGAGGCCGTAGGAGGAACCGGCATGGACAACGAGCAGATCGTCCGGAAGGCGTACCAGACAGCCGAGGACAAGGACATCGAGGGCTGGCTTGCCGCCTTCACCGAGGACGGAACGTTCACCGACGAGTCGGTCGGTGTCACCTACCGGGGCCGGGACCGTGCCTTCCCCGTGGAGAACTACGGGCGGGCATTCCCCGACATGCACCGCGAGCTCTACCGGCTCTACGTGAGCGGGGACATCGTCGTCGTGCAGCTGGCACTGCAGGGCACCCACAACGGCCCGCTGAGCGTGGCCGGCGGAACGCTCGGCCCGACCGGGAACCGGATGGACGCCCCCTGCTGCGATGTGTTCGAGCTGGTGGAGGGCAAGATCAAGCGCTTCGACTGCTACCCCTCCGGCAGCGTGATCCTCGCCCAACTCGGCGTACTCGGCGCCCTCGACGCCGCTGTTCTCCCGGATCACTGACCCTCCTCAACACACCGGAGGTCTTCGCCATGATCAAGCCCGGTGAGCGTCGACAACGCTCGGGCAGCGCCCGGCGCAGGTGACTCCCGATGGCCACTCGCCCCTCCAGCATGGTGCGCGTGGTCATGTCCTCGAATGTCACGCCCAGGCTGTGCGGGTACTGGTCGTCAGGAAAGCGGAGCTTGTCGAGGACGGCGTTGCGCCGCCCGTC
Organism: Streptomyces sp. NPDC058683; assembly: GCF_042716195.1. NCBI lineage: Bacteria > Bacillati > Actinomycetota > Actinomycetes > Kitasatosporales > Streptomycetaceae > Streptomyces > Streptomyces sp. NPDC058683. The sequence goes on from NZ_JBHXSK010000044.1 coordinate 86,372, forward strand.
CCCGTAGTCGACGTCGACGAAGACCACCACGGCGCCCCTGTCGGTGTCATCGAGGATCCGAAGGGGATACGAGATCGCAGCCTCGGGCCAGCTCGAAGTGAACTGCGCGAGGCCCTGCTCCAGGTCGGGGCGCCCCTCGATCGCGCCGCCGGGGGCCGCGTCCGGATGTTCATGAAGATGCAAACCATGGGGAGCGCTACGGTGCGGCCTGCTGCGGCTCTCGGTGGCCTCGCAGCTTCTCTGAACCAAGCCGTTTCTGGGGGTTGCAGTACTTCGGACCTGTCAGTCGGCGGCACGGGGCGATGGTTGCTCACGCCGTGCTGCAAAGCAGCTCTGACACCGACTCCTGGTGAAGTCCAGGGGGTCTGCGGCGTGGCGCTCTCTACTCGACGGTGATGATGCTTTCGACCGGCTCGCATCCCTCGGCGGTCGCCCGGACGCGGATCGTGCCGGACCTGGTGGGACGGATGATGGCCAGAGCGCGACCGTCGTGGGTAAGTCGCTCGACGGCGTCGAATCTCTGGAGGGACCGGGGATCAGCACTGCCCAAGGCGATCAGTTCGCCTGCGCCGGACACATCGATGTGCACCGTGCGGTCGGCGCCCGTCCAACAGGTTCCCGCCGGGTCGGTCAGGGTGACGGACACATAGGCGAGGTCGCCGCCGACGGCCCGGACGGTTCGCCGGTCGGCGTCGGCCGTCAGCTGCACGGCTCCGGTGGCAGTCACGAGCGCCCAGCGGCCTGTCTCCCTGCCGTCACGGTAGGCGATCGCCTCAACGCGGCCCGGCTCATAGGGCACCGTGAACTCGGCGCGGAAACGGTGTTCGGCGCCCGCGGGCCCGCGCCCCGCCGACCGTCCGTTGACAAGGAGCTCGACCTCGTCGGCGTCGCTGTAGACCTCGACGGTGACGGGTGCGTCCTCGGCGCCGGTCCAGGTCCAGCTGGCGATGCTGTCGCTCCAGGACCAGGGACTGCCGATGAACGTCCTGCCGTATGTCTCCGGTCGTTGGACGGCGATGTACGGCTCGTTGCGCAGGCCGAAGACGATCTCGCGGTAGTAGGAGACGGGCCGACGGTGGCCGGTGATGTCGATGTCGCCGCAGCCTGCGAGAAGGTAGGGGTAGGGGGCGGTGTGGCTGGGCCTGGGGTTCTGGTCGTCGGCGTACTGCGGGCGGCCGATGCCGACTTCACCGAGGTAGTCCCAGCCGGTCCAGGTGAAGTCGCCGATGACGTGGCTGTGTCGCTGCACCTGTGCCCAGTAGCGGTCGATGCGGGAGGGGAAGGTCTCCGTGCCGAGGATGATCCGGTCGGGGAAGAGCTCCCGGTCCATGGCGTAGCGGCTGTCGGAGTAGTTCATGCCGGCGATGTCGAGGACGCTGTAGGACTCGGCCGTGCGCTGGGTGACGAAGTCGGACGCACTGATGGCGTTCATCATGTCGCCCGCGTCGGCCATCAGGGTGTTGATGCCGGCTCCGTCGTCGCTGGCCTTCTCCTTCGGCTGCTTCTTCCGCTGGGCCGCGAACTCGGCCATGACGGCGAGCATGTTGTTGATGCTGTTGGTGACGTACCGGCTCGAGTCGAGGGAGCGGATCTTCTCTGAGAGGCGGCGTCCCCAGGCCGCTCCGACGGCGGATCCGGCCTCGGGAATCTCGTTGCCGATGGAGTACATGATGACGCTCGGATGGTTGTAGTCCTTGGCGACCATCGACTCCAGATCGCGCTCCCACCACTCGGGGAAGCTGAGGCTGTAGTCGAAGCCGCTCTTCGCGGACGTCCACATGTCGAAGGCTTCGTCGACGACGAGAACACCGTGCTGGTCGCAGGCGTCGAGCATGGCCCGGCTCATGGGCTGGTGAGAGATCCGGATGGCGTTGAAGCCGGCCTGCTTGAGGAGTTCGACACGGCGTTCCTCGGCACGCGTGTGAGTGGCCGCGCCCAGGGGGCCGTTGTCGTGATGGACGCAGGCGCCCCGCAGCTTGACGGTGTGCCCGTTCAGGCGCAGCCCGTTGTCGGGATCGAGCTGCAGGACCCGGATGCCGAACGTGGTGTGGTCGCTGTCCACGAAGGTGCCCTCCTCAAGGAGGGAGATCCGCGCGGTGTAGAGATGGGGGGTGTCTGGACCCCAGAGGCGGACGTCGCGTACGTACAGCCGCTGACGGACCGTGGTTTCCTGGCCGGGCAGCAACGTGACCTTGGTGGTGCCCACGGTGTCCGTCTCGGCGTCGGGGTCGGTCAGCAGGGCGGTGAGGTCAAGAGTGCGGATTGCGATCGAGTCGTTGTGCAGGCGGGTCGCGACTTCGACGACTGCCTGGCCGGCGTCCACGTCGAGGGTGGTGACGCGGATGCCGTCGGGTGCGATGCGTACGAGACCGCCGACCAGCATCCAGGTGTCACGGTAGATGCCCGCGCCGGTGTACCAGCGTGAGTCCTGGTGGGCGCGGGCTTCGACGCGGATCTCGTTGTGCTGGCCGTAACGCAGGTAGGGGTCGGCGTCGACAGTGAAGTGGGAATAGCCGTAGGGGCGCTGGCCTGCGTAGTCACCGTTGATGTGGACGGTGGCGTCGCGGTAGACCCCTTCGAATGCGATGAGGATGCGATGGCCGCTTAGGTCCTCGGGAACGAAGAAGCTCTTGCGGTACTCGTAGACGCCGCCGGGGAAGTAGGCGCCCGCACCTCCTTCCATGGTCGTGGCACCGTCCGGTGCGACACGGTCTTCGCCGATCATCGCGTCGTGGGGCAGGGTGACGGAGGTGAACGGGGCAACGGGGCCGGAGAGTTCGGCGAAGGGATTGACCTTGCGCCGGGTTTCCCAGTTGTCGTTGAAGGAGGTGCGAATCATCTGTCTCTCTTGTCTTTCCCGGTCTGTCAATGGCCAACGACCGGATCGGTCCCCCGTGAGGACCGATCCGGCGGGACTTCAGGCCGCTTGTCCGGCCTCGACGGTGTCGATGCGCCGGGTGGCCTTGGGGACGAGCGTCACGAGCAGGGCTCCGATGGCGCAGGCTCCGGCGACGAGCCAGAAGCCGTTGGTGAAGCCGCTGTCGAGGTAGAACTGGGTGCCGTGGGCGACCATGCCGTTTTGGGCCATGACGGTGAACACCAGCTGGCTGATGACCACCTGGACCACGCCTTGGACAAGCCACTGGGATCCGTTGGCCAGGGCCTGCTCCTCGGGTGCCACGGACTCGATGACCATGATCGGCATGATCGAGACGACCAGCCCCATGCCTGGACCGGAGATCAGGCCCATCACGATGAACTGCCACTCGCTGCCGTGGAGTTGGGAGCCGATACCGTAGCCGACGGTGGTGAGGACGCCTCCGCAGGCCAGCAGCAGGCGGGTGTCGATGTGGCGGGCCAGCTTGCCCGCGAACGCCGCCACCGCGATGACCAGAATGCTGATCGGTGCCGTGACGACGGCGCTCTTGGTCACCGACCAGCCCAGCCCGTCGGAGACATGGGGGATCGAGGGCATCAGTGTGAGCAGCATGGTGACCGTGCCGACCGCGTAGGTCGCACCGGCGGCGACGGAGGCGGCCAGGAGCACCGTCCACACGCGGCGCCGCTTGATCAGCTGCAGCGGGACAAGCGGATGGGCGACCCGGGCTTCGAAGGGTATGAAGGCAAGCACCGCGAGCAGGCCGATGCCGATCCATGCGAGCGTCTTGCCGCTGGTCCAGCCCCAGTTGGCTCCCTCACCGATGCCGTAGACCACCACGGTCAGACCGCCGCCGAGCAGGAGGCCGCCGATCCAGTCCATCCGATGGTCACGCTCACGCACCGGGCTTTCGGGAATGAACACGAGCTGGAGCAGGAGGCAGACGAGGGTGGAGGCCACGACGAACCACAGGGCGCCGCGGAAGCCGTGGTTGTCGATGAGCCAGGCTGAGAGGAAGGGTCCGCCCAGGCCGACCAGACCGACGCTCGCGGCAAGGATGCCGCTGGCCGTGCCGACCGTACGTCTCGGGAAGACGTCACGCGCCATGGAATAGGCGATGGCTGCGCTGGGCACGTAGACGCCCGCCAGAATGCGCCCGACCAACAGGGCCGAGTAGTTGGTCGCCAGTGCCGCGGCCACGTCACCGACCAGGCCGAGGGCCGTGATGACGACGATGGTCCGCTTCTTGCCGTACATGGCGGCGGCCTTCATGGCGAAGGGGGTCATGAAGACGCCGACGAGGGTGGAGCCGAGGGTGAACCAGGCGATCTGCGTCGTACGGAAGTGGATGGCCACTTCCGCCTGGGAATTACCGGCGAGCAGACCCGTGATCGGGTTGAGCGCCACAGTCCACAGCAGGGCCACCAGGGCAAATATGTGATGCCGGGAGAAACCGGCGTCATCCGGTTGCGGTCTCATCTCCGGGACGGTCTCCGTGGAGGGCATGGATCGCCTTTCAGGTGTGACGGGCAGGGAGCTGGAGTGATGGAAGCGGCGAGACCGCCGTCCTCTCCTGCGGTTCGGTCGGGAGCGCAGTCGGACCGAGGTTCCGTGCGGCGATCGGGAGCCAGGCAGTGCAGCCGAGGGCGCGCCGCGCCCCTGGGGAGTCCCCGGCGCGACGCGAGCGGCTACGCCAGTTCACGCAGTAAGTGCCGAGCTCCGCCGCTGAAGCCGTCTCTCGCCACGAGAGCGGCGGTCGAATCGCGCATGAGACTCTCCTTCGAGCCAGCGGGGAGGACTGCCACCACTTCAGCCGGAATACCCCTGCGGGCACACAGAGTGACCTGATGGACTATCCCGACGACTGAATGTTAGTGACGCGCGTAAGTGACGCGCGTAAGTCAGCAAACAGCAGACACGGGAGAGCGACAAGGCGAGAGGAGGTAACGAATGCGCAACGGGGGTGGGGCGTGGATATGGGCGACTTGTCAACAGGGCGCTGAAGCCTGCCGTGTTGCGGGGAGGGCATCCGGGGCATGACAGCGCCGCGGAGCTGCCCGGACGGCAGCAGGGCAGTCCTGTCAGGTAGAGGATCGCTGGCGCAGTCGCAGGCTGGTGGAAGGCACGGTGCTGGACACCGGGGTGCCGGACAGCGAGGCCACAACCGCTTCGGCTCGGTGCCGGCCGGCTTCCTGGAGGTCGAAGTAGACCGTGGACAGCGCCGGGGCGGCGAAGCGTGCCATCGGAATATCGTCCGCGCCGACCACCGCAAGATCCTTCGGCACGCTCAGGCCGGCTTCGCGGACTGCGGCCAACAGCGCGATGGCGTGTTCGTCGTTGAAGGCGCACACACCGGTGACGCCCCGCTCCCTCCACTGCGAGACCAGAGGAGTGAGTGCGCTGATGTCGAGCTCGCCGACAAGGACGAGCGGCGGTTCGACACCCGCTTCATGACACTCCTCGCGCACGCCCCGGAGACGCTCCTCGGCCATGCTCCGGAAGCCCGGTTGTGCAGGCATCAAGTAGCCGATGCTGCGGTGTCCTCGGGCCAGCAAGTGTCCTGCCTGCATCCGCCCGAGCGGCGGCATGGCGGGGAAGTGGTCCGCCTCGTCCGGCAGGACCACGCGCACCCCCATGCGCCGCAGCGCCTGCAGGGTGGATTCGTCGAATGAATCGAAACCGATCACGGCCGAAGCGGCGACCGCTGCGCACACATCAGGCAGTGGTCGTCCATGCGCGCCCATCAGATGCGTGACCAGGGTCAGGCCCTGTCCGGCGAGTGCGCCTGCGAGCTCCTCGACGAACCGGCTGATGCTGGGGCCGATGGGAAGGTCGGGAATCGACAACAGGACGACATCGCTGTGTCCGGCTGCCAGGGCCTTGGCCGAAGCGTGAGGGCGGTACTCAAGGCGTTCGGCCGCTTCGAGGACGCGGCGGCGAGTCGCTTCAGGGATGACCTGGCCAGGGCGGTCGTTCAGTACATAGCTCACCGTGGCGCGGGAGACGCCGGCCTCACGGGCGACGTCAGCGCTAGTGCTTCTCCTAGGGGGCGTCACGTGAAACTGCCCCTCTCCAGTAATCACTGCTATCTACGGCGCGGACACTCCTGATCGCGGTGACCTGATCATACGCGGCGCTCTTCCGCGGGAGCGGTGACCGTAGACCTGCCGTGGATCACGGCACCCGCTCTCGCGAAGCGGACGGGCCGCTGGCGAGCTCCGACACGGAGTACAGGAGTTGGTGGCCCAGCGGCCCGGAGCTCCGGAGGGCTTCCTGATCGTGGACGACACCGGATTCCTCAACAAGGGTGCCGTCTCCCCCGGGCTGCGGTGGCCGTGCTCCGGCATGGCCGGGCGGACTGCGAGCTGACCAGGTCGGCGTCTTCGTCGCCTACACCTCGAGGTGGGGCGGAGACTGGGTGGATTCGGGAGCTGTGGCCACCAGGTCGTCGACGAACGATGTGGACCACTGCCGGGCCGCCCGCATCCCCGCCGAACGTGGCTTTGACACCAGGGCAGAACTGGCCCGTTCCCGCGTCTGCGGCACTACCTCGCCGCGGCCAATCTACTGAGTGGCCGCCGACAGCACGTCCGGGCGTGCGTGACCCTTTCGCCACAGCCTCGATCGAGCAGGCCGGGCCGCGCGACAGGGACTTCCCGCTGTCGCGCAGCGAGCAGTTCGGCCGACGGGGCGAACGGGGACGCGCCGTCGAGCTCGGTGAAGCGTGCCTCAGGCGTGGGCCGGCTTCTTCCTGGGGCTCTTGAGGAGGCCGGCGCCCGCGCCGAGCGACACGAGGCCCATACCGGCGGCGGCCGCGATGCCCTTCACGCCGTCGAGAAGGAAGTAACAGCCCGTGGCGACACCGGCGTTGAACAGGAACAGGAACCACAGCACCGGCCTGGAGCCGAGGAAGTCCCGCACCCGCTGCTGCTTCATGAGGATGGTGCTCGTCACGAACGCGATGACCATCCCGCCGACGGTGACCAGCTGCTTCTCCCTGCCCTCGAATACCTGTCCGGCGGCGATGGAAGCGCCGATACCGGCCATGAAAACGAAGAAGAGCAGGAGCAGGGAGAAGACGGACATCTGCTTTTTCATGGGAGTGCCTGTCGAGTGAGAGGTGTATGTGGGCGGTGGTGGTGAACGGGAGGGGCCGACGACGGGCGTCACCCCTGCCGTGTCACGGCCTCGGAGAGGTAGGAGCGCCGGCCGTCGAGGGTGATGGTGTCGCCGGTGATCTCGAAGCGGCCCGTCGTGCGGATGTCGTCGGAGGCGGCGCCGACCGATACGTCGACGGGGCCGGGCTCCAGGACGAACGCACCGTCGAGGCCGACGTAGCCGAGCTGGCTCATCCGGACCGTGAACTCGACGGTGGCCGTGGCGCCGGGAGCGAGGTGGATCCGCTGGAACCCGACGAGTTCCTGGGCGGGCCGGGTGAGGCCGGTGGCGGTGTCGTGGAAGTACAGCTGGACGACCTCGTCGCCGGCCCGGTCGCCGGTGTTGGCGACCGGCACGGACACGGTGATCGTCCCGTCGACGGGCACTTCGGCGCGGTCGAGGGCCAACTCGCCGTAGTGGAACGTCGTATAGCCCAGTCCGTATCCGAACGCGAACAACGGCGTGGCGGGCAGATCGAGGTAGCCGCGGTGCATGTCCTGGCCGGTGCGACGGTAGCCGCTGCCGGTCTTCTGCCCGTGGTGGAGGGGCACCTGCCCCACGTGTCGCGGGATGCTGTACGGCAGCCTGCCGCCCGGCTCGGTCGCACCCGTCAGGACGTCTGCGACGGCCCGCGTGCCTTCCTGGCCGCCGTAGAACGCCCAGACGACGGCGGTCAGTTGGTCGACCACGGACGTGATCGTGAACGGCCGCCCAGTCTGTACAACGGCTATGGCCGGAGTGCCGGTCGCGGCGACCTCCTTGACCAACTGCGCTTGCGCGGACGGTAGTTCCAGGTCGGTGGTGTCATGGCCCTCGCCCTCGGTGCCGTCGGGGAGCCAGCCCGCGTGTCCGCCGAGCGCCAGGATCACCACGTCGGCGTCGCGGGCGGCGGCCAACGCGGCTCCGGTGTCCTCCAGCGCGGTCACGCCAGTGACCTCGGCGTCGGGCAGGGCCTGCCGGACGGCCTCGGTGATGGAGAGCGTGTCGTACTCGGAGCGGATCCACCCGTCGCCGTCCGGGACGGCCGCCATCTCGGCGGCCAGGGACGGTGCCGAGGCGTCCGACACCGACTCGGTGCCCGGCATCGCTGCACCGGCGGCGGACCGCATGAGCATCTTTCGTATCGCCGGATAGGTGTAGGTGGGGAAGGCGGCCGTGACGTCGTCGGCCAGAGGTCCGACGACCGCGACCCTGCGGATGCCGGGTGCCAGGGGAAGGACGGCACCCTCGTTCTTCAGCAGGGTCACCGACTTGCGGGCCAACTCCCGTGCCAGTTTGGTTCCTTCGGCAGCGGTCCGCCGGATGACGACCGGGTCCTCGTCGACGTACGGGTGGTCGAAGAGGCCGAGGGCGAACTTGTCGCGCAGCACGCGGCGTACGGACCGGTCCAGTACGTCCTCGCCGATCCGGCCCGCCTTGACAGCCTCGGTGAGGGCGGGGCCGTAGCCGGCGATCTCGGGCAGTTCGACGTCCAGCCCGGCGGCCAGGGCCAGGACACCGGCCTCCTGACTGTCTGCGGCGACCCGCTGGCGCGAGGCGAGCCACTCGATGGTCATGTAGTCGGCGACGACGGTGCCGGTGAACCCCATGCGCTCGCGCAGCAGTTCAGTGAGGATCGCGCGGGAGGCACCGACGGGCACGCCGTCGTACTCGGAGTAGGAGTTCATCACCGAGCCGAGCCCGGCCAGGTGGATCGCGGCCTCGAACGGGCGGGCGTGCACCTCGTACAACTCCCGTGCGCCTACCGCGGTCGCGGCCATGTTCTGGCCGCCCTCGGTCACGCCGTAACCCAGGAAGTGCTTCGCGGTGGCGAGGACGCCCTCGCCCTGCAGACCACGCACGTAGGCGACGCCCAACGCGGAGACCAGGTACGGGTCCTCGCCGTACGTCTCGTGGACACGGCCCCAACGCGCGTCCCGGGCCACGTCGAGCACCGGAGACAGTGCCTGGCGCATGCCGATCGCCCGCATCTGGCGGCCGATCAGGGCCGCCATCCGCCCGACCGCCTCCGGGTCCCAGGTGGCGGCGAGCGCGATGCCGGTCGGGAAGACGGTGAATCCCGGAGCCATGACGCCGTTGAGCGCCTCGTTGTGAAAGACCGCGGGAATGCCCAGTCGTGTCTTCTCCACCAGGAAGCTCTGGATCTGGTTGACGGTGCGCGCGACCTCGGCGGGCGGCTTGGCACCGAAGCTCGCGAGACCGGAGACCTGGCCGATCCCGTGCTCCAGCCGCGCCGCCAACCGCTCCGGATCGCCGCCGCCGGCGCCGGACAGGCCGGCCCCCATCACCGAGGTCAACTGAAGAGCTTTCTCCTCCAAGGTCATCCGGGCCAGAAGGGCATCGGCACGCTGAGCCGGGTCCATCGCCACCACTCCACTCCCTCAGGTGATAACGCAACTATCTCGTGCTAGTAACTATCACGTGCTAGTTAACCAGAGCGCCTCAGGATGCACCCGTCTTCGGCGTCAACGATCCCGTCATCGGTCCGCGACCGCGAGGCAGTGTTCCCCCGTACTGGTGGTGTAGCGGGCTACACCACCGGGCCGGCCCGGGCCTGCGATCCCTTCTTGGCTAGCACGTGAAAGTAAGGTGTATGGGGAAACAGGTAGCGTGGACGCGGCCTGTGAACGACGGCTGCGGAGGAAACAGTGGGTGCGTCGGAACGGAAGCGGGTCACGGCGGCGGACGTGGCCGGGTCGCTGGGGCTCTCGCGGGCGACCGTGGGGTTCGTCCTGAACGACACCCCGGGGCAGACGATCCCGGAGACCACCCGTCAGCGGGTACTCACGGAGGCGGCGCGCCTGGGCTATCGCCCGCACCGGGCGGCGCAGACGCTGCGGCGCGGCAGCAGCAAGGTGATCCTGTTCGTCCTGCCGGACTGGGCGGCCGGACTCCCCATGCAGCAGCACCTCGACGAGGCCGCGCTCGCGCTGGACGAGGCCGGGTACACGCTGGTCACCTGCATGCGCTATGCCGCGGGGCGGGCGCGTCCCCTGTGGGAACTGCTCACCCCGGACGTCGTTCTGGGATTCAGCCCCTTCGACGCCGACGAGCTGGCCTCGATGCGGGCCTGCGGCATCACCAGGATCCATCCCGCCGCAGACCAACCCACGAGGCTGGACGACTGGCCGGCGCTCACCGCGGGCACGGCCCTTCAGATCGAGCACCTGCGGGAGCAGGGCCATCGGAGGATCGGCTTCGCCGCCCCCGTCGACCCGCGCGTCTCCCAGCTGCTCGACACCCGTGTACGCACGGCCCGGAAGACAGCTGCCCGCCTCGGTCTCGATCCGATCGACGTCCGGCCTGTGGACCACGCCGACGGTTCCGCCCACGAAGCGGTCCGGCGCTGGCGCGAGGAAGGCGTCACCGGCATCGCCGCGTACAACGACGACAGTGCGGCGGCCGTGGTGGGCGCGGCGATCCGAGCCGGCGTGTCCGTCCCTGACGACCTCGCGGTGATCGGCCACGACGACACACCGCTGGCTGCCCTCTTCGTCCCCTCGATCTCCAGCGTACGGATCGGCATCGTCGGCCTCGGCAGGCACTTCGCCGCCTTCGCCCTCCACGAAGCCGACGGTCGTCCACTACTCCCACGAGACACCAAGGACGACACGCTCGTGATCGTCCGCGAGTCCACGCAGGCGGATTCCGGCACGCCGCGCGAAGTGGCTTTCGTCCGCCCTGACGGCTCGTCAGTGCCAGCTTCACGGCCATAGAGATCGAACAGCTGCGGGCGCCACGTCGGTGTTGCTGCTGGGCATGGTGGAATCTCCCTCATCTGTGCCGAACCATGTCGGTCACCAGACCCTCATGCCGCCGTCGATGACGAGGTCGATGCCGGTCACGTACGAGCTCTCGTCGGACGCGAGGAACAGCGCGGCGTTCGCCACGTCCTCGGGCCGGCCCACGCGGCCCAGGAGCGTTCGGTCGAGCATCCGACGGGCGAACCCGTCGTCCTCCAACTCGGCGCGAGTGGCGTTGCTTTCGACCAGTCCCGGCGAGATCGAGTTCACGCGGATCCCGAACTCACCGCTTTACATGGCCAGTTGGCGCGTCACCGGGGAACCGCCCTCCCTGGCGAACGCCAGGGAGGTGGCACGCCCCATGCTTCCGCCGGTGCCGGTGACAAGGCAGACCTTTCCCGTCAGCCGGCCCGGCATCTCACTGCTCCTTCTGGTCCGCCGCGGCGAGTTTCTCCGCCTCCGCGACGCCGACCTCGTCCGTCAGTTTCGGGACCTCGTTGAAGTACCAGTTGATGACCTCGCGGGCCGGCCCGGCCAGCGGCGTCGCCCAGTCCCGGAAGAGCTCGGTGACCACCGCGAGTGCCGTGGTCGGAACGGCGCCGGCGTGCGCCAGCCGTTCGATGGCGGTGCGGTGCGCGGTCTGCGAACGGCCGCCGACGGCGTCGGTCACGTACATGACCTCGTAGCCGTCCTTGAGCGCCTGGACGGAGGCGAACGTCAGGCAGATCTCGGTGTGCAGTCCGCCGATGATCAGCCGCTTGCGGCCGGTCGCCTCCACGGCCTCGCGGAAGGCCCGGTCCTCGAAGGCGTTCATCGAGGACCGGTCGATCGGCTCGACGCCGTCGAGCTCGGACACGATCGACGGGAGCGTCGGTCCGTTGAACCCGAAGGTGACACCCACGGTCGAGAGGACGATCGGCATGTCGAACGCCTTGGCGGTCTTGGCCAGCAGCCGCACATGCAGCTCGGCCAGGTCGGCGTTCGTCTCCGAGCGTATGACCTCGAACATCTCGTTCTGATAGTCGATCAGCACCAGGGCACAGTCCTGCGCGGCCCAGACACCCAAGTCCTTGCTCATCGTCGTGCTCCTTTGTCGCGATCGGAGTCCGGTGATCAGGTGTGATCAGTCGTGGACCTGCGAGCCCACGCCGAGGTCGAGGCGGAGCGATTCGAGGATGATGAAGGTGGTACTGGCGGTGTAGACGTCGGCGGCGGCGAGGACGCCGGTGTACTTCCTGATGACCGGGTCGGAGGCGTAGGCGACCTGGGCGGCCTGGTACTCCTTGACCGCGGCCCACGCGTTGTCCCCGTACTTCGTGAAGTACGGCGTGGGGTCGACCGCCACGAGCGCCTTCTTGACGTTGTCGATGATGTCGTCCACGTACTGCTGGTACACGGTCATGTCCTGGCGGGTGCCCAGCCTGCCGATGTGGCCGCCGACGAAGTGCTTCCACGGGTAGCTCATGGCCTTGGCGGGGGCGGCGATGGAGCCGGGAACGTCCTCGTTGAGGTTGAAGCTGTCGAAGGGGACCCAGCCGGGCAGCAGGACGTCGACGAGCATGAGGGTGTTGTGGTGCGGCAGGTGGATGTAGACGCTGTCGGAGGTGTGGTTGGTGCCGTGCCAGGCCAGCTCGACGCGCTCCCCGCCGACGTGCAGCGTGTGGCGCTTGTCGAAGGTGACGTCGGGAACCGGCCGGGCCGGGTCGTTGTAGCCGGCCAGGAACTTCTTGGTCTCGGTGTGGCCGATCCGTACGACGTGCCGGCCGAACAGCGACGAGGCGCCGAGGTGGTCGGCGTGGTGGTGGGAGTAGACGAGGTGGGTCACCTTGTTGGAGACGCCGTTGGCGGAGGCGATCTCGTCGATGGCGCGCTGCAGGTTGTGTCCGATGGACGGGGGCGCGTCGAACAGCACGACACCCTCACGGGTCGTCAGGAACGCCGCCTGGTAGGTGCCGTCGGTGACCCAGTACAGGTTCTTCTCGATCCGGCCGACGTAGTAGCCCTGCGCGTTGACGGCGGGACCGAGTGCGGACGGCGGGATCGGCGCGTAGTCGGGCAGGGTCGCGGCGGATGCCTGGCCGGCGAGTGTGCCGTCGGCCAGCGCGGCGACCGTGGGCACGGTGGCCAGCGCCGCGCTGCGGGCGAGGAACGAGCGGCGGTTCGTCGATGACATGGTGGTCTACTCCGGTCGGTCGGTGCCGCATGGGGGGTGTGGATGACGGACGGGGTGGTCCGGCCTGTCCGGGCTAGGCGCCGTAGGCCGGCACGATCGCGCCGCTGATGTGGGTCGCGAGGTCGCCGACGAGAAAGGCGATGACCTGCGCGATCGCCTCCGGCCGGACGGCGTGGGCCAGCGCCTCCGGAGGAAACACCGCCCGGTTCCTGGCCGTGTCGAGGAGCTGCGGCGCCACCGCGTTCACGCGGATGCCGTCCGGGCGCAGCTCCAGGTCGAGAATGCGCACCAGATGGTTGAGCGCCGCCTTGCCGAGGCTGTAGGCGGCCATGCCGGCGGTCGGCTCGGCCGCCGGGCGGGCGGACACGTGCACGATGGCGCCTCTGCCGAGCCGGCGCATGTGCGGCGCCACCGCCTGGCTCAGCCACAGCGCGGCGCCGAGGTTGACGTCCAGCATGAGCCGCAGGTCCTCGGGTGTCGTGGCGACCGCCTCTCCCGGGCGGAACGCCCCGAGGGCGTTCACCAGCACCTCGGGAGGTCCGGACCCGGCGGCGATCCGGTCGATGAGGTTCCTGGCCACGGCCGGATCGGTGGCGTCGCCCACCTCCCGGCCGATGGCGTCGGGCAGTTCGTCCAACGCCTTCTCCGTGCGGTCGACGGCCGTCACGGTGAATCCGGCGTCCGCGAGGACCACGGCCGTGGCACGGCCCAGGCCTCCGCCCGCACCGACCACCACCGCCACCCGCTCACTCATGAAACCGCCTCCCTGCCGGACGTTGCCGAAGTCGCCGGCGGGTCAAGTGCCGTGCCTGGCTTCAACGGAGTCATGACAATCTCCTTCCGACTTCGCCCGGGCGGTGAAGCCGCGAACGCGCATGCCGCGCCGCGCGTGCCCAGGTTCGCCGCGGGACAGGTGAGCGGTCCTCACCGGATTCCGGTGATCTCACCGTCCGACGGACCGGCACAGGGCAGCGTCCGATCCGGTCTCTTCGACGTGGTGGGCGACCTGTTCGGCGAAGCCGGGTATCACTCCGACGGCCAGTGCGGCGGTCAGCAGCATCGCGGGGACGGCCGTCATCGGGTCGGGGATGCGCTGCAGTCTGCCCGCGGTCTCGAGGTGCTCGTCGGACCCGGACGTCTCGTGGTCGCCCAGGCCGGCGGGGGGGGCCGACGTACAGCACGGTGAGCGGCCCGCCGATCCCCGCCAGGCCGAGCACACCCGCAACCGCAACTCCACGCCCAGCGTCATCGCCGACGCCATCGGCACAGCCGTCATCACGCGCCGTCCCAGGACCCGCTACGCCACCGGATTCGGTACCGCTCCCTCATCGCCCCGCGCCGGGTTCTGCCGATTACGCCTTCGGTCGCCAAGGTGCTTCCCGCACCCGGCTCAGTCGCGCCGGTGGAGCGCCAGGGACGTGCACGCTCTCCGCGCTCGAAGCTCGGCCACGGTGAGGTGGCTCGCTGTCCGTCTGCCGTGTCAGTTCAAGATGGTCTCGTGAGTTCTTCGAGCAGGAACACGAAGGACTCGTACGGCTGCCCGGTGGCTTGCCTCAGACCCATCTCGCAGGTGCGGTTTGCCGAGAGGTATGCCTGCGCCGGAGAGGCGTCGAGTCCGGCCTTCTCATCCCGTGTCGCGGAGACCACCAACTCCGGATGGAGCAGACCACGGTCTCCCGCGGTGCCGCAGCAGGTTGTGCCGACCGGCACCACGGTCGTGTCCGCCAGGAAGGACACGACGGCCTTGAGATCGTTGTTGAGCCCGAGGTGCGTCGTGGAACACGTGAGGTGAAGTGCGACCGTCTCGAGCTTGCGGTTCACCGAGAGGAGGGGAAGCAGGTCCCGGCACCAGGTGATCGAGTCTCGGATACTCATGGCGTCCATCTGCGCGCGCCGCGTCTCGTCGACGTGCTTGGCGACGTCGTCGAGCAGCCCGTGGGTACAGGATGCGGCGTCGACCACGACAGGCAGCGAACCGTGGTCGCTCCACCGCCAGAGGGCGTCGCAGATCGCCTCCGCCATCCAGCGGTGCCCCTCTGCCAAACCCTTGCTCGCCCACGGCGTCGAGCAGCACAGTCCGCGGACGTCATCGGGTATCCACAGTGGCTTGCCGGCGCGGGCGGAGAGCGCGACGAACGCCTCCGGAAGCGATGGCGTGGTCGGCTTGTCGGGGTCGCGCCCGAAGATACGGTTGATGCAAGCCGGGAAGTACACCGCGCACGCCGACTCCCGTTCGGTATGCGGGAGGTGAGCCGGTGCCGGGTGGGGCATGGGACCCGGTACCGAGGGGATGACATCGCTGCTGGCGACGGAGCGTGCCGCGTCGGTCAGCTCCGTGAGGACCTTCACGCCGATGTGGGACTGGACACCGTCGACACCCGACATCGCTATACGCGCCAGCCTCTCGATCCGACCCCAGTGCTTGGCCGCGGCCAGCCCGGCACGCTCATGGGCAGCGGTGGATTCGGCACGCCGGAAGCCCTTCATCAGGTCCCCGGTGTTGATCTGCACGGGGCACGGTATGGCGCAGGTGCCGTCAGCGGCGCACGTCTCGATGGCGTCGTACTCATACTCGGCCTGGAGCTGTGCGAGCATCGGAGAATCCTCGGGCTGTCGGGCCATCTCTCGGCGGAGGGCGATCCGTTGCCGGGGGGTCGTGGTCACGTTGCGGCTGGGACACGCGGCCTCGCAGAATCCACATTCGATGCACAGGTTCGCTACTTGTTCGATCTTGGGCGTGGATTTGAAATGCTTGAGGTGGATACCTTCGTCGTTCGTCAGGATGACGTCTGGTCCAAGGACCCCGTGGGGATCGGCGAGGCGTTTCAGGCGCCGCATGATGTCGGTGGCCTTGGCACCCCACTCACGTTCCACGAAGGGTGCCATGTTGCGTCCGGTGCCGTGTTCGGCCTTGAGCGAGCCATCGTACTTTTCGATGATCAAGTCTACGAGGTCGGACATGAATGCCCCGTAGCGTTCCTTGTCGGCCTCCTCGGAGAGCATGGGAGTCAACGTGAAGTGCAGGTTGCCGTAGGCGGCGTGGCCGGCGACCCCGGGGAGGAAGCCGTGCTTGCTGAGCAGTTGCTGCAGGTCGTGGGCTCCTTCAGCGATACGCGCGGGAGGGAAGCAGACGTCTTCGTTGACGACTGCGCTTCCTTCTGGTCGTAGGTGGCCGACGATGCCGAGCAGGCCCTCGCGTACCCGCCAGTCGAACTCGATGAGTTCTTCGTCTCGAGTGAACTCGATCGGGTGCAGCAGGGTGGTGTCCTTGAGAAGCTCTTCGACGCTCTGCTCGGCGTCGTCGAGCACGTCGGCTTCGCCGCGGAACTCCACGAGGAGAGCGGCCGCCTTGGGATCGAGCGTGCGCCAGTAGTCGGGGGCGCCGGGGAAGGCCTTCGCGGCCTCGGTCAGCGCGGGGGCCATCATCAGTTCCACCGCCTCGGCGCCCAGGCCGACCAGCGCGGGTACCAAACGTGCCGCCGCATCGATGGATTCGGTCGAGATCCAGGTCACGGTAGTGGTTCCGGGGTTCGGGAGGGTGTCGATCACGACCTCGGCCATGAACGCCAAGGTTCCTTCCGAGCCGACGAGCAGTCGACGGAAGATCTCCAGCGGGGTCTCCGCGTCGAGGAAGGCGTTGAGTGCGTACCCTGTCGTGTTACGGATTGTGTACTTGTGCTTGATCCGTTCGACGAGTTCTTCATCGGCGAGTATTTCTTCCCGAAGGGTGAGCAGGCCGTCAGCGAGTGCGGGTTCCGCTTTGCGGAACTCGGACTCGGCGTCGTCGGCTTCGGTATTTATCGTGGTTCCGGAGGGGAGCACGAAGGTGATCCCGGATACACAGTGGTATGCGTTTCGGGACAGCCGGCACCGCATCCCTCCCGCGTTGTTGGCGACGACTCCGCCGATTGTGGCGACGTCGGCGCTCGCCGGATCGGGACCGAGTCGGCGCCCATAGCGTGCGAGGACGGCGTTCGCATGAGACAGGATGGTGCCGGGGCGCGCCCGTAGGCGGGCGCCGTCGTCTTCGACGGTCATTCCGTTCCAGTTGTGCCGGACGTCGATCAAGATGTCGTCGGACTGTGACTGACCGTTGAGGCTGGTGCCTCCGGCTCGGAGTGTGGTGTGGCGCCCGGTCCGGCGACAGTAGTCGAACAGGGCGGCGACGTCGCCGGCGTCTCGCGGTCGCACGACGGCCTGCGGAAGAAGTCGGTAGGGGCTCGCGTCCGAGGCGTACCGCACCAGGTCCGAGAGCCGATGCAGGACTTGCTCAGAACCCAGTAGTCCGGTCAGGTCGCGGGCCAGGTCTGCCGGTGAGCCGCCGAGGTGTTCGATGCCAATCGCATCGGGCTGGGCCGGTCCGTCCGGACGTCCGATGCGCGTGGTTCGGGGGACGAGAAGTTTCCTCATGCGAGGGCCTCCAGTGGTGCGGCAGAGCGTCGATGTTTCCGGATCGGCAAGGGCAGGATTCGCATCCGGAAGACTTTGAAGTCCACCCAATGGAGATCCGCAATCGAGGGTTACTTCATTGGGGAGAGTTTCGACAGATAAGCCATCTCCAACTCGCCTTCGTAGGTTTCAGCACCGGCCTTCAATGCTTCCGCCATGCGCGCCTGCGTCACCCCGCTGGCGACACTCAAATCGGACTCACGAGCTTCCACCAGGAGCCCCTCCGAAAGGGAACTGAAGGCTCCAGTGTCCACGGACGCCTTGGCGTGGGCGATGGCATGCGCAGGAAATGAGGCGATGCGGTGAGCCAGTTCTTCGACAAATGGCGTCAGCTCGTCCGCCGGCAACGCTCGGTTCACGTATCCGTAGCGCTCTGCCAGCTCCGCTGGGATATCACCGCAACCCAGGATTACCTCCAAGGCGCGTCCCCGCCCCATGAGCCGTGGCAGTCTCTGAGTGGCGCCGCCACCCGGAACAAGCCCGATCGCCACCTCCGGATGGCCGAAGACCGCTTTGCCGATGGCAGCAAAACGCATGTCCATGGCCAGCGCGATCTCACTGCCTCCACCCCGCGCCCGACCCTCGACTTTCGCAATGCTCACTTTGGGCATGTTCCTGAACCGCTCGCCGATCGTCTGCGTAAGACGGAAGCTGCGCGTGTTGGACACTTTTTTGGAAACGCTTCCGACCCGACCCAGACCGGAGTGGGCTACAAAGAAATCAGGAAGCGCGCTCTGGAAGACCACGACTCGGACGCTCTCATCGTCCTCGATTTCTCTGCCGATCCTGTCGAATTCCTCCGAAAGAGCTTCATCCAGAAGATTTATCGGCGGGTGATCGATGGTGACGAATGCGACTCCGGAATCAAACCTGGTCCGGAAGTACTTGTAATCGACATACTGCACGACTGACGCTCCATTTCGGCATGATCCATGTTCAGCTGCTCGCGGCCCTGCAGCGGATACGGCACAGGGGTCGGGATCGAATCCGGCCGGTGACAGATCGCCCACTCCCGGTTTCAGGCACTCGCAAATCGCTGGCGAAGCTCGCCTATGCCGGTGATGTAGCTGACCAGTTCCTCGCCCGGCTGCAGCCACCGCTGCGGGTTGCGGCCGATGCCGACGCCGGCCGGGGTGCCGGTGAAGATCACGTCACCGGGCAGCAGGGTCAGGGTCGCCGCCAGGCCCTCGATCAGCTGGGGCACCGGAAAGATCAGGTTGCTGGTGCGGGAGTGCTGCACCGCCTCACCGTCGATGGCGCAGCCGAGTTCGAGGTCGTCGGGATCGTCGAACTCGTCCACGGTGACCAGCCACGGCCCCATCGGGGCGAACCCGGGGAAGGACTTGCCGAGGCTGAACTGCGGCGCGGGGCCTGTGGTCTGCAGGATCCGCTCGGAGATGTCCTGACCCACGGTCACCCCGGCCACATAGGACCAGGCATCTGCGGCAGGCACCCGCTCAGCCCGCCGTCCGATCACCACGACCAGCTCCACCTCCCAGTCGGTGTGCCCGCCCTCGGGCAGCGTCACCGTGCCGACCGGTCCGCTGATCGCGGTGCGGAACTTGGTGAACACCAGTGGGAACTTGTCCGGGGCGGCCAGCCCGGACTCTGCGGCGTGCTCGCGGTAGTTCAGTCCCACGGCGAACACCTGGGCCGGCGCCGGAGTCGGCGAGCCGAGATCGGTGGTCTCGAACGCGGACGCGTCACCCAGGTCGGCGTCCTTGGCCCAGTCAAGGAAGTCCCCCCAGGCGTGGTACACCACCTGCGGGTCGGGGCCGAACCGGCCGCCGCTGGCCTTCTCGACATCCACCGCGCCCTGCCCGGTGAACAAGGTGAGTCGGCCGGAGAGGTTTCCCATGCGCATGGGTGGCTCCTTCGAAATGGTTGAGTGAAAGTGGATGAGCGGGCCGACGTCCCTACGGCTCCACGCCGGAAGGTTTCGTTGGCGCTCGGGAAAGCACCGTTCGGGACGGTCCAGCCGGCGTCGACTGCCGTGTGACGTGTCGCTTTCCTGTTCCGATTGCTCCCAGCGGGGATCCAACGGAGTCAGCAGGAACAACGCTAGAAGGATGCAGAGGCACAGCCATTGGGCGCGGAACACCATGTTTAGGACTAATTTGGTTGTTCTGCGCCAGTTCCCTCGAAATTCCCTGCCGTCAGCCTTGCGGCACGGCTTGGGAGAGCTGCGGGGCGTCCTGGCTGAGGTAGCCCGGCGTGGCGACTGACCGCACTTCCATGCTGGCTGGCGGTGTCTGCGGCAGGGGCTGCTCGGTCCAGATCACCTTTCCCTCCTGCGTGTGCCGCGCCCCCCAGCGCTCGGCGAGCCGGGCGACAAGAAACAGACCGCGTCCGCCCTCGTCCATGGTGGACGCCTGATG